>NZ_JBXWPK010000016.1:0-90409 GCF_059611825.1 Ruegeria sp. CDSA221
GTCAATGTGCCGGCCGAATAAACGTCCCGTTGCGCAATTCGCGAAAAGCCTGTTCCAGCTCGGTCCGGGTGTTCATGACGATGGGGCCGTGCCACGCGACCGGCTCATTGATCGGTGCGCCGGAAATCAGCAGGAACCGGACACCCTCCGGACCTGCCTGAACGGTCACTTCGTCACCACTCCCAAACCGAACCAGTGTTCGGTCTCCCGACATGTCACGAATGTTCACCTCTTGGCCGCCAACTTCTTTTTCCAAAAGGACCCCCGCAGGCCGCGAGGCATCAGCAAAGGCGCCCGCGCCTTCGAATACATATGCAAATGCGCGACGGTAGGTGTCTATGGGGAAGGTCTTCTTCACGCCTGCCGGAATTTGGATGTCAAGATACTGAGGGTCGGCGGCGATGCCGTCGACTGGGCCTGTCTTGCCCCAAAACGTCCCCACGATCACACGGACAACGGTTCCGTCATCGTCCATGATTTCAGGGATCTCTTTGCGCGGCACGTCCTGATATCGCGGTGTTGTCATCTTTTGGGCCGCGGGTAGATTGCCCCACAGCTGAAACCCGTGCATTTGGCCGGTTTGGCTCCCCTTGGGCATTTCCTGATGCAGGATTCCGGACCCTGCCGTCATCCACTGCACATCACCCGCGCCAAGTGTTCCGTTATTGCCAAGTGAATCCGAATGGTCAACCGAGCCGGACAGGACATAGGTGATCGTCTCGATCCCGCGATGCGGATGCCATGGAAATCCAGCCTGATAGTCCTGCGGGCGTTCATTGCGAAAGTCGTCGAACAGCAGAAAAGGATCCAGTTCCGACGGATCCTGAAAGCCGAAAGCGCGGTGCAGTTTAACGCCTGCTCCCTCCATCGTCGGTATGGCCTTTCGGGTTTCCAAAGTCGGTCTGAGGGACATTGCTGCGCTCCTGTTGCTATGGGGAAGATGTACCGCACTGCCATGGCGGGTCAATTTGCGCTGAAACACGCAACCTGTGCGAAATTCAGCAGGTGCGTTCGCCTCTGTTGTTTGGCTGGGAAAGTGGCTAAACCCAACTGCAAAGTGGGAGAGCAGCAAATGCAACAAGAAGTTCTGGCCGTGGTCAAAGCCTCATCACCCAGGCGGTGGATGGGTGTCGGAATGTTGTCGACCGTGGGCTTTCTGGTTGTTTTCGTCGCGCTTGCCGCGCCGCCGGAGCCATCCTGGCAGGCATTCCTGTTTGTGGTAGGCGCGGCGTCCTTCTGGCTGGCCTATCGCATGTGGCAGGCAACCTCGGATTGGATCGAGCTGACTGAGACCGAACTCAGAACCGGGGCAGGGCAGCCGATCGCCGCAATAGAAGACATTGAAACCGTCGAAAGAGGCGCGTTTGCCTTCAAGCCGTCGAATGGCTTTCTGGTAACAACCCGGCAATCAGGTACAAATAGATGGGCGCCGGGGCTGTGGTGGCGCCTGGGACGCCGCGTTGGCATCGGCGGCATGACATCCGCCGCCGAAACCAAATTCATGTCCGAGATTTTGTCTGTGATGGTGGCAGAGCGCGGCTAGGTCAGATCTTAGCCGTACACTGGGTATTCGAAGGCGGGGTTGAAGGTACTAAGAGGTCAACCCTGTCCTAGTTCGTTGCGCTTTCCGCACTCGCACCGGAATCCCCTGTGCCGGGGTCCTCGATTTCACCGATCTCGCCAGACCCGTCGGGATTTTCCTCAATTTCAACAACGCCGGACACATTTGCCGCAACCTCATTGGTAAAGCGCGGGCGTGTAAAGACGAAATTTTCAAAGACATGGTTGCCTTTGAGGTAATCTACCCCATAGATCGAGTCAAAGACCGGAATGTACGCATTCGCCGTTTCAACAATGATCAGCGTGTCCTGGTTCGGCATAGGCGGCAGGTTATCACGCATGCGGTCGATATTGTCGTCGGTCCAGATGCTGTCGTAACCGCGCGCCGTTGACCATCTGACGTAATGACGATCATCCTCTTCGTCGAACACAACCAGCGACACGCGCAGATTCATCTGTGATCGGGTGTTGACCATCGCCACCAGCAGCGAATGCAATGAGGTGATATAAGTGTCCGTGATCGTGCCGGTCTCGCGAGAGATCAAATCGCCAACGGTATATGCCGCTTTCAGGTTAGATGCGCTTTGGCGGAAGCCGTCGAAATACGTGAAAGCGCCTGTGATCGTCCAAACCAGCATCGGAAAGACAAGCAAAGCCTCAACCGTGAGTACCCCACTCTCGTCTTTCGTCTTGGATTTCAGAAGATTCCGGAGCTTTGAAATGAAAAACATAGGCTTACAGAGGCTCCTGTACGAAGGCAGTTGTCGCGGTAAGTTCGATCTGGCCTGATTCATCCGACAAAATACGCCCCATCGCCGATGTAGGGAAAATCGGATCGACCTTTGCGCAGGCCCGAAGGATCATCAACTCGTTCGAAAGGCCATTTTCGAAAGCGCGAACTGGGTTCACTTCTTCAGAATTGTCAGTGCAATCCGGAACAGGCGGAAGGTTCAACCCGACAAACGCGCTTTGTTGCAGCATCTCCAGCTGCAAGTTGGTGGTACAGCGTTTGATCACTACGACGCGATCACAGATCGTATCTTTGATCTGATCATGCGTTGGGTTGGTGCCCGTGCCGAGGCGAATGTCGCGAACTGTCTGGTCCACAGCCCGCTCTAACATCGCCTGCTGCAAGGTGACCACCGAATACTCCATCGCACTCAGGATGAAGAACATGAAAGCCGGGAAGATGATCACAAACTCGACGGTGACCGCCCCATCTTCCCTGCGTTTCAGGCTTCGCAGCTTTGAAACAAGGGCTCCGATCATTGGGTCAACCGCAGTTTTCTGATCGACGACGCGATAGAAGCAAATGCGTCTTCCAGGTCCAAACCGTTCACATTGTATACATGGCTGTCCGAGCTGGCACAGTCCTTGATGGTTTTGTACCCGGCTCTGGGTGCTTCGAAGGCGATGCCATAGACAATGACGCCCTCATCTTTGGCTGCGTCACAAATATGCTTGGTGCGCTGGTTCTTGGCCGAAGTTTCAACTTTGGCATACGCTTTCGAGTACCACTCGGCCCATGCACTTGACTGCCAGTAATAGTTATATCTTGCATTCCAGGCCAACGACACACGGTTGAAAAGTTCTGGATAGGTCAGGCGAACAGCCGTACCCAATTCTTCGTTGGCTGGTGTCTCTGGATCAGGATTGCCGAACGGATGGTCCGCCCACGTGTTCTGCTGTGGCCAGAAAAAGTTCGGGCGACCCTGCGAATGGTAGACTGTGTATTCGGAGGCCTCAGCATTGTACCAGACATCCGACAAGCCCTCCCGAAGGGACGGGTTCAGCATATACTGGTCCGTGTTCTGACCATCGGTCATTACGATTACAATTTTCAAGATGTCAGAGTTATAGTCTGACGGGCGGGTCCGGAAGTGATTTGGAACGATGTTGTCGTCAGCCAGGTCGCTCACAATGCCACGAACGCTTGGGTCCAGGAAGGCCACGCCCCATTTCATGCCGACATCTATCGAGGTGTTCCCGGTTGCAGTCAACGCCTTGATCTGTTTGGTCAATGCCTCCAGATTATCGGTAACAGGCGTAATCGCACTGCCATCGCGGACCGGGCAAACCGGTGTTCTGATCGAGCCTTCGGAATAGGTGAAGGGGTCAAAATGCGCGGTGCGTTCCAGCGTGTCATCACGCTCCAGGTCTGTGTCGCTATACTGTTCCGGGATAAAGTTCACACAATGGGAGTAGTTGTGCTCTGCTGTAACGTTGGTGAATTTGCTCAGGATGGGTTCACCAGCGTTGACCTGAGTCGCGTAAGGCACGATCGAGATCGAAATGCCCGTGCGGTTCGGATCATCTGAATCCAGCATCAGCGTGACAAATTCAGTGGCCGCATCCTGCAGAAGCGCAATTTTGCTCTTCCCACCAGAACTCGAATAGTTGTTCATTGAGCCTGAGATGTCGAGAACCAGCGAGATTTCAACAGCACCAATGCTTTCGACAGCCGTGCTGGCCGCGTTCGCGGTTAAGTTCTTTACGCCAGAGAAATGCATAAAGTGGGTTTTGATGGTCGCCTCTGCGGTGGCTGATACTTTGCGTGATCCAAAGCCTTCTTCCACCACGACAGAAGTGATTTTGCCGCCCAGCCCGGCCTTCTCGAAATAGGCATCGACAATCTCACGTGCGGGCATTTTCTGATCAAGGTCAGCGGCCGCAAGAACGGCGCGGTCCAATGTCGATTGTAGATTGGCGCGGTCGCGTTCAAAATTCATTAGGTCAACGCCAGCTCCTGTCGAAGCTAAGATCACCAGGAAACCCAACAATACAAAGATTGTGAATGTACCGTCTTCGCTTTTTGCGAACCGGCGCGCGCTTAGCGCGGATTTAGTGCCGCTTTTGCTTTCGCGTAGAAACTTGGGCATTTTCATCTTGCAGACCTCGCTGAGCAGACATCCAAAGCTGCTAAGGAAAAGTTAACGTATGGAAATTAACTGCGAAACGTGGCGGGAATTGGGCGAAAAGGGCCCAGTTTTGGCTGGTTTGAGGGAAATTGAGGGATAATTCCGGACCGTTGCGCGGGGCTGTATTCGATGCGTGAACAATTCGGCGGATAATGTCTGGGTTTGGCGACTCAGCCAGAGTTCGAATATTTCCCCGTAACTTGAGATTTTATTTCTGCTTAAACATTGATCGTTTAGCAAAGGGGTGCGACAAAACGTCAGAACGCAAGTCGTTCGCCGGCACGGAGGTTTAAATGACGGCCACAAAAGAACCCAGCTTTCGAGAGAGTGTAGATCTAATGTTTAACAGGGCAGCGTCCCTGATGGATCTGCCTCCGGGCCTTGAAGAAAAGATAAGGGTCTGCAACGCCACCTATACTGTACGCTTCGGCGTCCGGCTGCGCGGTGACATACACACATTCACCGGATATCGGTCGGTGCATTCCGAACATATGGAGCCGGTGAAAGGCGGCATTCGCTTTGCCCTGGCAGTGAACCAGGACGAAGTCGAAGCGCTGGCGGCGCTGATGACCTATAAATGCGCTCTGGTCGAAACGCCGTTTGGCGGATCAAAGGGTGGGTTGTGTATCGACCCACGCCAATACGAAGAGCATGAGCTTGAACAGATCACCCGCCGGTTCGCCTATGAGTTGGCCAAGCGCGACCTGATCAACCCGTCACAGAACGTGCCAGCCCCGGATATGGGGACGGGTGAGCGTGAAATGGCGTGGATGGCGGACCAATACGCCCGGATGAATACAACTGACATCAACGCGCGCGCCTGCGTGACAGGCAAGCCGCTGAATGCTGGCGGTATTGCCGGACGGGTCGAGGCCACGGGCCGCGGCATTCAATATGCGCTGCGCGAGTTTTTCCGCCATCCTGAGGACATTCAAAAGGCAGGGCTGTCGGGCAAGTTGGACGGCAAGCGCATTATTGTTCAGGGCTTGGGGAATGTGGGATACCACGCTGCCAAGTTCCTAAGCGAGGAAGACGGCTCTCGTATCGTGGGCATCATTGAATGGGACGGAGCGCTGTATAATCCGGACGGGATCGACGTCGAGTCGGTTCGCCAATGGATTGTCAAGCATGGCGGCGTCAGCGATTATCCCGACGCCACCCATTCCGCCGAGGGAGGGGCCGTGCTGGAAGAAGAGTGCGACATCCTAATCCCGGCGGCGCTGGAAGGTGTGATCAACCTTGATAATGCCGATCGCATCAAGGCCCCGTTGATCATCGAAGCTGCAAACGGCCCGGTGACAGCTGGTGCAGATGAAGTTCTGCGCGATAGGGGCGTCGTGATCATTCCTGATATGTACGCAAATGCTGGCGGTGTGACCGTTTCGTATTTCGAATGGGTTAAGAACCTAAGCCATATCCGGTTTGGCCGCATGCAGCGTCGTCAGGAAGAGTCGCGGCACGAGCTGATCGTCAGTGAACTGGAACGGCTGGACCGCTATCTGGGCGATGCCTGGTCCATGTCTCCGAACTTCAAGGCGAAATACCTGAAAGGTGCGGATGAGCTTGAGCTGGTTCGTTCGGGGCTCGATGACACCATGCGGATTGCTTACCAGTCGATGCGTGAAGTCTGGCACAGTCGCGACGATGTCGAGGATCTGAGGACCGCGGCCTACATCGTGGCCATTGACCGTGTCTCGAAAAGCTACCGCGCTAAGGGGCTTTGACAATACTCTCTGCGGGCGGTTGGCATCTGATCCCTCGCCCGCAGGACCAAGGCGCAACAGGGCTGCGCAAGATGCAATTCGACGATGGCGCGCATCCGCGCCCGGCAGTAGACTTCAGCGACGAGAACGAATCCCGGAGACCACCATGTTGCGTATTGCCGTTGCGGCTATTTTACTGGCCACACCTCTGGCTGCTCAGGAAACAAAAGAACAAAGCTGCCAGCATCAGGCGGATGTCGTGGCGGCGATCCAGCAGGCGCGACTTGACCGCGTGAAAGAGCGCGACGTGCCGCAAGCCGTGGCCGATACAGGTCCGACTTGGCCCGCGAACTATAATGCCGCGATCCCGCTGATCACCCCTTGGGTCTATGAGCAGAAGATGCGCGATGTGCGCAAAAAGGATCTCGGCGCCACGTGGATGGAGCTGTGCCTGCAGCAGTAATCCAAACCTTGCGATTTCTTTGCGGACAAACGCGCGCCTTCCCCTTGGCGCGCGTTGCTGTTTCTGTCAGGTTTAACCCATGTCATTACCACCCGGTTTTCTGGATGAGTTGCGCACCCGGCTGAGCTTGTCTCAGGTCGTCGGGCGCAAAGTCATGTGGGACGCGCGCAAGTCCAATCAGGGCAAGGGCGACATGTGGGCTCCGTGCCCGTTCCATCACGAGAAGACAGCATCGTTCCACGTCGATGACCAAAAGGGTTTCTATTACTGCTTTGGCTGCCATGCCAAAGGGGATGCGATCAGCTTCGTGAAAGAGACCGAGAATGTCTCGTTCATCGAAGCGGTCGAAATTCTCGCGCGTGAAGCCGGAATGCCGATGCCCGAACGTGACCCCAAGGCGCAAGAGAAACAGGATCGTCGCACGCAACTGGCCGAGGTGATGGAACAGGCGGTGCAGTTCTTTCGGTTGCAGCTGAAAACAGGGGCAGGTGGGGAGGCGCGCGATTATCTGGCGCGGCGCGGCTTGAAAGTGCAGACGCTGGATCGGTGGGAAATCGGCTTTGCTCCCGACGGTTGGCAGGCGCTTTGGGATCACCTACGCGGCAAGAACGTTGCCGAAGATCTGATCCTTGGTGCGGGTCTGGCGAAACCCTCGAACAAAGGTAAAAAGCCCTATGACACGTTTCGGAACCGGATCATGTATCCGATCCGGGATCCGCGCGGGCGTTGCATTGCGTTCGGTGGCCGAGCGATGGACCCCAATGACAATGCGAAATATCTGAACTCGCCCGAAACTGAACTGTTCGACAAGGGGCGCAGCCTCTATAACCAAGGCCCCGCGCGGCAGGCTGCCGGCAAAGGGCAGCCATTGATCGTGGCCGAAGGATATATGGATGTGATCGCGCTTGCCGAGGCCGGTTTTGGCGCATCGGTGGCCCCATTGGGTACCGCAATCACCGAGCATCAGTTGCAACTGCTGTGGCGTATCTCGGACGAGCCGATCATTGCGCTGGATGGCGACACGGCGGGTTTGCGTGCTGCGATGCGGGCGGTCGATCTGGCCCTGCCGCTGCTTGAGGCAGGAAAGTCCTTGCGCTTTGCGCTGATGCCCGAGGGCAAAGACCCCGATGATCTGTTGCGGGCCGATGGTCCAACGGCAGTGCAGACGGTATTGGAAGAGGCCATGCCAATGGTCAGGCTGCTGTGGCAGCGCGAAACCGAAGGCAAGGTGTTCGACAGCCCCGAACGCAAAGCAGCTTTGGACAAGGTCTTGCGCGACAAGATCAAGCTGATCCGTGACCCGTCGATCCGGTCGCATTACGGGCAAGAGATCAAAGACCTGCGCTGGCAGCTGTTTCGCCCTCAAAGGCAGCCACAAAACCGCACCTGGCAAACACGCGGGAAATGGAAGCCCCAACCGCAACCGGCCACACCGGGCGCGCGGGCGTCATTCCTGGCATCATCCGACAATGCCGATATCCAGATGCGCGAAGCCGCCATTCTAGCCATCGCCGCATTGAACCCCCAAGTCGTGGTGCAGTTTGAGCACCAACTGGAAGAAATGGAGTGCCGTGACCAAGATCACGCGGGCCTGCGCGATGCCATTCTGCGGCACGCGATAGATGATCCTGAGAACCTCAAACAACATATTGCGGAAACTTTGGGACATCACGCCCTTGAAAACTTGCTGGCCCTTCGCCATGTCGCAGTGATCCCCTGCGTGAATAAACCGGGCGACGTTGAAAAGGCCGAAATGACATTGGCTGAGGAACTCGCCAAAATCAAAGCTCTCAGGGGTCTGGACGCAGAGATTGCCGAAGCCGCAGAGGAGCTGTCTGATCTGGACGATGAAGCGTTGACCTATCGCTTGGCGCAAGCTGCCGAAGAGCGCAACAGAACAAGCCGAAGCCAGAATGAAGACAGGGCCGTTTTCGACATCGCTGACAATGGTGCGCGAATCAACCGCGACGAGAAGGATGCGTTTAAGGCAATCATGTCAGGTATCAATTTCGAGCGAAAACGCCGGTAATGTGGTGTTTTCGTAAGGCACTGGAAAAGAAAAACAGGTAAACGGGTGGCCGAATCACTTCAACGCGCTAATGATTCGGTTCAATCGAATCACCCATCCCTGCAGGAGCATTGAATGGCCGCCAAGGATACAAACGAAGACAGCAAATCCGACGAGCAGGAACAGGAAATCTCGCTGGACATGAGCCAGACTCAGGTCAAGAAGATGATCGCCGAGGCTCGTGAGAAAGGCTACATCACCTACGACCAGCTCAATCAGGTCCTGCCGCCTGATCAGGTCAGCTCGGAACAGATCGAAGACGTTATGTCGATGCTGTCCGAGATGGGGATCAACATCATCGAAGATGAAGAGGCGGAAGAGGAAGAGAATAAAGGCTCGACCGACCTGATCACAACGGAAAGCAACCGTGAGGTCACGCTGGCCGGTGCCGCCGCCGAAAAGCTTGATCGTACCGATGACCCGGTGCGCATGTATCTGCGCGAAATGGGTTCGGTCGAACTGCTCAGCCGTGAGGGCGAGATTGCTATCGCCAAGCGGATCGAGGCTGGTCGTAATACGATGATCCTGGGGCTTTGTGAAAGCCCGCTGACCTTCCAGGCGATTACGATCTGGCATGATGAATTGCTGTCCGAAGACATTCTGCTGCGCGACGTCATTGATCTGGAGGCCACTTTCGGCAATCAGATGGACGAAGACGGCGATGTCGAAGAGCCGGTCGTCGACACTTCGACCGTGCAGGCCGCAAAGCCCGCCAAAGAAGAAGGCCCCGAGCTGGATGCCGATGGCAACCCGATTGCGACCGATGATGACGATGACGAAGACGAGCAGGCGAACATGTCGCTGGCTGCTATGGAAGCTGCTCTGAAAGATCAGGTTCTGACTACGCTCGAGCGTATTTCGACTGATTTTGCGATGCTGAGCGAAATGCAGGACAGCCGGATTTCGGCAACCCTGAACGAAGACGGCACATTCAGCGACACGGACGAAGCGACCTATCAGAAGCTGCGCGCCGAGATTGTCGAGCTGGTGAACGGCCTTCATCTGCACAACAACCGGATCGATGCTTTGATCGACCAGCTCTATGGCATCAATCGTCGGATCATGTCGCTGGACAGCTCGATGGTGAAGCTGGCGGATCAGGCCCGCATCAACCGTCGCGAATTTGTTGACGCCTATCGTGGGCGTGAACTAGACCCGAACTGGCTGGCTGAGATGGCTGAAAAGCCGGGCCGGGGCTGGCAGATGTTCATCGAACGCTCGACCTCCAAGGTCGAGGAACTGCGCAACGATATGGCTCAGGTCGGGCAATATGTTGGCCTGGACATCAGCGAATTCCGCCGCATCGTACAGCAGGTCCAGAAAGGCGAGAAAGAGGCGCGCCAGGCCAAGAAAGAAATGGTCGAAGCCAACCTGCGTCTGGTGATCTCGATCGCCAAAAAATACACGAACCGTGGTCTGCAATTCCTTGATCTTATTCAGGAAGGTAACATTGGCCTGATGAAGGCCGTAGACAAGTTCGAATACCGCCGCGGGTATAAGTTCTCGACCTATGCCACCTGGTGGATCCGTCAGGCGATCACCCGGTCCATCGCGGATCAGGCACGCACGATCCGTATCCCGGTCCATATGATCGAGACGATCAACAAGTTGGTTCGGACCGGTCGTCAGATGCTGCATGAAATCGGCCGCGAGCCGACGCCGGAAGAACTGGCCGAAAAGCTGCAGATGCCGCTGGAGAAGGTCCGCAAGGTGATGAAGATCGCCAAGGAACCGATCAGCCTGGAAACGCCGATTGGCGACGAAGAAGACAGCCAGCTTGGCGATTTCATCGAGGACAAGAATGCTGTGCTGCCGCTGGACAGTGCTATTCAGGAAAACCTCAAGGAAACGACCACGCGTGTTCTGGCCTCACTTACCCCGCGAGAAGAACGGGTTCTGCGGATGCGGTTTGGCATCGGTATGAACACTGACCACACTCTGGAAGAGGTCGGCCAACAGTTCAGCGTGACGCGCGAACGTATCCGTCAGATCGAGGCGAAGGCGTTGCGAAAACTGAAACACCCCAGCAGGTCGCGAAAGTTGCGGTCGTTCCTGGATCAGTAACCTAGAAAAGGCGCCTCGACCGAGGCGCCTTTTTCGTTTGAAACCACTGTTCACGGTGGCTTGTAGAAACATCAATTTGGCGAGAACTCACAAGAAGCCCGCTGCGCGTCTTCCTATATCCTCAATGTCCACTCATGGGACGGGCCGGGGCGAGGCTGCAAGGCTGACGACCCCCGGCTACCTCAAAGTTACGATTACGGGTCCAGGCGGCTGCGGAAAGCGCTGGGCGCGCGACCCGTCCACCGTTTGAAAGCGGTGGAAAAGGCGGGTTGGTCTGCGTAGCCAAGTGAGAATGCAATTTCAGATAGCTGCATACCGTTGGTGATGAAAGTTTGGGCCAGATCACAGCGCAGATCGTCTGCGATCTCTCGATAGCTTGACCCTTCATCCTTTAGCCGACGCGCAAATGTTCGCGGGCTCATGCCGAGATTGGCTGCTATGTCATCGGCTTGCGGAAAATTCCCCGGCATCGAACGTGTAATCAGACCCTCGACCTGCGCCCGCAATTTTTGCTTAGGCGAGGCCCGCTCTGCCAGGACGCGTTCCCCGTACTCAATCAGATGCTCACGAAGCATCGGGTCATATGTGGGCACGGGAAGATCCAGAGATGAAGGCGACAGAACAATCTCTAGGTTTTCTGCTCCAAACTCTACCGAAAATCCTGCAAGCTTTTGAAATAGGTTTCTTTTCTCTCCAACCTCGTGTTGAAAGCGAATTGCTATGGGGTGGAAGTCTGACTGCGTCAGGTTCCGCATTCGCGCCAGTGTCCCAAACATCAAAAACTCTGTGCGTCTGTGATACCGGGCAAAACTTGCGTCTTCCCAATCCGCCTCGAAGGACACAAAATTCCCGGCATGGCGCAGACTGAAGGTGATTGTGGGATCTATGATGCGAGAGAAGCGGGTTGTGTTTTCAAACACCTGTCGGAGGTCACGAGAGTACTTGCTGATATAGGCCGTAATGCTAGAGGCCGAACTGACTTTTGAACCCGCATAGGCGGCAAAAGTTATGTCGCGCATAGCGTCGCAGGCATATCTGATGAACATCGCCTCAGTTTGCGCACTGTAGACTGTAGTGGGGGGAGCGATTGCCGCTCGGCTTAGACCGCTGCGTTCCAAAAGCTGGTCTGCCAACTCTGGGCCGCCCGAACGCTCATCTACCGTTCGGGTCAAGTGTTGAATTCTGGCAATATCAAGTTCCATATCCAATTCTTAATGCTTTCGCGAAAAATTTGAACCCAGTTTGCAGGAGTGCAGGCAAACCCATCTGGCAGGTTTTCACAAGTTTCTGGCACTTTTCAGCAAGGATATAGCAGCGCAAAGGCATAGTTACCCCGTGTTGTCGGGTCAGCACCTTATGGGGATGAGGGTAGAGCTCCGGTCGTCTCAGACTAGCGATCGGTGGCTCCCCGGCACGTTTCATCTGAAAACCTACGTGTCGCATTGCGGATTTTACCCTTCAATGGCACGGTCCGGTTGTGGCGAAATTGATCTGGTATCCAATGCAAGACTGGGCGATCTCAGATGTGGGAACCGAGCAGAACCTCATCGTTTTTGATGGAGAATGCGTGCTGTGTTCTCGGTTTTTCAGGTTCATGCTGTGGGCTGACACAAAGAAGCGGTTCAAGTTTGTAATTGCCCAGTCCCCCATAGGACAAAGCCTTTACCGGCAACTCGGCCTGCCCACCGACGAGTTTGAAACCAATCTTGTGATCGTTGACGGTGTTGTGCATCAGCGCTTGGTTGCTTTTGCTGCTGCAATGCGCAGCTTACCCGCTTTGTGGCCTGTTCTGTCGGCCTGTCGATTTCTTCCGCGGTTTTTGAAGGATCCGCTTTATCATTTCATCGCGCGCCACCGATTTGCATTCTTTGGACGGTTCGACACGTGCCTGGTTCCGGATTCATCCATGAAAGCGCGGTTCTTCCCCGGAGGGTATGCGTGAGGCCGGACCCATTTCTGCAGGCCCTTCCAGCCAATTCTGAGGTGCCGGATGCGGTTCGAAAATTCCACAGTGAAACGGCAGAGTTTACAGGATTATGCAGCATCCAAAGAGGAACCGGGTGGTTGACCTCTTTGTCATTGTGGTTGGGTGGGTTTCCCCCCGCTGCAGATACTCAGACGGTCCGCATTCGAACCAAACTCAATGGCCAGGAATGGGAATGGCTCAGGGATTTTGGCGGGCATGAGACGCTGTCTCATCTGGTCTACGACGCAGACAGGCGGTGCGTGAAAGAGAGGATCGGAGGGCTGACCATCTGGATGCGCCCACAGGTTCGAGGTCAAAAGCTGCATTTAAACATCCTGCGCCTCACTCTATTGGGGGTGCCATGCCCAAACTTTCTTTTACCGCGTTCGGCGACGGTGGAATGGCAGGATGATCAAGGCCGGTTTCGGTTCGATGTTTCGGCAGAAATGCCGATGTTGGGTCAACTGATCCGATATCGGGGCTGGCTGATGCCGGTTCACGTAAATAGGAACAATGCCTGAAATGAACGTGAGGTGGCTTTGCCATGGCCTCCTGCAATCTACTTTAATATTTATCAAGAAACATGAGAGAGTAGCATTATGAAAAAAGTGATCACATCTGCGGTTCTGGCCGCCGCCACGTTGTTTGAACCGGGGGCGGTGACAGCAGCACCAAACGGTTTTCAGACTGTTGCAGTAAACGACAAAGTGTTTGAGGTGATCCCGCGCGCGCGTAGGGATGTGGATGGCTATTGGTGCGCTGCTGCAGATTTTGCTCGTCGCAGCTTGGGGGCAGGGTGGCAGCAGAATATCTATGTTGTGCGTGGATATGGCCCAAGCGAAGCCACCGGTCGCCGCACGGCGGTCCAATTCTCGTTGACCCCTCCAGCAAATGTCGAGCAGAGCACAAGCTTTGTTTCCATTGGTTTCCAGCCGGGGCAGAGCAGGTCCGTCCAGAACGCGAATGGCCTGTGTTTCCGGCAGCCAATTTTTGATTAAAGAAGGTAAGACCCGCGTTTTGCAGACCGAGTTTATAATTTCAACGCAGGGGCCGGGGCTGTATGAGTTCACCTCGGGTATACGAGACTGGCTTGCCCCAAGCGGTCGCGACGGATTGTTGACCCTGTTTGTGCGCCATACCTCGTGTTCTCTGGCCATTCAGGAAAATGCGGACCCCGAGGTGCGGACGGATTTGCAGGCCTTTTTCGAACGTCTAGTGCCACCGGCGGATGATCCGTCGATGGCGTATTTAAGGCACACCTATGAGGGGCCAGACGATATGCCAGCACATATCAAAGCTGCGTTGCTGCCTGTGTCCTTGGGCATTCCTGTCGCCGCAGGGGTGCCCATGCTGGGGACATGGCAGGGCGTTTATCTGTTTGAACACCGGACCCAATCACACAACCGACGCGTCGCTGCGCATTTCGCGTGACCCCTTTATTTAGCGGTAAAAATTTCCGACTACCCAAATCCTAGAGGCTGCCCTATAGTTGTGGATAAGTGGGCCACAGCGCTTACTAAAAGAGGCGGAACAAGAGACGAGGAGACGGCGGATGCGCTGCCCGTTTTGCGGAAATATCGACACTCAGGTCAAAGATTCACGCCCGGCAGAGGATCATGTCGCGATCCGCAGGCGCCGTTTCTGCCCGGCTTGCGGCGGACGGTTCACCACCTATGAACGCGTTCAGTTACGCGATCTGGTTGTGATCAAAACCAATGGAAAACGCGAGGATTTCGATCGAGACAAGCTGGAACGGTCGATCCGTATCTCGATGCAGAAACGCCCGATTGATCCGGAACGCATTGATCAGATGATCTCGGGTATTGTGCGACGGCTGGAAAGCATGGGCGATACCGACATTCCGTCCAGCAAGATCGGTGAAATTGTTATGGAAGCTCTGGCGCGGATCGACACCGTTGCCTATGTTCGGTTTGCAAGCGTGTATAAGAATTTCCAGGCGGCCGATGATTTCGAGGAGTTTGTCCACGAACTGCGCCCGCCGCAGCCTTCGACGGACGAGTGAGCGAAACAGATAAGCGATATATGGCGCTGGCCCTTGCCTTGGGGCGGCGCGGACAGGGGACGTGCTGGCCCAACCCATCCGTTGGCTGCGTACTCGTACAGGACGGGCGGATTGTTGGGCGTGGTTGGACGCAACCTGGTGGTCGGCCACATGCGGAAACCGAAGCGTTAAGACAGGCGGGATCGCAGGCGCGTGGCGCGACTGCTTATGTCTCGCTTGAACCCTGCGCCCATCACGGACAGACCCCGCCTTGCGCTCAGGCCTTGATTGAGGCCGGTGTGGCGCGTGTTGTTTCAGCCATCGAAGACAGTGATCCGCGTGTTGCCGGGCAGGGCTTTGCCATGCTGCGCGAGGCTGGGATTGACGTGACAACCGGTGTTCTTGCGGATCAGGCGGCCCGCGACCACGCCGGTTTCTTTCTAAAGACCGAACAGGGCCGGCCATTTGTCACGCTTAAACTGGCCAGCAGTTTTGACGGGCGCATTGCGACCGAAAGCGGCCATAGTCAGTGGATTACGGGTCAGACCTCGCGGCGGGCTGTTCATGCCATGCGGGCAACGCATGATGCTGTTATGGTTGGGGCAGGTACGGCGCGTGTAGACGACCCCTCTCTGACAGTTCGGGATCTTGGGATTGAACGTCAGCCTGTGCGCGTCGTCGTTTCGCGCCATCTGGATATCCCGTTGATGGGTCAACTGGCACGCACCGCCTCGAAAATTCCGGTGTGGTTGTGCCATGGTCCGTCACCGGATGCCGAACGTGCAAAAGCGTGGGAAGGACTGGGCGCAAGGCTTATCCCCTGCGCGTTACGCGATCATCACATTGATGCCGCTGACCTGTTGCTGCAGTTGGGGCAGGAGGGTTTGACCCGCGTCTTTTGCGAGGGCGGATCGTCCCTGGCTGCGTCGCTTTTGGTGGATGAACTGGTTGATGAGTTGATCGGCTTCAGTGCCGGGCTTGCGATTGGTGCCGAAGGTTTGCCTGCCATCGGGGCGCTTGGTATGGATCGACTGGATGAGGCCCCGCGGTTTGAGCTGCTGGAGACCCGCATCATCGGTCAGGACGTGATGCATCGCTGGGCGCGGGCATTGCGCTAACGGCGCCAGAGATGCGCCTGTGTTGCGAAAACGCCCTGTAGTTTCGAGAGCAGTCTAAGGCCGGGGCCAGATCGGCTCTGGTAGCCGTCTGTCAGCCTTTCCAATACCACTTCCGGAGGGCAGGGCATGCCGGTGACAGGGTCCATATACCTCGGGTAATCGATCAGTGCGGCATGGATCAATCCCAGCAGGGAGGGCCGTGCACCACGACGGGCGGGGACGGACCCCAAATCCTGCGTCAAACCCCAACCAGCATAAAAGGGTGCACCGAGCGTTGTGACCGGCAATCCGCGCATCAGCGCCTCGAACCCTAGCAGAGAGGTCATGGTCCAGACCTCCTGAACCTCACCCAACAATGCGGCGGGATCGGTGTTCGTGACGATCAGGTCTGCTAGCCCCTCAGCCTCGGCCTCACCTTCACGCAGGCCAGCTTCGACATCGGGATGCGGTTTATAGATCAGAACGGCGGTCGGGTTCATCTCGCGGGCCGTGCGCAGAAGTTCAGTATTGGTGCGAACGGTGCTGGTTCCAAACAGGATCGAGGCATCGTCCTCGACCTGTCCGGGCACCAGAATGCGGTGACCTTTTGGCAAGTCCGGAACCGGGCCGCCGGTGTTATATTTGCTAACCGCTCCAGCTATGATCTGTGTCACCAACCGCTGGGCCCGCAATTCCTGATCCGGCCGCAGGGTTTCACGCTTGGCGATCATCTCTTCCAGCCTGCTGGGTTTGGTCGGGTCGTAATAGATCCCAAGGTCATCCAGCGACAGCGACAGAGGCGGCACAAGGCTGGCCCCCAACCCACGGGACCGAACGAAGCCATCCTCGACCCGTGTGACCTTTTCCATATCACGGCCGTGCCGCGCCCAAACCATGTGGGGACGATCTGGGTTTTCGGGAACGTCAGGCGTGAATTTTACCTTTTTCTCGCGCCCAAACATGTGCTGCAGGTGCCTGCGTTTCCAAAGCCGCATCCCGGATGCCGTCCAGCCCTTGTGATCTTGTCGCCAGGCGCGGGTCAGACCTTCAAGCGTGTCCAGCACGGATTCGAATTCGCACAGCTGATCCCGATAGGGATCGTACCACTTGGGATAAAGAACCATGGTGGCGGCGAAGAGTTGCGCGCGCGTTAGGTTTCGTTGGCGTCTTGGGAAATGGGCTTCGTCTTGGGTAAGACCCCAACCGGCGTAAAACGGTTGGCCGAAGACGCGGGGTTTGTGACCGGCCAATATGGCCTCGAACCCAAGTTGCGAGGACAGGGTGTAGACGCCCACAGCGCCCTCTAACAAGGTCCAGGGGCTGATGGCGCTGTGCTGAAAGGATACGCGGTCGGTCAGATCATCGGCAGAGTAATATCCGGGCCGGTGCCCTGCGATCGTGTCGGGGTGGGTTTTGATCAGAACGGTCGCGCCGGGGTTCTCCTCTTGCGCCATAACCAGCATCTCGCGGAACCGGGCCTCATCGCCACCGCTTGCCCTTACAGAAGCATCGTCGCGTGCTTGATCGACAACCAGGACATACCCTGGGTCCGGCGCAGGGGTCGCGGGATCATAGGCGGAATACTTACTCAGATGTAGTTCGCGCAGCCGCGCCATCCCGCCACGTGCCCGGTTCAGCAGGGCCGTATTATCCAACGGGTCGGTCGCAAGAAGTGTTTCCAGATCCGAAGGCTGTGTTGGATCAAAATGCACACCGCTGCGATCAAGCAGCAGACCCAGCGGAGCCTCGCCACTGCGTCCTGAGTGCAGAGATCGCAGGAATGCATCCTCTACGCGCAAGATCGGAGCATTGTATTTGGTCGCTATACGCAGTCCACGATGTGCCGTCGGGCTATTGCCCCAGATACCCACCAGATCCGACCCTTTGGGCGTGCCGATTCCGATATCATATCCGGTCAGTGACAGAATTCTCCGCACGCGCGCGGCTGTCAGAAATCCGCCATTATAGACCAAAAGACGACTGCGTTCGGCCTTGGCATACGTTCCTTGTGGAACGGAGGGCATCATCCGCCTGTCAGGGTCGTGACATTGGCAAGCGGGGTCAGGCCACCGGCGATCAACGAGATGGATTTGCTCCATTGCGCATAAGGTGCTTCGGTGACGTAAATTGTGTCATCATCGCGGATGACAAAGTCGCGGGCGATGAAAAGGCCATTGGGTGCTGTCAGGTTCAGCACGTAGATCATGCGCTGCTCTCCCTGCAGGTCCGGTTTTCCCATGACTGACCGGACAATGTCCTGTCGTTCCTTTCGTAGAACGAAAATGCCGGTCGGGTCCGAAGACAGGGGCTGCAAGCCACCAACCTGTGCCAGCGCTTCCAGCGCGGACAGATCCTGACTGTCGAATGCCACGCGCGACTGACCGCCCGTCGCCCCCAAGGCGACATAGGACCGGTTGTCGGCTTCGACTAGAATGCGGTCGCCACCCCGCAGGGCAACGTCAAATTCCGGGTTGCGGAACAAGTCATTGTACCAGACCGTCCCTTTTTGATTGCCTCGGATCAGTGTCACCAGGGCGATGTCGGAGCCTTCGATCACACCGCCAGCCCGTGTCAGCATTCCGGCCAATGTGCGGGTTGGTCGTTCGATCGGATAGATCCCGGGCGCAGACAGGGTGCCCGATAGTGAGACGGTCGATCCGTCCCCGGCGATACGGCGCACTTCGACCTGAGGATCAGGGGTCTGGTCCTGGAGCTTTTCCGTGATCAACATGCGAAGCTGTTCCGGCGTGTTTCCGGCTGCGCGCAGGCGCCCGGCATAGGGAACAAAGATGAAGCCCTCGCTGTCGACCTGTACCTCTTCCAGGGATGTTGAGGCGCCGGTCTCTCCGGATAACAGCCCGTCATCCACGTTTTCCCAGATTGTCAGGCCCAGTACATCACCCGGACGAACCGTGTCGGCGGTCAGGTTCTGAGCGCTACGGAAGGTTTGCGAGAACCCGTATTGAGGCACTGCGGACGTGACCTGCGCCACCCGGTCGTCAACCTCAACAACATAGGCGTTTCCACCTTTCGTGGTCGAACCGGCAAGGATTTCGGATTTGTTTGGGCCAGTTTTAGGTAGTTGGCACGCGGCCAGCAGGCCAAGAGCGGCCACAAGGGTTACACCCCGTCCCCATCGGATTGGAAAGCGCTGCACTGCCGAATATCCTCGAACGTCTTGGTTTTGGTCTTTTGTTTCCAGCAGCGTACTTGTTTCCAACTGCAATCGCCAGCATCAAGAGGGGTGATTTACTCAACGATCCTCAACTGTGGCGTCCGCGCCTCTTTGTCGGTCAGCACGGATTGGTAGGGATCTTTCGCCCTTAGCATCATATCCACGGCTCGCCTAAGCAACTGTCGCCGCCCACGGCGTGAATAAAACCCGCCGGGGACCTGACTGGTTTCAAGCAGAAAACGCCTATAGCTTTGATAGGCTTCGGTATCGGGGATATCTGGATTGGAAAAGAAATCAGTGATCGGTTGGCTGGAAACAAATTCGGGCTTGTCATAGACCGATTTGCCAAAGGCGCGCAGAGGAATGCCGCGCCACAATACCTGCTGACCCGCAGTTGAATTGATCGTCACGGCCGAGCTCGCTTCGTTGAGCAATGTGGCCAGTTTGCCCCCGGGTACATAATGGACCCGATCAGCGATACCCAGTGTTTTGGCCAGTTTGCGTGCCACCTGGCGCAATGGTTCCCGATGGTTTTCCAGCGGGTGTTCTTTGATGACCAGATGATGGTGCGTTGGTGCGCCTTTTGCAAAACCGTGCAGTACCTGCTCAAGAAACTCGGACATGCAGTCAAAGTCCGAGTGTGACTGAACCGAACTGTCATGTCCCAGTTGCAGCAATGCCAAGTGATAGGGAAACCCGCCCCGCCGGACTCGCTCCGTCGCCATACGCCGCCGGATTCTGTGGAACGGCATCATTGCCAGCCGTTTGAAATACAGCCTGAACTCTTTCGAAACCGATAGGTCACGGTGGGTTCGGAAATTGCGATACTTGCCGTTCAGGAACAGAACAAACCAATGATACAGCGCGCCATAGAAAATATGCTGTCGCATATCACCCCAATGCGTCGGAGGGGGCGGCATCGGCGCATCAGTACGCTCCAGCGCTCGCTGCATCTGGGTAACTTCCAGATTCATCAGATGCGAATTGCCATTCGTACCTGTGCGTTCGTAGGTGACCCACCAGGGCCTCAGATACCCTTCTTCGAAAACATGAACAGTGATCCCGTGGGCGCGGGCGATGCGGATGGCTTGGGCGTGGATTGGACGCGTATCGCCATACAGGACAATGTCTGTCACCTCGCGGCCGACAACCAGGTCAACAAATTTTACCGGCCAGTTCTCGGGTTTGCCAGCATAGGGAATAAAGCTGGCCTTATCAGACCAGAAGGCCTGATCCCCGGCGTTAAAACCCACGCGCCACACCTCGGAACCCGCTGCGCGCAGGATCTTACCAAGCGCGCCAAAAAACGGCCCGTGCGGTCCTTGCAGGAAAAGAAATACGCGTTTTTGCGCAGCGCCGTTGAGTGGTGACATTTCTGCTGCTCTTGTCGTTAGATGAGGAATTATGCCTGTTTGTCGTATTTGCGGCAACCTGGGGCTTGCCCGTAGGCGCGCTTACGCTTACCTCGACGGTGAGCGCTGGCATCAGGTTAGAAACAGAGGATTAACGCAATGTTTACGGGGATCGTCACAGATATCGGCACCATCACCGAACTGGAGCAGCAAGGCGATCTGCGGGCGCGGATCAAAACCGCCTACAATACCCCGGGGATTGATATTGGTGCATCCATTGCCAGCGACGGCGTTTGCCTGACAGTCATCGCATTGGGCGAAGACTGGTATGATGTGCAAATCAGCGCGGAAACCGTTTCGAAAACCAATCTGGATCGCTGGACCGTCGGCAAACGTGTCAATCTAGAGCGGGCGCTGAAGGTCGGAGATGAGTTGGGCGGTCATATCGTGTCTGGTCATGTTGATGGCGTCGCAGAAGTGGTCGCCGTTCTGGACGAGGGCGACAGCACGCGGGTAACCTTGCGCGCACCCAAAGATCTGGCCCGCTTCATTGCACCCAAGGGATCAGTTGCGCTGAACGGTACTTCTTTGACCGTAAACGATGTGGACGGGTGCGATTTTGGTATCAACTTCATTCCGCACACAAAAGAGGTGACGACCTGGGGGGATGTCGGCATCGGCGACCGGGTCAATCTTGAGATCGACACGCTGGCTCGCTATGTCGCGCGCCTCGCTGAAATGTCCTAGTCCACAATTCAACGTCGCGTCTGACCGGAACGGTGCCGCATGCGGTCTGGTCTTTGACCGCGCGGTGGTCTATCCACCCGGTCAAACTTGGCATGTGAAAGGCTGCCCCATGAGCTTTGAAACTCCCGGACCGGTCGAGGCCCAGCTGCGCGCGGCAATCAGCCCGATCAAAGAGATCATCGACGAGGCGCGCAAAGGCCGGATGTACATCCTGGTTGATCACGAAGATCGCGAGAATGAGGGCGATCTGGTGATTGCCGCCGAGTTCGCTGATGCTGAGGCAATTAATTTCATGGCCACCCATGGTCGCGGCCTGATCTGCCTGCCAATGACGGCGGAACGGATTGACACGTTGGGTCTGCCTATGATGGCGGTGAACAACTCGTCACGTCATGAGACCGCGTTCACCGTGTCGATAGAAGCGCGCGAGGGAGTGTCGACTGGCATTTCCGCTGGTGACCGGGCGCTGACTGTGGCGACTGCGATCAACGAGCAAAACACGATGGCCCATATCGCCACGCCGGGTCACGTCTTCCCCTTGCGGGCCAAGCGGGGCGGGGTGCTGGTGCGCGCGGGCCATACCGAGGCCGCCGTTGATATCTCACGCCTGGCCGGGCTGAACCCTTCGGGTGTGATCTGCGAGATCATGAACCCTGACGGAACCATGGCGCGGCTGCCTGACCTGGTCGAATTCGCCAAGGAACACGGGTTGAAGATCGGCACGATCAGCGACTTGATCGCCTACCGGTCGCGCAATGACAATCTGGTGGTTGAGACATCTCGGGAAACCGTCACATCCGAATATGGCGGCGACTGGGAAATGCGGATTTTCACCGATCAGACCCATGGCATCGAACATGTCGTGATGGTCAAGGGTGACATCACCACGCCCGAGCCGGTTTTGACCCGGACCCATGCGCTGCACGAGGCGCCCGACATTCTGGGTCTTGGCCCGAAATCCTCACGTGAGTTGCCGCGCGCGATGGAAAAGATTGCGGATGAAGGGCGCGGTGTGGTCTGTCTGTTCCGCCAACCGCGCAACTCGCTCTATGCGGCTGAAGATGAGGGCCCACGCACCATCAAACAAACCGGTCTGGGGGCGCAGATCCTGTCCAAGATGGGGATCCAGGAACTTGTGCTGCTGACCGACTCGCCGGAAACCGTTTATCTCGGGCTCGACGCTTTTGGCCTGTCCATTGTCGGGACCCGTTCAATCCTCAGGGAGGACTGATTGTGGCTGAACAAGACAAACACGGCTTGCTGCCAACGCCGACATTCGACAAACCCGTCAAGCTGTTGATCGTTGTGGCCCCGTTCTATCGCGTCATCGCTGACAATCTGGTGGCTGGCGCAAAGGCCGAGATCGAAGGGGCAGGCGGCACCTGTGATGTGGTCGAAGTGCCCGGCGCCTTGGAAATCCCGACGGCTATCGCCATGGCGGACCGTCAGTGCAATTTTGACGGCTATGTCGCGCTGGGCTGTGTCATTCGCGGAGAGACCACGCATTACGAAACCGTCTGCAACGACTCCAGCCGTGCCATCCAACTGATGGGTCTGCAGGGGCTGTGCATCGGCAACGGTATACTGACAGTCGAGAATGACAATCAGGCCGAAGTGCGCGCCAATCCGGAAAAAATGAATAAAGGGGGTGGGGCTGCCGCTGCGGCCTTGCATCTGATCGCGCTCAGCCGTAAGTGGGGCTCTTCCAAAAAGGGCGTCGGGTTCAAGCCGCCGTCCGAGTCCATCCTTGTGGCGGGCGACAGCAACGGACCCACAACAGCATGACCAAGACAGACGCGCCAAAACCGGCCAACCAGAAACGCCTGATGAAATCCGCCGCTCGGCTCTATGCCGTGCAGGCGCTGTTCCAGATGGAGCAATCGGGTCAGACAACCGATCAGGTTGTGACCGAGTTTCTGGATCACCGCTTTGGCGCCGTCTATGAGGGCGATGAAATGCTGGACGGCGATATTCGTCTGTTCCGCAAGCTGGTTGAAGATGCGGTCAATTATCAGGCGCCGATCGATCAGATGACCGATCGCGCTTTGGTTGCCAAATGGCCGATTGCCCGGATCGACCCGACCCTGCGCGCGGCCTTCCGGGCCGCCGGAGCAGAGCTGACACAGAACGACACACCGCCCAAGGTGGTCATCACTGAATTCGTCGATGTGGCGCGGGCCTTCTTCCCCGAAGGTAAAGAGACCAAATTTGTCAACGCAGTGCTGGATCACATGGCGCACGAGGCCAAGCCCGAGGCGTTCTGACGCGTTTACACGGATCAAGTATGCGTTAAACTGAATATTACAGCGCAATGAGGTCCGCCATGCCCAAACTGATCCGTTTGTATATCACGCAAGTGGCCTGGGGCTTTGCCATCTCGGCAATTTTTGTCGGGGTGCTTCTGGCCCTGAATGTCGCCAACCTGCGTCATCTGATTACTGGTTCTGATATCGGCCTTGTTGGTCTGGCGATGATCTGGTTCATGAACGGGATCGTCTTTGCCGGTGTACAGTTTGCCTATGCCATTATGAGCATGGCCGAAAAACCCGGCGGTCCGCGCGGTGGAACGCCGGTTTCTGTCAGGCTAAAGCCTGCCTTGATCAAACAAGAGGCACGTACTGGGCGTTAAGACAGGTGACACGCCGGCTGAGGTGGACGCAGAGCTTGCCCGCCGTAATTGGTAGGTCAGGGCGTCAGTTTTAGTCTGACTGCGTTGTGACTTTTGTCTGACAGGGTTCGGGTCATTCGGCAGACAAGGCGACACCCTCCACGGTAACCCTGTGCATCAATCGTCGAAATCCATGATAGTCATTGACCGCTTTGTGCCATGTGGCCCGGTTGTCCCAGATGGTCATGTCGCCTGTTTGCCAACGAATGCGGCATTGGAACTCGGGTTGCTGGCAATGGTCATATAGCATTGCAAGGATGGCTGCTGATTCATCAGCGCTCAGGCCTTCGATATGGGTTGTGAACACTGGATTCACATAAATACCGCGCCGCCCGCTGAGGGGGTGTTTTATGATCACAGGATGTCGCGCGTCTTGGGTGGCTGCCTGTGCATTGCTTAGCCGACCACTTTGCGCCGCTTCACTGTCCTGTGTGCTTGTTCCAAAAACGTGCCGAGAGGAATGAACCGCCCAGAGCCCATCCAGAAAGCTCCGCATGGTAGGTGACAGCGCCTCATAAGCTGCACCCATCGAGACGAACAGCGTGTCGCCTCCAAAGGGCGGGGTTTCCAAAGCATGCAGGATAGACCCCATCGCCGGGATTTGGTCGTAGGAATGATCGGTATGCCAGCCCTCTCCGATGGCCTCTTTCTGATCCTTTTCCTTCAGCACCATAGCGATTTCTGGATGCCCATCGACCGGCCTGAAGAAGCGGTTGATGTTGATCGCGCCAAAGCGTTGGGCAAACGCCAGATGCTCATCCGGGCCGACATCCTGCGCTCTGAGTACGATGACAGAGTGCTGAGCAAAGGCCGTATGAATGGCGTCGAACTGGCTGCCGTCTCGGATATCGGCGCCGATGATCTCTGCGCCCACACTGCCGGTAAGTGGTCTGATGTCCATCTGCTTTCTCCCTGAGTTTCAAACGCAGGGTAACGCATTGCTAAAGGTCGAAAAAACTGATTTAAAATTTGAAAAAAGAAGATTTTATTGATGATACGTTTCACTTTGCGCCAGTTGTCGTTCTTTGCCGAGACGGCGCGATGTGGCGGTATCGCGCAGGCAGCCAGGAACCTGAATGTTTCGGCCGCCGCTATTTCATCGGCAATCGACAAGCTCGAAGATGTCACTGGTTTGACGTTGTTTGACCGCTTTCCCGCACGCGGGATGAGGTTGACCCGCGATGGCGCAGCCTTTTTGACGGATTCCGAAGCGTTGCTGATGCAAGCAGGCGCGCTCGGCAATCGAGCCGCTGTGATGGCTGAGGGTAAAACAGGGTCTATTGTGATCGGGACACACTATGCAATTGCGCAGAAGATCATTCTACCAGCTGTTCTGGCTTTTCGCCAAAGCCATCCCGGTATCCGCATCGAGGTTGTTGAGGATGATTTCCCGAACCTCGTTGCTGCGCTGGATGCGGGCGAGTTGGACGCGCTTGTGGTGTTTGATCAAGGGTTTGATCCCCAACGTCATCACGTTGAAGTACTTAAAGAACTGGCGCCTCTGGTTTTACTTCCGGCCTCCCACCCTATGGCGCATGCCGACAGCGTACAGCTTGAGCAGCTGACAGGCTTGCCCTACATAGCAGTGTCGCGTTCCGGTCCGGGTCCAAGCTATCTTGACCTGTTGCAGGCCGCCGGGCTTGATCCAGAAGTGCCGCTGACCTCGCAATCACGAGAGTTGGTGCATGCCTATGTTGGCAAAGGGCTTGGGTTCACGCTGGTTGGTTTTCCGCCAGAGGCGAGCCGCACGATAGAAGGCGATGCGGTCGTCGCGCGTCCGCTGGCACAGGATATCGGGTATTTCAATGTTGTGATTGTGCAGCCCCGCGCCATTCGGAAACCCGAACCCGTAAAAGCATTTCTTGATGCCTGTCTGCTCCAGGTATGATTAGCGCGATCTGGCCCGCAGGTCAGAACCCAGAGCTCGTAAATCCGGCTATTTCCTGCCGGAGTTTGGATCGAGTGTGGCGGGACCACCAGTCAACCGTGCGGTTTGATTCCCGAGGACCTGTATGTACAGGTGGGCGCCAGGTAATCAGGCCAGGACCTGAACAGAGCCAGCCCCCTCGGAATTGCTTAAGGCCACCAGAATGCTACCAGTCACAAGAAGGGCAGAACCCGCCACGGGCCTAAGTAGGGCGTCCGGCGGGTTCGCACAAGGGGTCAGGCGTCAACAGTTTCGTGCAAGGCCACGCGCATCTTGCCAAAATGCTCGTCCCAGCCATTGTCCAGCGCCAGGATCAGGCCAAAGGCTTCGGCACCTTGCGGCAGACCTTCGTGCAGCAGGTCCAGGCGTGTACCGCCCGCCACCGGTTCCAGAGTCCATTTCACGATGCTGACCGCGTCTCCCATCGGCTTAACCGTGAACGAATATTCCAGATAGGACGGAGGGCGCGCCTCGCGGACCTCTCCCCAGATCAGCAGGTCGCCACTGGTTGTTCCGAACATCTCAAGCTTTTGGCCCTGCGCCAGGGGGCGTTCGGGTTTGTGAAACCATTCCGCCAACCGGTCGGGTTCGGTCAGGTAGGCCCAGACGGTCTCGGGCTCGGCCCTCAGGAAGATGGATTTCCTTAGAACGGCATCAGTCATTTTGATTTCCTTTCAACAGCTTCTTTAAGAGAGTTAAGGCGTTCATCCCAGAATTGATCAAAGTAGCTGAGCCAATCCAGAACAGGGGCCATACCTTTTGGTTCAAGTCGGTTTATGCGTTCCCGGCCACGGGCTTCGACGGCAATCAGGCCGCCATCCGACAGGACGGTCAGGTGTTTCTTGACAGCCGCGCGGGTCATGTCGAAGCGATCAGTCAACTGAGCGATCGTCATGTCCTGCAGTGCCAGAATCTGCACAATGTCCCTGCGGGTAGGGTCAGCCAGAGCGCGGAACGCGTTTTGAGTTTGGTTTTCCATATGCAACCTAAAGAGATACCATTTGGTTTCACATTAATGCGATACCAAATGGTATTATGTCAAGTCGTATGGGCTCACTTTACATTTGTTCACTAATTGTTCACATTTGGGATATGACATTGGACCTGCAACCCGGACAAAGACTTGCACGTGGCGTCGCCCGTCACCTGACGGCGCATGGCTTTGTATCCGTTGAGGAATTCGTGCCTATACGCGGACTGCGGGTTGATGTGATGGGGCTGGGTCCTAAGGGTGAGCTTTGGGTGATCGAATGTAAATCAAGCCGCGCTGATTTCCAGTCGGATTCCAAATGGCATGGTTATTTGGAGTGGTGTGATCGATTCTTCTGGGCAGTGGATACGGAGTTTCCGACCGAGCTGTTGCCTGCCGAGACCGGGTTGATCATTGCCGATGCTTATGACGCCGAGATCGTGCGTATGGCACCAGAGGACAAGATAGCTCCGGCCCGGCGGAAGAAGATGATCCAGAAATTTGCCACAGATGCAGCCCGGCGCTTGCAGTCCCTGAGAGATCCCAGAATCTGATAGGTTAGCTTTTTACCGCCCGTGCGGCATGCGCAGCAGCACGGAGTTCATCGGCAATCTCTTCGGCTTCTTCCGGATCGAAATCCATTGGAATTTCAAGGTTTTCCGCTTCGATGAATAGGCGCACCATCCCCTGATCTGTTGGTCCGATCTGCAAATTCGCCTGAATGTCACTTTCGGTATTGATGCTCATGTGTGCCTCCGGGGATGAGAGTTCGTGCTAGCGCGCAAAGGCTTGAGAATCAAGTTACCTTTGCGTTCAAATAGGGGATGCACTCTATTCAGATCAGACCCTTTGAAGCTTTGGACGCGCCGTGGTTGGTGGCTGTGCATGATCTTTTGTATTCACGAGACGAGGGTTTTGACGACTCTTTTGCCGTGTTGGTGAAAGAAATCCTCGACGATTTCATCTCGGACCATGATGCCAAGCGCGAGCGTGGCTGGATAGCCGAATGTGACGGTAAACCTTTGGGCAGTATTTTCTGCGTTGCCCTGAGTGAAACGACCGCAAAACTGCGCTTGTTCTTGCTGTTGCCCGAAGCGCGTGGGATGGGCCTGGGAAAGCGGATGCTGGAGAGCTGCATGGGCTTTGCTCGCGGCGCCGGTTACACTGAAATGAGGCTGTGGACGCATGAAAGCCACAAGGCTGCCTGTGCGCTTTATGGGTCCACTGGGTGGCAGTTGATGGATAGCAAACCGGTCCATTCCTTCGGGGTTGATCTGGTCGAACAAAGCTGGAAAATTCAGCTTTAATCCTCTTGCATTCCGTGAACGCGTTCGGTACATCGCCCTTCACAAGTGCCGCCTTAGCTCAGTTGGTTAGAGCGCTGGATTGTGGATCCAGAGGTCCCCTGTTCAAGCCAGGGAGGCGGTACCACAATTTTCCATTAAAAACAATAACATATAGTGTTAATGCGCTTGTCAGCCTCGCTTGCGTCAAGCTGTTTATGCAGGTGTTTATGCAGAGTTTATGCAGTCGACCGCTCAGTTTATGCATCCACAGTCGCAACTGTTTACGCACTTTGACTGCTTGAATGCGGCTTGAAGCAGATGATGTTTTGACTAACACTGAGACCATCTTGATTGTCGCTTTCTCTTACAGAAGAAATCAGGTTTTGCCTGATATCACCAAGTTTAGGCGGTCGATTACGTCGTTTGAAGGTAAGTCTAAGTGACGCTGTCGAAGGCATGGGAGTCGACATCAACTTCGCCGGTTAGAGACCTCTTGAGAATTGGTTTCTTGTGAATCCAGAAGTCTATGATGCACCTTCGGATATACAAATTGCGGTGGTTCACTAGGGTAGATTGTTAGTTTTCCTGACCCAACGCAGAGACAAGGTGATTCCAGTCTTTGCGAGAGTAGGACGCCGCTTGGTGCGTCAGATTTACAATCAACTACATTGCATTGCTTCTCTTGGAATACAAAATTTGGCTATTCGCAGGCACAACCGAGGGCTGATAGTGTGTAAAAAATGGCTATTGAAGCGTGTGTGAATGACGTTACAAATGTCTCGAAGAACCCAAACATTTCAAACAATTGGATGCGGCGCAAAAATATAAAATTTGAGTGCGCTGGAGAAGAATAATGCCGATCGATCATGACCCGAGTCTAGAGACTTTGCTTGCTCACACAGCCACACCGGAAGGCATTGTATCAGCAATACGAAAACCCAACGGTAGTAAGTTCTACCGGTGTGCCTTTCAGGTTAACCCCTTTGAATACGGACAACGGCACGCAAAACCATCAGAGTACGAAAATGAAGCAGACTACAATGATGCCATGGCCAAAGCGTGCATAGAAAACGGCATTCAAGTGGTCGCGATCACTGACCATTTCCGGTTCGATGCTTCGACAACCTTATCCAATCGTCTGAAGTCAGAAGGAATTACTGTATTTCCGGCGTTTGAAGCAAACTCTTCGGAAGGCGTGCATATTCTTTGTCTATTTCCGCCTGAAACCACTGCCTCAGACATGAACGCTTTGATCGGCGCGTGTGATTTACGGGACTCGAAAGTTGAGTCACCGCTTTCCAACAAAACCTGCGAGCAATTGTTGCAACTCGTTCACAAAAGGGGCGGCATTGCAATCACGGCTCATGTGACCTCTAGTGCAGGTTTGCTGACCACACTAAATGGCAGCACTCGAGTGAATGCTTGGACGTCTGAATACCATTTAGCAGCAGCGATCCCTGGCCCAATCTCAGATGTACCCAGTAATTATCTCCAAATCTGCAAGAACAAGAACCCAGAATACAAACGAGATCGCCCAGTAGCTTTCGTCAATGCTTCGGACGTGTCTCAACCGAACGACTTCTCGAATGATGGCGCGACTTGCATGGTCAAAATGACAGACGTGTCCATTGAAGGATTGAAGCAAGCATTCTTGGATGCTGATGGGCGCATTCTGTTGAATTCAGACGGTGCACCCACTGACTATACAAGACTGGTTGCCGTTTCTTGGGATCGAGGGCTTATGTCCGGCCAATCAATTGCACTAAATTCGGGTCTAAATGTTTTGATCGGGGGGCGTGGTGCTGGAAAATCCACAATTGTGGAGAGTATTCGATATGCCTTTGGACTTGAACCGAAGGGTAAGGAATCTTCCAGCACGCACAAATCTATGATGAAGGAGCTTATGGGGCAGCGAGCGAGCGTAGCAGTTTTACTACATTCGCCGACACCTTCACCGGGATACTATTTGGTACAGCGTGTCTACGGACAGGAGCCACGTGTCAAAGATCAAAATGGAGATATAATACAAGATCTTAGACCTCTAGATTTAGTTCCGGGTCTTGAAGTCTACGGGCAGCATGAAATTTCAGAGTTAACCCGTGATAAAGCTAAACTCGCCGATATTTTGAAGCGATTTGTCGGGGACGATGCCAAAGTCAAAGTCGAAATGGACGATATCAAGGCGCGCCTCTTCGCATCTCGGACCGGCATAATTCAAAAACGTCAAAAAATTGCTGAGTTGGACGAAGCCTTAAACGCGTTGCCGGGCTTGCGCGAAAAATTAAAGAGATTTCAAGCCACTAAACTCAAGGAACATGCTGAAGAAAAAACTGCAATTCAAGCAGAGGAACGATTGCTAGAAGTCGTGGCTAGTAAGGTTGCCGCTCTAAAACAACAGTCAGAGCTGCTGTCTCCGTCTAGTGAAACTGCAGGTCCAATATTACCGGCAGAGGCGGATCAAAAACTACCAAATCGTCCAACTTTAGAACCGCTTCAAAAAATCGCTCAAGATGTCAATGACGCGTGGCGTGCTGCTTCCGAGATTCTAACCGCTGCGAATTCAAAGGCTCTCAATGATCTAAAGGAAATTCAAAGCAACTGGAGCCCACTAAAGGATGAAGCCAACCGGCGCTTTGAAGACGTAAAGAAGGCGCTCAGAGAAGAAGGTTACGATCCAGAAGAATACGTTAGCCTCGATGATCAAGTCGCTAGACTAGAGCCGAAACAAAAGGAAAAAGAGGAACTCGAGGCCGAGCTTGGCACCCTACGCAGCACACGCCAAGGGATTATTGACGAATGGGAGAGCGTCGATGCACGTGCATACTCAGCTCTTGAAACGGCCGCAAAGAGGGTTTCAAGAAAGCTAAAAGATACTGTGAAGGCAGTAATTCAACCCAGCACAAACATCGAACCTTTGAAGGACATTCTGCGCAAACACATCGATGGCAATATCAGTCAAGCGTATGGGAAGCTCGAAGAACTAGATGCATTATCGCTGTCTAAGTTTGCAGAGACTATTCGCTTGGGTAGTGATGCGTTGGTTTCTGAATATGGATTCACGGAACATAGCGCAAAGAAAATTGCGGACGCCGGTGAGGCAGCCGCACTTGAGATTGAAGAATGCAGAATTCCTCCAGAAGCCGCAATTGAATTAAATGTCGTTCGAGGCGATGTCCAAAATTGGAAGAAACTGGAGAACCTATCTGCTGGCCAAAAGGCAACGGCCGTACTTTTGCTTTTGTTGCTTGATGCAGACGCGCCCCTAGTGATTGATCAGCCGGAAGACGACTTGGACAACCACTTTATCGCAGGGCATGTCGTTCCAACTATGAGGGAAGGAAAAAAACGCAGGCAGTTCATCTTCTCCAGCCATAACCCTAATATTCCTGTTTTAGGGGACGCCGATCAAATTGTGGGGCTTACTCCAACAGTCGAAGATGCAGGAGATCGAACGAAAGTGATGGATAAAGACTGCGGTTCCATCGACAAAAACTCTGTTCAACAGTTGATTAAGGACTTGCTTGAAGGTGGTGAACAGGCATTCACAACGCGAAGAACAAAATATGGATTTTGAACTAGCTTCATTGACATTGCGAGGAAGATGTCCCGACGCAATTCAGATCGTCGCTTGGAGGTAGATTTTCAAAATGGTTCTTCCATATACCGCCTGTTGCCTTGCGCCAACTTAGGGCTGCCAAGTGTTGTTCATTGGATCGTGCAAATGCACTTCTCTGTCCACGTCTAGAAATACGCGGATTTCCCCGAAAATTCGAAAGGAAAGTGATGGGACTCTCTGAGTTTTATGCAAACACGAGCTCAACTGGCTTTACGATAAACTTTTTCATAAATGCAGGAACAAATCCAAGATCGGGTCTCTTAGCAGCTCCATTCTTTACCACGACCGAACCCATCGAGACCCTGACGGACCAAGGCTGTGACGTCCGTCTTATTGTTAGGTTTTCACCGATCACGAGACCAGAAGCGCTTAGACAAGCTCTCGAGAATCCTCGGGTCAAAGTACGCTATTTCACAGACTCCAAGTTCCACACGAAATTGTACATAGTCGATGACGTTGCGCTGGTAGGTTCCGCAAACCTTACCGACAGCGGTCTGAAGGCAAACCGAGAGCTTTCCATCTTGTTGAGGCAGGATCGTGATGAGGCATTCTACGCGCTGCCGGGTCTTTTCGACGAGTTGTGGAACGACGCAGATGTGTTGAACGAAGAAGTTCTCCGAGAATATGAGAAAGCGTTCAAGTCCAAGGATAAGCCACAGGATGAGATTGCCTTTGAGAAATTCATCCAAAAATTTGTCAGACCAGCCAACACTAAAAGCATTGTCGTCGGAAGCGAGAAGAAGTCAAAAGAACGAACCTTTATTCAAGGATTCCGTCGGAAGTATGATGAAATACTAGTTCCTGCACACCACGAAATCCTGAAGGTAGCTCAACGGAATGGCTTTGGGCGTCCTGAGTATGCAGGGCAGGACCCACAGATAGAAATGGGAAGGTTTCTTGGGTGGCTGCGTCTGACGCAAGGGAGCGGGAGCGGTTGGCGGGAGAAGCCATTGCTCGCCGACCCCAAGGACAGAGCCGAGCGCATAGCCGAATATGTTCACCTCTGGCAGTCTACAGACGATACTGTGAAAGGCGACATGTATCACGCTACCGAAGAGATCGAGAACATTGCAAACATTCGGACCTATCTCTGCAATCCAAACGAACTGGCCCAGCTAAGCTACGATGACCTTTTCCGGTATCTTACAGGTTGCCACGCGTTTCTCGAACGTTTGCGATTTGTCTCAAAGGATATCGGGGAAGATCTCCCCGGTCTTGAACGCCTGCGCATCGACTTCCAGAAGAATAACAGGGTAGAAGACGTAGTGCGAACAGTAGGCTATCTGCTTTCTGGCCCCGGCGATGCAATCGAGAGAGCCTATGATTGTATTTTTGGCGGATACAAGCTTAGTGGATTTGGTGAAGCCTGTGTCATGGAACTGCTTGGGTGGGGGGACCCCAAACGCCCACCTTTCAACAACCGATCAATTCGAGGCATCCGGTTGCTAGGTTTTGACGTGGAACATTTGGTAGCAGGTACTTAACCGTCAAAACGTCTCCGGCAATTTAGGACTGAAGCACGAAGGCAGACTATCACTCGGCTATGATACTGTTTCTTTTCAAGAAGTCCGAAATAACAGGTCACAACATTAACTTACAAAACTACCTCTGATGTCAGTTAACCTGACAAATTAGAGGTCTAGAGGATTTTGAAGCCCAGTTTCGCCTGAAAGAATCAATATATTGTAAGTATGGCTTTCTTTGTCACGATATCTGTCATTCGGATTGCATAAACAATGCATAAATTCAAATCGAATAGTTTTTAACTTATTGAAAAATAACAACAAAATGGACTAAATCGCTTGATTGTGGATCCAGAGGTCCCCTGTTCAAGCCAGGGAGGCGGTACCATCTCCCCGATTACCAGAAAATTCGCAAGCTAGTTCGGCCCCTAAGCCACCGCGCAAATCGAAGGGCTGCCTTCACTCAAAACGGTACCGATTATTATTTGAGAAATTGTCTTTTCCGGGGATTGCAGCGGCTGCATCCCCGGTAGGTTCTTAGCGTGCCAGATTCAGGCGAAAGCGCATCTTTGTTTTCCGTTCCGCAGGTAAATGACGGTTCAGATGCTTGTTCACTAGGCCGAACCCCCCAACGATCACAAGCGTCAGTAAGATGAAATAGAAGGCAAGGATTGGATAGGCGACAAAGGGGTTGAACGTCTTGTCCGCGAAATAGCTTGCGTAATACAGCGCATCGCCTCGTTGCTGCCAGGCGGGGAAGGCCGAGAAGAACACCAGCGTGGTGGCATGGAACAGAAAGATCGCCTCATTCGTGTAGGCGGGCCAGGCAAGCCGCAGCATGGTGGGCCAGACGATCCGCCGGAAGCGAGACCAACCGGACATGCCATAAGCATCTGCAGCCTCGGTATCGCCCTTGGGAATGGATCGGAGCGCGCCAAAGAAAATTTCGGCTGAATAGGCGGCTGTGTTCAGAAACAGAACGATCAGCGCCCCAATCCAGGCCGACGTCAGAGAATCGAACATCGGATAGGATTTCTTCAGCGACAGGAAGAAGAAATAGGCAAAGAAAAACTGAATGAACAGCGGCGAACCACGAAAGATGAAAATGAACCATTCCGAAGGTTTGCGCAGCCAGAAACTGGGTGAAGCTTTGCCAAGCGCCAGTGCTGTGGCAAGGAAAAACCCGGTCGCAAGCGCCATGACTCCGAAATAGATATTCCAGATCATACCAGACCCAATCAGGGTAAAGTGCTCACATAAGGTAAAGTCGGATTTTGGCAGCAGACGCTCGCCATATCCAAGAGATCGCAGGCCGTAGTCCTGAATGGTCTGCAAGCAGCTCATGCGGTGGTCTCCTTGCGCAGCAATTCTCCGGCGGCGGTGGCCTGTCCGTGGGACAGCCGGCGCATCAGGCGTTCAAGCCCGATCTCGGACATACGGGTGAAGCCAAGGTAGAAAACCAGCAGGAACAGGAAATACCACATGCGCCAGTCACCGTGTGGGTATTGCGTAAACTTCGGAGTCTTGGTGCTGCCCAGTTCGCGGGCCCAGTACACGATATCTTCGATGCCCAGAAGGAACAGCAACGGTGTGGCCTTGATCAGAACCATCCAGAGATTGCTGAGACCGGGCAGGGCATAAACCCACATCTGAGGCACAAGGATTTTCCAGAATGTCTGGCGGCGGGACATTCCATAGGCTTCGGCGGTTTCCAGCTGTGTATAGGGTACGGCCCGCATGCCGCCGAACAGAACATTGGCGGCGAAAGCGCCGAAAACAATAGAGAAAGTGATGACAGCCAGAAAGAACCCATAGGTTTCGTGCACCCATTCCGGCGAGGTGCCCAGTGGCAGTTTGGCAGATTGGCAGACGATAAAGTCGTTGCCCTGTCGGATCGAATCCGTCCAGTCCGGGCAGAGAATTTGATGCCGCGTCCATTCGAATGCCTGATCCAAAGCAATCACGAAGAACATGAAAAAGGCGATATCCGGCACGCCGCGCACGATGGCGATATAACCCTTACCCAGCCAACTGACCGGCAGAACGTGCGAACGGGCAGCCATGGCTCCGACGAACCCGAAACCCAGCGCTACGGGCGCCGTCACGGCAAGTAGGGCCAGTACCTTGAGGAAGGACAGGTAAAAGGACCAATGCACACCATTGGTCAGATAGCACGAGAACCAACGGAAGGTTCCCAGCGTGTCGGGATCAGTGCAGAATGAAAAAATGGCGGGCCTCTTCAGGTGGTAAAGGCGCTGGGGCGGCGCGCCCGTAGACTGGGGCACGCCGCCGGATCAGAATTAGAAGGTCGAAGACACTTCCCATTTGGTGATCAGCTCGTTCAGGCTGCCGTCATCCTTCATGGATTGGATGGCTGCGTTGAGCTTTTCTTTCAGCTCACCGTCGGATTCACGGACGCCAATGCCGACGCCACCACCCAGCGGGACCTCATCGGCCACAAAGCGCAGATCTGCGTCTTCGTCGACGATCGGGGCAAGGAAGGATTTGTCGGCCAGAACCGCATCGGCCTCACCGTTGCGTACGGCAGCGATGGTTTCCTCGGGGCTGGCGAACTCGACCAGGGTCGCGCCGGATTCGGCGATATAGCCAGCCTGAATGGTGCCGGTCTGTGCGGCGACCACACCACCTGCAACATCGGCGTCATCCGACATTGCTACATAGGCGGAGGGATCCGGCGGTGTGTAGTTCTGGGTAAAGTCGATGACCTCGTCACGCTCGTCGGTGATCGACATACCAGCGATGATCACGTCGTAGTTGCCCGAGACCAGGTTCGGAATGATCGAATCCCAGTCGTTCTTGACCCACTCGCAGGTCAGGTCTGCGCGTTTGCACAGCTCGTCACCCAGCTCGCGCTCAAAGCCGTCGATCTCACCTGCGTCATTGACGAAGTTCCAAGGTGCATAGGCGCCCTCGGTCCCCATCCGGATGGTGTCTGCCATGGCCATGCCCGCGCTTAGCGCAAGGGCCGCAGTGGTCAGGATCAGTTTTTTCATTGGATACTCCCCAGTTTTGGTTCTGATCTGAAGTTATGCCGCCTGAGTGGCGGAAAGAAAGCCCTGAAGCCGTGGAGATTCAGGGGTAGTAAAGAGATCTTCAGGCAGGCCTTCTTCTTCGATGAGGCCCTGGTGAAGGAAAACGACATGGCTAGAGATATCAGCGGCCATTTTCATGTCGTGGGTCACAATGATCATGGTGCGGCCTTCTGCAGCCAGGTCTTTGATCACCTTGATCACTTCTTGTTCCAATTCGGGGTCCAGCGCCGACGTGGGCTCGTCAAACAAAAGCGCCTCGGGCTCCATGCACAGCCCCCGCGCGATCGCGGCACGCTGTTGCTGGCCACCAGACAACTGTGCGGGGTAGGCGTCGCATTTGTCGCCAATACCAACTTTTTCAAGGTATCTGCGTGCGCTGTCTTCAACTTCGTTTTTGTCACGGCCCAATACCGTTACAGGTGCTTCCATCACGTTCTGCAGGATGGTCAAATGAGCCCACAGGTTGAACTGTTGGAAAACCATCGACAGGTTTGTGCGAATGCGCAGAACCTGTTTTGCATCTGCAGGCCGGCGCGTGTGGCTGTTACCGGACCAACGAACAGGTTCACCCTTGAAAAGGATTTCGCCCTGCTGGCTGTCTTCCAACAGGTTGCAGCACCGCAATAGAGTGGATTTCCCAGACCCCGAGGACCCGATCAAAGATACAACATCGCCCCGTCTGGCAGTGATATCCACACCCTTCAGCACTTCCAGATTGCCGAAACTCTTGTGTAGGTTCTTGATCTCAATGACGGGAGTTGAATCTGTCACGGTTGGTCCAGGTGTTATTGGTGTTGGTGCGGTACTAGGGCTTAAAAATCAGATCAATGCAATGCGCAAATGACAGAGTAAGCGGGTGATTCCGTCAATTTGACGAAGCGTTCTGGTCAATTTGATCATGAATTATCCATCGCAGTTTACAATTTCGACGGATTTGGGACGCGCAGATAATCTTTGGCAGGAATAGAGATCAGGTCATGCAGGTGCAGAAGGTTCCGATCTTGCGGTGACATGGTTTTAATCGCGTTGCGAACTGCGCGTGCGATCTGAGCGGCGTCCTGATCCTTCGCTGTGATATAAGGTAGCGCGGGGGTTGGGGTTGTTTCGGCGACCTCACGCAGAGCTTCTGGAAGGTCGGAATGGACCTTCAGCATCTCCCATGTCAGTGCATCCAGCGCGGCATAATCGGCACGGCCCTCGGAAATGGCTTGAGCAGACAGCGCATGACCACCGGATTGCAGAACCGACGATGGTGTTCGGTGGTATCGTTCAAGGTGAACCATTGGGGCGGCCCATCCGGATTGCGACAGCGGTTCATTATAGGCAAAAACACCATCGGCCAATTCATCAAGATCGCGGGGGTCGTGGCGGCGGGCTACAAAAACCGACCGGTAATGGCCAGGTGGGCAGCCAGGCAACGCGTAATCCGGCGTTCCAACCAACTGCACCTTGCCATGCAGCCGGGTGCGAAAGGGCATGCCGCAGGTCTGGGCAAAAACCAGATCCGGGTCCAACCAGACATCCCAGACATCCCGGTCTCGGTTTAGGTTTGCGGGGCCATAGCCAAGGTAATCCCGAATCGATGCCCAAAACCGATCATTCGCAGGGCGCAGCGCAGGCATGTCGTACATGCCCAGCATGGCTATCAAGATTTGGCAGCCTTTTGACGGGCCATTGCAGAGTCGACATCACTGATGCCCAGCAGGCTGACGACCAGTCGCAGTAAGGAATCCTCTTCACCCGTGCGGTGCCCATCCGCCAGAGCGACCGACCACAAGGCCTGAACGACTGCCAGGCGGTCGTCATAGGCAACGGCCTCTTTGATTGCGCGAGTGAACCGTACGGTGTCCGGTGCTTCGGCCTCGAGATCTTCGGCGCGGGCGCGCAGGCCGGCGGCTTCGAACGGGGATAGGTCATAGCGTTCAACCGAAATCCGGTCGATTCGCGCCATTTCACTGTCGGCATAGTCGTTGTCAGATCGGGCAACGCGCACCAGCAGGGCCGTCAAGGCCAGTCGAGCATCGTCATCGGTGAAAGGGGCGGGCTGAGGCTGGGTCAGTCGAGACAGAAAATCACTAAACATGAGACAGGTATAGAGAGGCCTTACGCCTCTTCCAAGCGTCTTTGCACACGCTTTCTGGCGGTCTTGCTGTCGTTAAAGCTCAGACCCATGGCGATGCGGGCTTCTTCGACGATTTTCATCTCGCCCTCATCTGTATTCCCGTCGGCCAGAACCACCTCCCAGAGGGCATCCAAAGCGGCCAAGCGCTCGTGCAGGTCCGTGGTTTCCCGGATCAGCTTACCGAACGTGTCCGTTTCCGGTGCGGCTGCGTGCAGTTTCTCGCAGGTGGCGCGGACCTTTGCGGCTTCGATCGCGTTATGTTGATAAAGTCGGGCGAGGATACGGTCGATCAGGCTGATCTCTTCCAGCTTATAATCCCTGTCCGCTTGTGCAACGCGCACCATAAGCGCCCCGAGTGCAAGTTCAGCGTCTGGGTCGGGCAGATTGTCGTGTTGTGGCGGGCGGAAAGCCTGAAAGAGTTTTTTCAACATGGTCAGAGATTATTCCATATTTGATAACCCGCCAAGCACGGACTATCGCGCAAGGCTCAGAATGATCAAAAGACCGCCTGCTAGAGCCGGATAGCGCGCTGGGTCAGAGTACCTTTCGCGCTTCGTCTTGCAGCCAGGCCAGCATTTTCCGATAGGGTACAGGGCCATAGCTTATACGCGCGACTCCCAGCCCAGCCAAAGTGGCGGTGTCCGGTGTGCCGGGTAATGCTATGATATTTAGCGGCAAGTCGATTGACTCTACCAACCGGGCAATCATGGCCTGATCCCGTAGGCCGGGGGCAAAGAATCCGCTGGCCCCTGCATCTGAATAGGCTTGTGCTCGGACCATTGCCTCTTCCAGCATCGCATCATCATGGGTTTCGGGCTGCGCCTTCAGGAAAATGTCGGTCCGCGCGTTGATAAACGCAGGAACGCCCGCCGCATCGCAACCTTCACGCATCGCGCTGACACGGGCGGCCTGAGTTTCAATATCGTACAACTCATTTGATCCGATGATCTGGTCTTCGAAGTTGAAGCCGACAACGCCGGATTCAAGGGCCAGCCTGACATTGGCAGAGATACCCTGAGCATCAGCCGCATACGCACCTTCGAAATCCAGAGTAACCGGAAGATCAACGGATTCGACAATCCGGCGAGCATTGTCCAGCGCGGCCTGCATCGGGATGTTTTGGCCATCGCTGAACCCTTGTGCCATCGCAACAGGAGCGCTTCCAGTGGCAATGGCTTGGGCGCCAGCGTCGCGCACGGCACCGGCACTGCCAGCATCCCAGATATTGTACAGGATAACCGGTTCGCCCTTTTTGTGCAGGGCCGCGAATGTCAGTGCATTGGTGATCTGATCGGTCATGGACGGTCTCCTATCTCTGAGTTGCGGACAGTTAACCGTGCAAAGGGTCAGCGCGTACAGTCTTTTCGCGCTGACCGATACAATCTGCTTTCGTGCCTGGTGTCAGACCAGACGCGAGGTGTCCTTGGCAGCGCGCACAAAGTCGCGGAACAAAGGATGCGGGTCGAACGGCTTTGATTTCAGCTCGGGGTGGTACTGGACCCCAATGAACCACGGATGATCCGACCACTCGACGATTTCTGGCAACCGGCCGTCGGGGGACATGCCTGAGAAATTGAGACCAGCTTTTTCCAGCTTGTCGCGGTATTTGATGTCCACTTCATAGCGGTGGCGGTGGCGCTCCTCGATGGCGGTACCGCCATAGACTTCGGCCACTTTTGACCCTTCGGCCAGAACCGCGTCATAGGCGCCCAGGCGCATGGTGCCGCCCTTGTCATCACCGACTTTGCGTTCGACCTTGTGATTGCCCTGCACCCATTCTTTCAGGTGATAGACCACCGGTTCGAAACGTTTTTTACCGGATTCATGGTCGAATTCCTCGGACCCGGCCTCTTTGATGCCAGCGGCATTTCGCGCGGCCTCAATTACGGCCATCTGCATGCCCAGGCAGATGCCCAGGTAGGGCACTTTATGTTCGCGGGCGTATTGCGCAGCCTTGATTTTGCCTTCGGTACCGCGCTCACCGAATCCGCCGGGCACGAGGATCGCGTGGAAGCCTTCCAGATGCGGGGCGGCCTCTTCGGTATCGAATACCTCGGCATCGACCCATTCGACCTTGACGCGGACACGGTTGGCCATCCCGCCATGGGTCAGCGCCTCGGCTATCGACTTATAGGCGTCTTCCAACTGGGTGTACTTACCGACGATGGCGACCTTCACTTCGCCCTCGGCATTGTGGATGCGATCACTGACGTCTTCCCATTTGGTCAGATCGGGCTTGGGGGCAGGGCTGATCTGGAAGGCATCCAGAACCGCCTGATCCAGTCCCTCGCGGTGATAGGCGAGCGGAGCATCGTAGATGGTGCTGAGGTCCTGCGCAGCAATCACGCTATCGGGGCGGACGTTACAGAACAAAGCCAGCTTTTCACGCTCCTTGGTCGGGATCGGGCCTTCGGACCGGCAGACCAGAATGTCGGGGGCGAGACCGATCGAACGCAGCTCTTTCACCGAGTGCTGGGTCGGCTTGGTTTTCAATTCGCCCGAGGCTTTGATGTAGGGCAGCAGGGTCAGATGCATGAACAGGCACTGCCCGCGCGGTTTGTCCTGGCTGAACTGGCGGATGGCTTCAAAGAAGGGCAGGCCTTCGATATCGCCCACGGTGCCGCCAATTTCGCACAGCATGAAATCAACCTCATCCTCACCAATGGCGATGAAATCCTTGATCTCGTTGGTGACGTGCGGGATCACCTGAATGGTCTTGCCGAGGTAATCGCCACGGCGTTCTTTTTCCAACACGTTGGAATAAATCCGCCCGGAACTGACCGAGTCGGTTTTGCGCGCGGCTACGCCGGTAAAACGTTCGTAATGGCCAAGGTCCAGATCGGTTTCTGCCCCGTCATCTGTAACGAACACTTCGCCATGTTCAAAAGGCGACATGGTGCCCGGATCGACATTCAGATAGGGGTCCAGCTTGCGCAGACGCACCGAATATCCGCGGGCCTGCAACAGCGCGCCCAAAGCCGCCGAAGCCAATCCTTTGCCCAAGGATGAAACCACACCACCAGTGATGAAAATAAAACGCGCCATGTTTTTCGGCTGCTCCCCGTGAGACGTCAATATCAGCTGCCCGGCGGTTCAAGAAAAACCGCTGCATCACGGGACTTCACGTATAAAGGATTCGCGCCAATAGCGCAAGAGAACCGCAAGATGCTGTTGCAGTTCTCTTTTCGGTTTCTAGGTTTTGTGTGTCAGTTGGCCTGCGGGATCAAAGGCGCGTTGTCACCCTGTGCCGGAGGCAACAGGTCATCCGCCGACGGAATTGCCGGTGTGCTTTCTTCGGTCGCGGCCGGTGCCTGTGTCCCAATCCGGTCGAGCACAGAGCTGCCCGAGGATTTTTGTGCCGCCAGAATGGTCAGCGTGATCGAAGTGACGATAAAGCACGCGGCTAAAATCCAGGTCACCTTGCCCAATGCTGTTGCAGCCGACCGGCCAGCCATGGCACCGCCTCCGCCGCCACCCATGCCAAGGCCGCCGCCTTCGGACCGCTGCATCAGGACGACGGCGATCAGGCCCAAAGCCAGAAGAAGATGGATAATGAGAACGACGTTTTCCATGGTGGTCCTGTACAGCGTGGCGTGTATCGCGAGGTACTTATGCAAGTTTGGTTCCGGGGGCAAGTCACGAGTTACCATCACGCCAAGTGATCTTCGGGATCACAGCAAAGAGACTGGACAGGCAAGGGGATGGTAAAGCAGGCTGCGACCCATGCCACATGACGATCCCGACCATCCGCACGCCTTATTGCCGCCTGAACCCGCCCTTCGCGTCAAGGCGCTGGAAACGATTCTGACCCGCAAGGGTTTGATCGACCCGGCCGCTTTGGATGAGATCATCGACACTTACCAAAACAAGATTGGCCCGCAGAACGGTGCCCGGGTTGTTGCCAAAGCCTGGACTGATCCGGCCTTTAAGGCAGCACTGCTTAAGGATGCAACGCCCGAGGTGGCAAAGCTTGGCTTTTACGGTCGGCAAGGCGAGCACATAGTTGTTGTCGAAAATACCCCTGATCTCCACAACATGGTCGTTTGCACGCTGTGCAGTTGCTACCCATGGCCTTTGTTGGGGATCCCGCCGGGGTGGTATAAATCGGATGCCTATCGTGCACGGGCCGTGCGTGAGCCGCGTAAAATTTTGTCCGAGTTCGGAGTTTCTCTGGCGGATGAGACAGCCGTGCGGGTTTGGGATTCAACGGCCGAGATACGCTATCTTGTTCTACCCATGCGCCCCGATGGCACCGATGGGATGACCGAAGACGACCTGACCGCGCTTGTGACCCGTGACAGTATGATCGGAACCGGCCTGCCAAAGGTGCCGTCATGACCCGCGTTCACGATATGGGAGGACGGTTCGGCGACGGTCCGGTGATCCCCGAATCCCAAGATGCAGCGATTTTCCCAGAAGAATGGCACGGGCGCGCATTGGCACTGACATTGGCTGCCGGGTTTCTGGGACAATGGAATATCGACATCTCGCGCCATGCACGCGAACGACTGTCGCCCAAAGACTATGTACGATTCTCTTACTACGAAAAATGGGTGTCAGCACTTGCAGATCTGTTGGTAGAGCAGGGGGTCCTGACTTTGGAAGACCTTCTGGGCCAAGGAACGGATGCTTCACATCCTTTGGCTTCCCGCGCGCTGACAGCCGGGGCGGTAGAGGGCGCACTGTCCAAAGGCGGTCCGGCTGATCGACCCTCGAATATCGCGGTGCAGTTTGATCCCGGCCAAAAGGTGCGTACAGTACGACCGGCTGCCAACCGCCTGAAAAACGGTGGTCATACCAGGTTGCCATCTTACGCTTCTGGCGCTTGCGGTCGGATATTACGCCTGCATGGGACGCATGTTTTGCCGGATTCCAATGCTCATGGTCTGGGAGAGGCACCTGAACCATTATATGCGGTTGCATTCCCAGCCTCTGAGCTTTGGGCCGATCCCGAGAACCGAAATGACGAGGTCATATTAGATCTGTGGCAAAGCTATCTGGTGCCCGATGAGTGAGTGTAACGCACAGCCATTACCCGAGCTGGCATTCGCAGAGCCCTGGCATGCACAGGTCTTTGCGGTCACGGTCGCGCTGAATGAAGCGGGACGATTCGAATGGTCGGAATGGGCCGATCGGTTTTCGAAGATGCTAAAACGCCATGGTCTGAGCAAAGAGCTGAATGGTGGCAACGACTATTTCCATGCCTGGCTGGAAACACTCGAGGCCTTTTTGGCCGAAATGGGTGACGCGAACCCAAGTGATGTCGCTGCAGTCTCGTTGGATTGGGAGAAGGCCTATCTGACGACTCCACATGGTGAACCCGTTCATTTGTCGAATGGCTAGAAAGGGGGCGCTGCTCCCGCCGCGGCAAGCCGCGACTCCCCCGAGGTATTTTGAGCCAGATGAAGCAAGGGATCCTCTCTTCATCTGGCCAAAAATACCTCCGCCGGAGGCACCACGCACAGCGTGGTTATGATCTGCGGCGAATTATCGGTTTCCCTGTCGCTGACACATCGCTATACGAGCCGGGTTTGATATCTCAGCGCAAAAGGACCAGATATGGCCAATGTGGTTGTTGTCGGCGCCCAGTGGGGTGACGAAGGAAAAGGCAAGATCGTCGATTGGCTCAGTGAACGGGCCGATGTGATCGCGCGTTTTCAAGGCGGGCATAATGCCGGTCATACGTTGGTAATCGACGGTGCCGTCTATAAGTTGCACGCTCTGCCATCCGGTGTGGTACGTGGCGGCAAGCTGAGTGTCATCGGCAATGGCGTTGTTCTGGACCCCTGGCACCTGCTGAAAGAGATCGCAACGATCCAGGCGCAGGGAGTCGAGATATCGCCCGAAACGCTGATGATCGCAGAGAACACCCCGCTGATCCTGCCCATCCACGGTGAACTGGACCGCGCACGCGAAGAGGCGGCAAGCAAAGGAACCAAGATCGGCACCACCGGTCGTGGAATTGGCCCCGCATATGAAGATAAGGTTGGGCGGCGTTCTGTGCGGGTTGCTGACCTGGCAGACGAAGCGACCCTTGAGGCACGCGTAGATCGCGCGCTGCAGCACCATGACCCGCTGCGCAAGGGATTGGGGATCGAACCCGTGGACCGCGATGCACTAATTGCTCAGCTGAGGGAAATTGCGTCCGAGATTCTGCCTTTCGCAGCACCCGTTTGGAAAGTACTGAACGAAAAGCGCAAGGCTGGTAAGCGTATTCTGTTTGAAGGCGCGCAGGGTGCCCTTCTGGACATCGACTTTGGAACCTATCCGTTTGTGACCTCGTCCAACGTGATCGCCGGTCAGGCGGCGACCGGTGTCGGCATCGGGCCAGGCTCGATTGATTTTGTCCTTGGCATCGTAAAGGCTTACACGACCCGTGTGGGTGAGGGGCCGTTTCCAACCGAATTGGATGATGCGGATGGCCAGCGTCTGGGTGAGCGTGGGCACGAGTTTGGTACCACCACCGGGCGCAAGCGGCGTTGCGGCTGGTTCGATGCCTGTCTGGTGCGCCAAACCTGTGCCACTAGCGGCGTAAACGGTATTTCGCTGACCAAGCTGGACGTGCTGGACGGATTCGAGACGCTGAAAATCTGTGTTGCCTATGACCTTGACGGTAAGCGTCTGGATTATCTTCCCACTGCAGCCGATCAGCAGGCACGATGTACTCCGATCTACGAAGAAGTGCCTGGTTGGAGCGAATCCACCGAAGGCGCGCGCAGCTGGGCGGATTTGCCCGCAAACGCCATCAAATATGTGCGTCGGGTCGAAGAGTTGATCGAATGTCCGGTTGCATTGCTGTCTACTAGCCCAGAGCGGGATGACACCATTTTGGTGACAGACCCGTTTGCTGACTGATGGCCGGCGAACAGAAAAATGGCCTGAGCTATAAAGCGCGTCGTCGTTGGTCGATGGTGCTGCTGCTGATTGGCCTGCCGGCTTATATCGTTGCGGTGGTGACGGTGATAAACTGGTTGGACCGGCCACCAATTTGGTTGGAACTTCTGGTATACGTAGCGCTCGGCATTTTGTGGGCTCTGCCTTTCAAATTCATCTTCAAAGGTGTCGGAAAAGAAGATCCTAACGGATCCTCTGACTGAGCGGCCTATGCCGGGCTCATCCTGCGGTGGGTTCATACGCCTGCCCACAAAAGAACGCCCAATGAAAAAGGGCCGGAGTTGGTCTCCGGCCCTTCTTTCTTTTCGGTTTGAATTCAGCCTGCGGCGCGTTCATCTCCGTCAGGGCGGAACCCTATCTCGTCCGAAGCCGCAAACCGACCTCCGCCAGCTTTCTCAATCTTGCCATCGCGCAGCAGTTGCCCGAATGAGCGCAGGCTTTCCTCGCGATTAAAATCGTCCTGCTTGAGAGAACGGATCTTGTTCATCAGTTGCGGGCGCGAGAACTGTTCCTGTCCTTCGATGAACGACAGATAAGATGCCGCAGCTTCCAGCAGGTCCGGCAGAGATTGTGCGCCCTGTTCCTGCGCATAGTGCGCAAAGCCGCTTTCCTCGATCGGAAGACCCAGCGGTTTGGATTTTACACGGCGCGGAGAAATCGGCCCCATTTCATCCTCGTCTTTATTGTCGATGCGCTGTTCAGCAACCAGCTTGAGGGGAGCGGCAGGCTCTACCTTGGGACGGGCAGTTGTAACATTGCTTTCGGGGCGGCGCGGGCTGATCTGCTGAGCCTGATTACGGTTCAGCGCATCTGCACGATCAGCATTGGTTGCGGCCACTGCATTGCGCAGACGGGAATATGTCTCGCGCTGAGTGGCAGTCGCGGGATCATCCATCTGTTCGACCGCCTTTTCCATCAGGCGAGAAACGTCCTCGTCCAGGTTCGGTTCCTCAGGCAGAGGCTCGGATGCACGGGCGGACAACACGGCTTCGACGCTGGCGATTTCGTCAAGCAGAGTTTCCTCGTCTTCTTCGGTCAAATAGCCGGCAACCTCTTCAGGTTCGTCTGCGTCCGCCGAAATGTCTTCTGTCAGGATATTGTCGATTTCGTCGCTCTCGGCTTCGTCCGTCTCGGCACTCAGATCCGAAAACAAAACCTCTTCTGCCTCGACAGTGGACACATCGTCGGCGATGGGTGCGACATCAATTTCTGGCACGGCGGGGGTCTCTTGGGCCGGGCCTTCGATCTCTGCCTCTTCCGCGGCGGGTGGGGGCATGTCAATCTGAGGTTCGGGCTCAAATTCCTGAGCTGCTTCAACCACTGCATCGGCCGCGGGGGATTCGACCAGATCTGTGGGGGTCAGAGTTCCGGCCTGAAAGGCAGCCGATACGGCATCAGTTGGGCCGGTTTCGGATTTCATCAGGGGCGAATCTTCATCCTCGGCGTAGATCACCGAGTTTTCTTCGCTATGAGAGACTACCGCCCGGATCCGTTGCAGCTTTGCGGCGATACTATCGGCGGCGGGTTCGGGTCGACCCTCAACCGGCTCGGCCTCTGCGATGGGCGCGGACTGTGAGGGGGCAGCGGTATAGGCTGGAGCACTCGGGGTACTGGGCGGGGTCATGGGCGCGGTAGAAAGGGACGGTGAAGCGGCACGGTCTTGCGCCCGCAGAAGCAATCCGTTTTCGCTCTGGCTGGCTTCGACTTTACGCGTCGCATCTCGCTGAGCAATGCGGGTCAGCATTTCGGCGTCTGGTTGCGGGGGTTCGGACCCAAAATACCTGTCATCCGCTGCAAGGTCGCGGAAGTATTCGGCAATCGACTTCATCGTTTCAAAAGAATCGTCAAATCCTTCCAAAGTGCACGAGAAGGTTCCGTAGGAAACTGTCAAAACCTTGTTATTCTGTACCATCAGACGTACGTCCTCTACAAACTACACGAGCCATCAGCCCGGTCGTGGGCAGAGCTATTGGCTCAGAACTTTGTCCATGAACCTATCATTTTGTGGTCTCAATGTGTCAAAACCCGGAAAAAATGATCAATCTCATGAAAAAGACGCGAATTGTACGTTCGAAAGAGTCAATCACGCTGGTTGGAAGCGGTCAAATTGGCCCTGAAGATTTGGATTTGGCGTTGATTCGCACAAAGTTGGCCGTCGCCGCGGATGGTGGGGCGGCAAGTTTGTTGGAAATTGGGCGTACTCCAGACGCTGTTATCGGTGATTTTGATTCGCTCGATTCGGATCACAAAGATCAGATTCCGCTGGATCGACTGTTTCCAATTAGCGAACAAAACAGCACGGATTTCGACAAGGCCCTGCGCAGTGTCGAGGCGCCGTTGGTGATTGGGGTCGGTTTTCTCGGGGGGCGTTTGGATCACCAGTTAGCAGCACTCAACGTCTTGGTTCGCAGGCAAGATCAGCCCTGTATTCTGATTGGCGAAAGTGAGATTATCTTTCACGCACCCCCCAAAATCTCGGTTTCTATGGCGCCTCGAGATGTCGTCTCATTGTTTCCATTGCAGCGTGTATCAGGGCAAAGCCGCGGCCTTGAATGGCCAATCGACGGTTTGGTGATGGAGCCGAACGGCGCTGTCGGAACGTCCAACCGCGCATTGGGCTCGGTTGAATTGCGTATGGATGGGCCGGGCCTTTTGGTAATGTTTCCCAGGGCGATGCTGGATCAGGTCATGCAGGCGCTTCTGTCGGGGCCGTCCGGGCGCTGGCCCGCTCACGCAGAATGACATAGAGGCCGGCGGCGATGGTGATGCAGATGCCCAAAGCGGCGACACCGTCGGGCAGGTCGTGAAAGATCAGCCAGCCAAACACCGTAGCGACCGGGATTTCGAGATACTGCATCGGGGCCAATGTTGCAGAGGGTGCATATCGCAGCGACCAGGTCATGAACAGATGTGCGACCGTGCCGAGAAGCCCGATTGCAAGCAAAAGCCAGACATCGCCCAAATTCGGAGCAATCAGGGACAGCTCCCAGATTCCGGCGGGTGTTCCCACCAACAGGGCAGGCAGTAGGATGACAGAGGCTATGACGCCTGACACGGCCTGAAGCGCAATGGGATCTGTAGCTTTTGCAATTTGCCGGGTCACGAGCATGAACAGGGCAAACACCACCGCGACGACAAGTGGAAGCAAAGCCGCATATCCGACCTCGGCAAAGCTGGGTTGAATGACAAGCAATGTACCACCAAAGCCCACAAGGCACGCAATCAGGCGTCGCTTGCCGACTTCTTCCTTTAGTACCAGTTTGCCAAGAAGCAACATGATAAACGGCATAACAAAGGCGATGGCCACAGCGTCGGCCAGCGGCAGGTATTGCAGGGCAGAGAACATCGCGGCGATGCCGACGATGTGCAGCAGGGTTCTTATGACAGCCAGGCGAAATATACGCCCCTGCATGCGCCAGGGTCTGCCGGTCCAGACGACCAGCGGAACCAACAACATGGCTTGAATGGCAAACCGGACAAAGACCAGCATTCCAAGCGGCACGGTTTCACCCAGTAATTTGGCGACCGCATCCCCCAAGGGTGCAAGCGCGCAAAAGCCAAGCATCAGCACGATGCCAAAAACGGGACGGTCCTGTGTCATGATGAGACGCTAGCGATTTGATTGAACCGGGGAAAGGCGAAAGCTAGGGGTCGGGCAGCGGTTGTACTTTGGTGTAGTCCGGGCCGATGCAGATCGGCAGCCCGTCATCCAGTTTCAGCCAGCCCAGCTGCTCTTCATGCGCGACATGCAGCGTAGGCTGCAGTTGGTTAGGGTCGTCCAGAAGGGCCACATACAGATGCATCACACCGGACATCGTGTCGGACCGGAATGAGATCGGCGAGCCGCAATCAGGACAAAAGCTGCGTTCTACGCCAGGTGAGGATGCGAATGTCTTTGGTGCCTGGCCGGTCCAGGTCAACTGTCCGTCGCAGACCCCGAAATATGCCGTCATCGGGGCCGCGCATTGTCTGCGGCAACTGTCGCAATGGCAGATCACACAGGACAGAACAGGCGGGTCCACCTGAAATGAAATTTTACCGCAAAGACAATGGCCTTCCATTTCGCTTCCCCGCGTTGCCTCAGCAATTCGGCACGTTCACCGCCAAACCGCCCAATGACGTTTCCTTGTATTTTTCATGCATGTCATGCCCTGTCTGACGCATGGTTTCGATGACGGCGTCCAGTGGTACGAAATGGTGACCATCTCCACGCAGGGCCAAGGAGGCCGCTGATACCGCCTTGATCGCACCCAGCCCGTTGCGTTCGATACAGGGTACTTGAACCAGCCCGGCGACAGGATCACAGGTCATGCCCAGATGATGCTCGAGAGCGATCTCGGCGGCATTTTCCACCTGTTCCGACGTGCCGCCCATAACCGCGCACAGCCCGGCTGCAGCCATGGCCGCGGCGCTGCCGACTTCGGCCTGACACCCGGCCTCGGCGCCCGAGATCGAGGCGTTGTATTTGACCAGCCCTCCAATAGCGGCCGCAGTCAGCATGAAATCTTCGATGTGGTTCTCTGAAGCACCGGGTACATGGTCCAGATAGTAGCGCATTACCGCTGGAAGAACCCCGGCAGCACCATTGGTGGGGGCGGTCACCACCTGACCGCCAGCTGCGTTTTCTTCGTTCACGGCCATGGCGTAAACGCTCATCCAGTCGTTGATCGTGTGGGGCGCGTTCAGGTTCATGCCACGCTCGGCCATCAACGCGTCATGGATGCCTTTGGCGCGACGGCGCACGTTCAAACCGCCTGGCAGAATACCGTCGGTGGTCAGACCGCGCTCGATACAGTCGTTCATGACCTGCCAGAGGCGCGCAGTGCCTTTGGCAAAACTGTCTGCACAGCCGCGCGCGATCTCGTTGGCGCGCTTCATCTCGGCGATGCTTTTGCCGCTGGTTTTGGCCATGTCCAACATCTCGACCGCCGATTTGAAAGGAAAGGGCACCGGTGCGCCTTCATCTGTTGCCTTGCCTTGGGCCAGTTCTTCCTCGGTCAGAACAAAGCCGCCACCGATCGAGTAATAGACCTGCCGCAGGATCACGTCGCCCTGTGCGTCCGTGGCCATCAGGACCATACCGTTAGCATGGCCCGGCAGATTGTTTTCATAGTCGAAAACCAGATCGGCCTTGGGATCGAACTGCAGCGTGGGCAATCCTTCGGGGGTCACGCTGTGGGTCTCACTTATGCCAGCCAGTGCGGCCTCGGCCCGTTCGTGATCATATGTGTCGGGCACAAATCCGGCCAGGCCCAGGATCGTGGCGCGATCGGTTGCGTGGCCGACACCGGTAAAGGCTAGCGACCCGTGCAGCGACCCGCGCAGCCCTGAAAATTCGAACGGAGAGGCGCGCATCATGTCCAGAAACCGCGCGGCAGCAACCATTGGTCCCATCGTATGGGACGAGGACGGGCCAATGCCCACTTTGAACATATCGAAGACAGACAGAAACATATCAGGTAGCAAAGCCTTCCGGTGGGTTAGCATAGGTTGGTGAGGTAAAGGGTGTAACCCCTAAACCCTCGGCCGCGATTGCGGCACGTGTGGCGGGGCGCGTCTCCAACTGCATCAGCATTCGCTGCAGATGCGGCGTGTCAGCAATCTGAAACCAGCTGCGATCAGCCTTCGCAGGATAGAGCGCCATCCAGCGCATCTGACAGGCCAGATAATAACTCAGGACCGATGGTATGTCCGGGCTCAGCCAGGAAGGCGCGCTTTTCGCAACTTCGTCAAGCAGGCGCAAGTGCTGGCGCAAACGAGGGCGGATACCGGCGCGCAAAGGATTGACCTGCGCTGCGTCTATATATTTTTCGGCATAAAACAGAATACGCAGATCAGCGTGCAGCGTATTGGAGGCAAAGAACAGCCACTTCAGAAACGCGGCGCGGTTGCTGTCCATGGGGGTAGGGGCCAGCCGGCCATGCGTATCCGCCAGCCACAACAAGATAGCAGCGGTTTCGAAGATCGGCCCCTGTGGTGTTTCCAATACCGGGATCAGCCCATTGGGGTTCAGCGCGCGATATTCCGGGCTGTCCTGTGCGCTTTGGCGGCGGTCTACCAGAACGGTTTCATAGGGCAGGCACATCTCTTCCAGCGCCAGCCGGATGACCAGCGAAGCATTGTCCGGGGCATAGTGCAGGCGGTAAGGCGTGTTCATGCGAACTATGTATACCTCACGTATGTTTTCAACAGACCTGATTGCGACGTTTCCCATAGGAAACGCGTAGTTTCGCGACATGTTGGTCTACCGATCCGGACAATTCTCTCTCGCAGTTGTCGTAGGCATTCCGTATAAGTTCCGCAGCAAATTAGGGGGATGCTGAAATGGCCGGTGATCTGTCGCCCATCGACACTGCAAAATACGTCGCAGCACGCCGTGCGGCTGACATGGTGCAGAATGGGATGCGAGTCGGCCTGGGAACCGGATCGACCGCTGCATGGATGGTGCGTCGGCTGGGGGAACGGGTCAGAGAAGAAGGTCTGGCGATCAAGGGTGTTCCGACATCGACCCGGACGGCCCAACTGGCCCGCGAACTGGGCATTGAGGTTGTTTCTCTGGATCAGGCGGGATGGCTGGACATCACCATCGACGGAGCGGACGAATTCGACAGAGAGCTTAATCTGATCAAGGGCGGCGGCGGCGCGCACCTGCAGGAAAAGATCGTAGCCACGGCCAGCGACCAGATGGTGGTCATCGCCGATGCCGGCAAAGAGGTCGAGACTCTGGGTGCCTTCCCATTGCCGGTCGAGGTGATCCCCTTTGGCTGGCAGACCACACGCACCCTGATCGAAGAGGTGCTGGATACCATGGATGTTCTCGGTACCCGCTCGGCACTTCGCATGAACGGAGAAGCGCCGTTTGTCACGGATGAAGGCAATCACGTGCTGGACCTGCATCTGCAACGGATCGGAAATCCAAGGCAGATGGCGCTGGTGCTGAACCAGGTGCCCGGCGTGGTCGAGAACGGGTTGTTCATCGACATTTGCGACAAGGTCGTGATCGGTTATGGAGATGGCCGGGTCGAACTGCGCGACATCAACGAGGGAACGGTGGAACTGGACGAGTTGTTCGATGGCGGCAAAGACAACCTGTTCACGGATTTGGCGGATTAAGGTATGAGCACCTCTCCGGTTGCTGAATACCGCGAAACCGAAGCAGATTTGGCTGCGCGAGCCAGGACGCTAAAACGCAACCTGATAAAGATCGGGATTGCGGCTGTGGTGGCGGCGTGGGGTTTTGTTTCCGCGGGGTGGACAGGTGGCACGCTTTTCACATTGGTGCTCGTTGTCCTTACTTCCGTCGTGTTGTTCATGAACTATCTAGGTTCACTCAAGGTGCCGTCGCTTGTGGCCCTAGTGGACTCTGGTGGATCGAAGCTCCGCACGCGTAGAGGAATGATCCAAGACATTGTTTGGCCTGATGTACGCTACATTGATGCGTTCGACGAAACCGAGCAAAAACGACGCCCTATTTTTTTTGTTAGCTTCAACAAGTCAGATGGCGGGCATGAGTGTTTACCCCTTCCGTTGCAATCCATGCCGAAACCCATATCTGAGTGTTTCGTAGAGACGATTGAGCATTATCGACCAAATCTGTATGCGTCTTGGCAAGATCAACTGTCCCAGTGGTCCAGTCTGGGCCGTCATGAGTGACCGGGTACATCATTGATGATGGCTCGATAGCGTTGTCAGAAAACTGAAAGAGGCACTGTAAATGAGCTTTGACTATGATCTTTTCGTCATCGGAGGCGGCTCGGGCGGGGTCCGGGCGGCGCGTGTGGCGGCTGGCGAAAACGGGGCCAAAGTGGCGTTGGCGGAAGAGGATCGCTATGGCGGGACCTGCGTGATCCGCGGATGTGTCCCCAAAAAGCTGATGGTTTTTGCCAGCGAATTCTCTGGCATGGTCGAAGATGCGCAGGCCTATGGCTGGGACGTCAAACCCGGTGCATTTGACTGGGATTTCTTTCGCGGCAAACTCCATGCCGAGCTGGACCGGCTGGAAGGCATCTATCGCAACATCCTGAAAAACAACGGCGTCGAAAGCTTTGATCAGCGTGCACACGTGGTGGACGCACATACCGTCGAGCTGGCCGATGGCACCCGCATGACGGCCAAGCATATTCTGGTGGCCACAGGCGGACGCCCTGTTGTGCCCGAGTATCCGGGCTCGGACCTGGCGATCACCTCGAACGAGATTTTCCATCTGGAAAAATTGCCCGGAAGCATCCTGATCGTTGGTGGCGGTTATATCGCCAGCGAGTTTGCAGGAATCATGAACGGCATGGGCGTGAAAACCACCCAGTTCTACCGCGGTGCGCAAATCCTGCGGGGCTTTGACGAAGAAGCGCGCGGTCTGATCAGCGAAGAGATGTGCCAGAACGGCATCGATCTGCATCTGGGCACCAATGTGCTTGAGATGGCCAAGGACGGCGACAAGATTCGCGTAAAGGCCACCAATGGCACGGAACAGCTGTTTGACGTGGTCATGTATGCCACTGGTCGCGCGCCCAATGCCGACAATCTGGGGCTTGAGGCCATCGGCGTTGAACGCGGCCGCAAGGGTGAGATCATCGTGGATGATTACAGCCAGACCGGCGTGCCCTCGATCTATGCGATTGGCGACGTGACGGATCGGGTAAACCTGACTCCGGTAGCGATCCGCGAGGGGATGGCTTTTGTCGAAACCGTATTCAAAGGCAACCCGACACCTGTGGATCACGACCTGATTCCAACTGCGATTTTCACGCAGCCGGAATTCGGCACGGTGGGGTTGAGCGAAGAAGACGCTGCAGCCCAAGAGCCGGTCGAGATCTATGCAACCTCGTTCAAGCCGATGCAAAAGGCATTCGCAGGTGGCACGCAGCGGGTTTTGATGAAACTGATCGTCTCTCAGGCCACGCGTAAGGTGCTGGGCTGTCACATCGTGGCGCCGGGCGCCGGCGAGATGATTCAACTGGCTGGCATTGCCGTCAAAATGGGCGCAACCAAGGAAGATTTCGACCGCACCGTTGCAGTTCATCCGGTCATGGCGGAAGAACTGGTAACAATGCGTCATCCTGTGCGTACGGCTTGATTTGCAACCGCGCGCACACAAGTTACAAGGGAACCCGTGATCACACGGTTCAACACAAGGGAATAGATAAAAATGGCGGGCAACAGCGGCGGCCCCTGGGGGGGCGGAGGCTCTTCTGGCGGCGGAGGAAATCGGGGTGATAACGGGGACGGGCGCAAGCCCCCTGAAAACGAGGGCCCGCAGATCCCCGAGATCGACGAGCTGATGAAAAAAGGCCAGGAACAGCTGCGCGTCCTGATGGGCGGCGGCGGTGGCGGCCGTGGTAGCAATGGTTCGGGCGGTGGCGGGGGTGGTCCCATCTTTACCAAAGGGACTATTGCCATTGGGTTGGTGGTGGGTGCAGTCCTTTGGGGGGCGGCCAGCTTTTATACGGTAAAGCCGGAAGAACAGTCGGTAGAGCTGTTTTTGGGTGAATTTTCAAACGTTGGAAATCCCGGTCTGAACTTTGCGCCTTGGCCGTTTGTAACTGCCGAGGTCATTCCTGTGACCCGCGAGCAGAACGAAGACATGGGCGGAGCCCGTGGTAGCGATGATGGCTTGATGCTGACAGGCGACGAAAATGTTGTCGATATCGACTATCAGGTGGTCTGGAACATCAATGACCCGGCCAAGTATCTGTTCAATTTGCGCGACCCGCGCCAGACGATCCGCGCCGTGTCGGAATCGGCCATGCGCGAGATCATTGCACAAAGCGAGCTGGCACCGATCCTGAACCGAGATCGGGGTGTGATCGCTGATCGCTTGCAGGAATTGATTCAGTCGACGATGGACAGCTATGATTCCGGCGTGAACATTGTGCGTGTCAACTTTGACAAAGCCGACCCGCCACAGGACGTAATCGCGGCCTTCCGCGACGTTCAGGCCGCCGCACAAGAACGTGACCGTCTGCAGAACGTCGCCGACGCCTATGCCAATAAGGTACTGGCCGAAGCACGTGGTGAAGCCGCGCAAGTTGTGGAAGAGGCCGAAGGATATCGCGCCCAGCAGATCAACAGTGCTCAAGGTGAAGCCAGCCGCTTTAGCGCGGTTCTGGAAGAATACTCCAAAGCGCCGGATGTAACGCGCAAACGTTTGTATCTGGAGCGGATGGAGCAGATTCTGGGTGATGTCGACAAGATCATACTGGACGAAAACTCGGCCGGTCAGGGACAGGGCATTGTGCCGTATCTGCCGCTGAACGAACTGCGCCGCAATCAATCGGGGGAGAGCAACTGATGCGTAAGTCACCCATTATCCTCATCCTTGTGGTGATCCTCGGCGTTGTTGCGCTGTCATCGATCTTTATCGTGGACGAACGCCAGCGCGCATTGGTTCTGCAATTCGGCCGTGTGGTCGCGGTTAAGGAAGAGCCTGGTCTGGCGTTCAAAATTCCACTTATTCAGGAAGTTGTCCGTTATGACGACCGTATCCTGTCCATCGACGTTCAACCGCTTGAAGTGACGCCGTTGGATGATCGTCGTCTGGTAGTCGATGCCTTCGCACGGTACCGGATTTCCGATCTGAACCAGTTCCGCCAGGCGGTTGGTGTCGGTGGTATCCCGGTTGCCGAGGATCGTCTGGACCGCATCTTGCGCGCTGAAACCCGCGAAGTTCTGGGTTCAGTTTCGTCCCGTGACATCCTGAGCTCGGACCGGGCTGCACTGATGCTGCGTATCCGCAATAGTGCGATTGCCGAGGCACTTGCGCTGGGTGTGACCGTCATTGACGTGCGTCTGAAAGCGACCGATCTGCCGCAGGCCAACCTCGAAGCGACGTTTGACCGGATGAAGGCCGAGCGGGAGCGGGAAGCTACAGACGAACGTGCCCGTGGTAATGAGGCGGCACAGCGCGTACGTGCCCAGGCCGACAGGACCGTTGTCGAACTGGTGTCGGATGCGCGGCGTGAGGCTGAGATCATTCGCGGTGAGGCTGACGCCGAACGCAATGCGATCTTTGCCGAAGCTTACGGTGCGGACCCTGAATTCTTCGAATTCTATCGTTCGCTGACCGCCTATCAGAATGCTTTGCAGGGCGGTAACAGCTCGATGGTATTGAGCCCGGATTCCGAGTTCTTCAACTATCTCAAATCACCCACCGGCCGGGGCCAATCGGCGGGGCAGGCGTCTGAATAATGGGTATGATCCTTCTGGCCTTTGGGCTGGTGTTGATTGTCGAGGGGCTGGCCTATGCGCTGGCCCCTTCGCTTATTGAACGTATGCTAGAGGCGTTGCGGTCTATGCCAGAGCAGGCACGTCGGCTTGCAGGATTGTTATGTATGGTGGGAGGTCTCGTGTTGCTATGGGGTGCATATCAGGTCGGGTTTTGAACAACGGCTACACTTCATGGTGATTTCCCCGCGATCCTCAGTTGCGGGCAAGGACAAACCAGCTACATTGGATATCAAGAAGGGCCGCCTGCGGGCGATCCAGATAGTGTTGACGACAAGGAGTTCCCACGTGCAGTCACAAGCGCGCAGTATATCCGTCCGGCGGGACGACGTTGTTGGTTTCATGCGGTTGATGTGGCTGGCCTTTGCCGGGATGCTGCTTGTATTGGCGCAGTCAGTGGCCGCACAGGCGCGGGGCGAAAGCCTGGCTCCGCTGGCCGATAAGATCAGCCCAGCGGTGGTCAACATCACCACTTCGACACTGATTGAGGGACAGACCGGCCCGCAGGGGATCGTTCCCGAGGGCTCTCCGTTCGAAGATTTCTTTCGCGAGTTTCAAGACCGTAACGGGGAAGATGACAACCGCCCGCGCCGCAGCAATTCGCTGGGCTCGGGGTTTGTGATATCCGAGGATGGTTTCATCGTTACTAACAACCACGTTATTGCCGAGGCTGATGAGATACTGGTCGAATTTTTCCCGGGCGACGGTCAACCGAAGAAAGAACTGCCTGCGAAAGTGATCGGTACGGATGAAAAAACCGATATCGCCCTTTTGAAGGTCGAAGCCACCGGGCCGCTGAAATACGTCAAGTTCGGCGATAGTGACATTGCGCGCGTTGGCGACTGGGTGATTGCGATGGGCAACCCGCTGGGGCAAGGGTTTTCGGTTTCGGCGGGGATCGTCTCGGCGCGGAACCGCGCGCTCAGCGGATCTTATGACGACTATATCCAGACCGATGCTGCGATTAACCGGGGGAACTCGGGCGGGCCGCTGTTCAATATGGATGGCGAGGTGATCGGCGTGAATACGGCGATCCTGTCGCCGAATGGCGGTTCGATCGGGATTGGCTTCTCGATGGCCTCGAATGTGGTGGTCAAGGTTGTCGACCAACTGCGCGAGTTCGGCGAGACCCGCCGCGGTTGGCTGGGTGTCCGCATTCAGGACGTGACCGAGGATATGGCCGAGGCGATGGGCCTGGACAAGCCGGGTGGCGCACTGATCAGCGATGTACCCGAGGGCCCGGCCAAAGAGGCTGGCCTGTTGGCCGGTGACGTGATCCTCAGCTTTGATGGTGTCGAGGTCGATGACACCCGTGGATTGGTACGTCAGGTTGGTGAGACAACGGTTGGCAAGTCGGTCCGTGTGGTGGTGCATCGGGATGGCAGCACGCAGACAGTGCTTGTGACTCTGGGCCGCCGCGAAGATGCCGAGCGGGCCGAAAGCGAAGAGGGTGAAGCCGAAGAAGCCCCGGTTGAGGAAAATGCCGATATTCTGGGGCTGACGATATCGCCCGTGACTGAAGCCCTGCGTGCTGATCTGGGGCTGGAGCCGGATACTGAGGGGCTGGTTGTGACCGAAGTGGACGAGGCGTCAGAAGCCTATGCCAAGGGTTTGCGCGCCGGTGATCTGATCACCGAGGCTGGCCAGCAGAAGGTCACTGCGATTTCTGATCTCGAGGACCGAATGGAAGAAGCCCGCACGGCCGGGCGGAAGTCACTGCTGCTTTTGGTGCGGCGCGGTGGAGATCCACGCTTTGTCGCGCTGAGCCTTGAAGAGTGATCTCTTAGGTTGAACAAACAGAAAGGCCAGGGCACCTGCTCTGGCCTTTTTCTGTGCTGAAAAAAGATGAGCCACACGCCGGGGAAGGCGTATGGCTCTGGTACAGGGAGAGGTCAGTGGACAGATATCGGGGATGATTCTCTGACCTCCTACGGTAACAGTTCCTAACGTAATCTTAATGCGATCCGTCGTATGTGAAGCAGGTCACAACAGGTCAAATGAGGTCGGAATCCGCCAGTTCCCGCAGTGCCTCAAAATCATGGATCATCAGGCCGCCCCGCGAAGCTTCGACAACCTTGTCGCGTTTCCAGGTTGAAATTGTCTTTGAGACAGCTTCGCGCGTGGCACCAACGAATTCGGCCAGCTCGCTTTGGGACAGGGTAATGCGGGTGGTTGGATCGTCTTGAAGGTTGGACAGATGCAGCAGTTTGCGCGCAAGCCGGATAGGCATCGGCAAAAAGACCTGTTCATTCAGTTGCGACCCCATCCACCGCATGCGCAAACCGGCCAGTCGGATCATATCCACCGCAAGGTCAGGATGTTGGCGGATCTGGTTCATGACATCGGACCTACGCACACGCAGCACCCGAGAGGCCTCGGCCGCGGCCACGGTTGCGGTGCGGGGGCCATTGTCGAACAAGCCGATTTCACCAAAGACCTCGCCAGGCTTCATCAATGTCAACGAGAGTTTTCGACCGCTCATCGCCAAGAAGGACACCTCTAGCGTGCCGGCAAGAATGGCATAGAGGGCATCCCCTTCATCCCCTTGTTCGAAAAGGATATCACCAGGTTCGAGAGAAATCTCTGTCGCCTGTGCCGAGAGCATTGATCTCAGCCGGTCTGAAGCTTCGGATAGAAAGCCACTATTTGGGAAAGCCGTCATTTGGTGTGGTGCTCCGGCGGGAAAAGGTGAGTGGTGACACAACTTTTCATAGCCCAAGCGTTTAGCCAAGGATTTTGTTAGGTTTTAGGGCTCCCGCGCTTCACGGAAAAGTCATCCGAAGGGCGGTTGAGGATTTAGCCGTCATTGATGATCGGGATCATCCATATAGCTTTGCAACAGGCTGAACTGCAGCATGAGGAACGCCATAAGGGCAATGGGGAATCCGAAGGTCTCAATCTTGACCCACAGGTCAGTCGACATCGTGCGCCACACGAATTCATTTGCGACGGCCAGAACAGCAAAACACGCACACAGACGACGGGTCAGGATCATCCAGCCTTCGTGTTTCATGGGCAGCATCTCGTCCAGAACATAGGCAAGATAGGATTTCTTTTGCAGCAGCCCGATCCCCAGGATCAGAGCAAACAGGCCATAAACAAGCGTGGTTTTCATCTTGAAGAACCGCTCGTCATTGAACCAGGCGGTCAGGCCGCCGAAGAAAATGACCATGAAAGCTGTGAATATCTGCATCCGGCTTAGCTTGCCGGTCAGGTACCACAGGATGCCCATTGCCCCCAGCATCAGCGGCACAAAAATGATCGTGGCAATGATAAAGCCGGAATACTCGATGCCGCCGATCATAAAGCTGTCATCGCGCAAGCGCAGGTAGATGAAGAAAAAGGCTAGCGGAGGCCCCAGTTCCAGCACCTGTTTCAGAAATGGATTTATGTCGGTCTTGCCTGTCATGTCTCTTGTCCTGCTGCTTACCCGCCCATTTCAACTATTACAGCGCCGAGTGCAATCAATGCCATCAGCGCGATCCGCCTTGGGCCGACGGTTTCTTTCAGAACCAGCCAGCCGATCAGGGCGGCAAAGACGGTGGAGGTTTCCCGCAGAACGGCGGCTTCGCCGACCTTGTCCAACCGCGTGGCCAGCATGATGGCCCCGAAAGATAGAGGGGCGATGATCCCGCCGGCGATGCCGCGCAGCGCCAAGGGTCCCAAGGCCGGGCGATGGGCCATCGCGCGCCAGCGAAAGAACGCATAGATCGGCATCGTCGCCCCGTCGATCATGAAGAACCAGGCCAGAAAGGTGAACGGATCGGCCGTCGCACGAATGCCATAGGCGTCATAGGTGGTATATAACGCCACAAACAGGCCGGTTGCGAGGGCCAAGGCTAGGGCGATCCCAAGCGTTTCGCGGTTGGTTTCTAGAAACCGCAGATTATAGGCCGCAAGCCCGAATATCCCGGCCAGCAAGACCGCGACACCAAACCATTGCGTGGCAGAGAAGGTCTCGCCAAACAAAAGATAGGCGCCGAAAACGGTGAACAGTGGTCCGGTGCCGCGCACGACGGGATAGACCACCGTGTAAGAGCCCTTGGTATAGGCCATTGCCTGCAGGGTCTTATAGGCGATGTGGATCAGCCAGACGGTGGCGAAGATTGGCCACATATAGGGCTCGGGCCAAGGCACTACAAAAAACGCGAAAGGTGCAGCTAGAAGACAGTAGCTGGTGTCTATGGCCCCGCGGGACAGCCACGGGTCGTGACGGCCCTTTTGTAATGCTCCGAACACCGCGTGCAAGAAGGCGGCCATCAGCGCGAGCCCAAGGGCAAGGTCATGGCCCTTGGGCGTGCCTTCCAGAGAGATGAGCCAGTCGCTCAAGACATCGACCTTTCGCGGGTGGAGAGGGTGGGGGGCTGTCTGCCCCCCACACCCCCGAAGATATTTTTAGTCAGTTGAAGTTCGGATCAGCGTTGATCGAGGCCGGTTAGAGCAGCGGCGAATTCTTCGGGATCGAAAGGGGCGAGATCGTCGATCTGTTCTCCGACGCCGATTGCGTGAATGGGCAGGCCGAACTTGTCGGCCAGTGCCACCAGCACGCCGCCTTTTGCGGTGCCGTCCAGCTTGGTCATCACTAGGCCGGAGACATCGGCCAGTTTCTGAAAGGTATCGACCTGACTGAGTGCATTCTGACCGGTGGTGGCGTCCAGAACCAAAAGGGTATTGTGCGGTGCGGTTTCGTCGACTTTGCGGATCACCCGGACGATCTTGGCTAATTCCTCCATCAGGTCGGCACGATTCTGCAGACGACCGGCGGTGTCGATCATCAACAGATCGGCGCCATCCTCTTGTGCGCGCGTCAACGCATCGAAGGCCAGGGAGGCGGGGTCCGAGCCTTCGGGGGCTGTCAGGACCGGAACGCCTGCGCGGTCGCCCCAGACCTGCAGCTGTTCAACGGCGGCTGCGCGGAAGGTGTCTCCAGCTGCGATCACTACGTTCTTGCCGGCCGCCCTGAACTGGCTGGCTAGTTTGCCGATCGTGGTGGTCTTGCCCGATCCGTTGACGCCAACAACCAGTACCACCTGTGGGCGTTTGGAATAGAGCGGCATGGGCTTTGCAACGGGTTCCATAACCCGGGCGACTTCCTGCGCCAGAAGCTGCTTGATCTCTTGTGTCGAAAGTTTGCGGCCATAACGGCCCTCGGCCATATTGGCGGTGACGCGCAGCGCTGTGTCCACACCCATGTCGGATGCAATCAACAGCTCTTCAAGCTGTTCCAGCATGTCGTCATCCAGCGTGCGGCGAACTGTTGTCTCGGTCTCGGCGCGCCCGAAAAGCCGCCCGAGCATGGATTTGGACGGAGCAGACTCGGCTGTAATGGCCACCGGTTTGGCAACTGCCTGTTCCGGTGCCATGTCCGGTTGCGCGACTTCGGGTTCCGGTTCGGAATGCGGCGCTGGTGGGATTGGATCCGGTGCAGTTGTTTCCTCGCCCCCATCTTCAACGATGGCATCCAACCCCTGTTCAAGGCGGGATGAGGATTTGAACAGCTTGTCCTTGAGCTTTGAGAATAGCGCCATTTTTGGTCTCCGCAGGTGTTCCTCTCACCTAATGCGGAATTGCAGCAGTTGCAAAGGGTCAGAGGAAGGCGATCAGAAGACCGGCTTGCGCCCCCCAATACAATACCCAAACCAGATAGGAGGTGAAACGGCGGCTGGGATGGTCCACTGGCAAAAGAAACTTCTCAGTCGCCAGGATCAGGTCGGACGCGATAAAGGACAAAGCCGCAGGTAAAGCCCAACGCAGCGCGCCTGTCTCGGGCAGGGCCAGGACCGTGATACCCATGCCCAGAATGATCGGAATATACCCGAGAACGGGCCATTTCAGGTCTCCGGCACGCGGCGGTAATAGGGTGACAACGACAATACCGAGGAGGATCAAAGACCAGAAATATCCGGGCTTCTCCAGAATAAGCGCGGCGTCGCTGGCCGGATGGGACAGGAACAGCCCGATATAGGCCAGATGACCAGTTGCAAAGGCACCGATCCCGGCCATGAAGGTGGCATCACTTTCCCGGGACAGAAGGGCGTCCCCCAGCGCACAGAATGCCAGCGCAAGGATCAACAGAAATGGAGCGCCACTTTGGGCGGCAATGACCGCCAAAACTGCGACGGATAGGGTCTTTAGGATTGACCGAACAGCGCCAGCGCCACGCGAGGTCAATGGCAGGTAAGCCAGAGCGCAAGCTGTCGCAATCAGAAACAGGGCATTGGTCATAGAGTTATCTCCGCAGCATGTACTGAACACTTTCGCAGCGCATAACCGCAAAACTCAATCGGTGACGTGAAGGCACCCGGTTGGAATGAAAAGGGAATTGGCCTAGCGGCCTGCCATCTGACAGAATGAACCCATGCTGAAACGAATTGCGATTCTGTTGTCGATGGCTGCCCCGGCGGTTTGTGCCGACACATCTCTATCCGGCGCCGAATTTGACCGCTATACGCTGGGAAAAACCCTGTTCTATGGCTTTGAAGGCAGGATTTATGGGGTCGAGCGTTATCTGCCGGATCGCCGCGTGATTTGGTCTTTTCTGGATGGGAACTGCAAAGAAGGGCTCTGGTACGAGCAGGAAGGACAGATCTGTTTCGTCTATGAAGACCGGCATGACCCGCAATGCTGGGTATTCACCGAATCTGGCGGCGGTCTGATCGCTCAGTTCGAGGGAAATCCTGAGATGACCGAACTATATGAGAACGAAGACACAGACGCCGAGATGGTCTGTTACGGTCCCGAAGTCGGTGTCTAGCCTGTGCAGGGGTCAGAACAACGACCCCTGATCCGGCGCATCCTTTTTCGGCGGCTTTTTCGAAGTTGACGGTGACGCGGTAGACGGGCCGGTCGTCAATTCGCCATCTGCAAATTCAATGTCAAAGGATTGGTGTTTTGCCGCCTGTTTACGGGTTGTCAGTACCTGTCCTTCGGCGCGTACGACCGCATATCCACGTTGCAGCGTTGCCTTGTAGCTTAGCGTTTCCCGCAGCCGGTCTGCGGTTTCCAGGGATTGACGCATCCGGTCCAGACGCGCGGCTTGCGCTGTACTCAAGCGTTCGGCTAGGCGGTTGATGTTTTGCCGTTGGCTGTCGATTTCGCGCTGGATCGGCCGGACAGACAGGCGCGACGAAAGGCTGCGCAGTGTTTCCTGTCGGGTTCCGACCAGTGAGCGTAATGTGGACGGGCGCAGATGGGCGGACAGTTTCACAACTTGAAGGCGGCGGTTTTGTACGCCGCGCTCAAGTGCTGGTGTCAGTCGGTCCGCAATTAAATCAAGGCGTTGTCGCGGGTTGTTCAACAAGCTATCCGGGCGTGGTAATGCGCGGGATAAATCCCGCAACCGTTGCGACCGTCTTTGCACAGCGTCCGTGGCTGCACGGGACAGGCGGGCGCCTTGCTTTCCGGTCCAGGCCAGAAGTTCCATGCGGACAGGCACCGCAAGTTCGGCTGCGGCTGTGGGGGTTGGGGCCCTGCGGTCCGAGACAAAATCAATCAGGGTCGTGTCGGTCTCGTGCCCAACGGCCGAGATCACCGGGATCTCTGATGCCGCCGTAGCGCGGGCCACGATCTCTTCGTTGAACCCCCAGAGGTCCTCGATTGACCCGCCACCACGGGCGACGATGATCAGGTCCGGTCGTGGCAGCGCACCGCCAGGAGTCAGTTGGTTGAAACCAGTAATCGCGTTCGCCACCTCAGGCGCGCAATTCGAACCTTGCACGGCGACAGGCCAGATCAACACTTTGCGCGGAAATCGGTCACGCAACCGGTGCAGGATATCGCGGATCACCGCGCCCGAGGGTGAAGTCACCACGCCGATGATCTGAGGAAGATAGGGCAGAGGCTTTTTACGCTCGGGTGCGAACAGGCCCTCGGATTCCAACTGTTTCTTTCGCTTTTCAAGCAGGGCCATCAGGGCACCCTGTCCGGCCACCGAAACCTCATCCACGTTCAGATTGTATTTGGACTGCGCTCCAAAAGCGGTCAGGCGGCCTGTGACGACCACTTCCAGACCTTCCTCGGGAACCACGGACAGGGCAGCAACCTGGCCTTTCCAAGTGGTGCAGGCCAGTACGTTCTTGTCGTCCTTGATGTCATAGTACAGATGACCAGATCTGGCTTTGAACACGCGACCGACTTCACCCCGAACACGGATTCGGCCGAAACTGCCTTCCAGCGTCCGCTTCACCTCGCCCGAGATGTCGGAAACAGTGTATTCTGGGGTATTTTGGCCGGGAATGGGGTCGTCAAGCAGGTCGGACATTTCAGCGCCTTGTGTCAAATGCCCGGCCAGCTTAGAACGCGCGGAAGGCAAGGCCAAGCAGATCGGAGAGCAGTCATGAACATCCTCATTCTCGGCAGTGGTGGGCGCGAACACAGCCTGGCCTGGGCGGTGATGCAAAACCCGAAATGCGACCGCCTGATTGTGGCGCCGGGCAATGCCGGGATCGCCCAGATTGCCGAATGTGCAGCGCTGGATATCGAAAACGGCGGTGAGGTGGTCAGGTTTGCGGATGAGAACGCGATCGACTTTGTGATCGTCGGCCCCGAGGCGCCATTGGCTGCGGGGGTTGCGGATCGTTTGCGCGAGGCCGGTGTCCTGGTTTTTGGCCCCTCGGCCGCGGCTGCACGTCTCGAGGCGTCCAAGAGCTTTACTAAAGAGATCTGCGACGCCGCCAATGCTCCAACCGCAGGATACGCCCGGTTTACCGAGGCCGAGCCAGCCAAAGCCTATATCAAAAAGAAGGGCGCACCTATCGTCGTCAAGGCTGATGGCTTGGCCGCGGGCAAGGGTGTGATCGTTGCGATGGACGAAGCGACGGCCTTGGATGCGATCGATGACATGTTTGGCGGAGCCTTTGGTGGTGCCGGTGCCGAAGTTGTGGTCGAAGAGTTCATGGAAGGTGAAGAGGCATCTCTGTTCGTGCTATGCGACGGGGAAAGCATCCTGTCCATTGGCACGGCGCAAGACCATAAACGGGTAGGCGAGGGCGATACCGGTCTGAACACCGGCGGCATGGGCGCGTATTCTCCGGCTCCTGTGTTAAGCGCTGTAATCGAAGAGCGTGCGATGAACGAGATCGTGCGCCCCACCATGGCAGAGATGAAGCGGCGCGGAACGCCGTTTCAGGGCGTTCTTTATGTTGGTTTGATGATCAAGGACGGCCAGCCACGGTTGGTTGAATATAACGTGCGTTTCGGCGACCCGGAATGTCAGGTGCTGATGATGCGCCTGGGCGCGCAGGCGATGGACCTGATGCACGCCGCAGCAGAAGGCCGGTTGGCCGAGGCGCGTGTAAACTGGGCGGATGATCACGCCTTGACGGTAGTCATGGCCGCAAATGGTTATCCGGGCTCTTACCAAAAAGGCAGCGTGATCAAAGGGCTGGATGACGTATCTGAAGATAGCGGTAATATGGTGTTTCACGCAGGAACCAAAGAATCCGACGGTCAGATCGTCTCTAGTGGTGGCCGGGTATTGAATGTCACCGCACGCGGCCAGAACCTGCAGGAAGCGCGTGACCGCGCCTATGAGCTGATCGACGGGATCAACTGGCCAGAGGGGTTCTTTCGCCGGGATATCGGATGGCGGGCGCTTTAATCGCGACGGCTCCCGCGCCCAGCCACTGCATCAGAGATGCAGCGTCAATGGACTTGGGCCGGGCAGCCCTCTGACGCGGGCTGCAGTCAGGGCGAGGGTACGCAGTTAAGCGCAGAGGTCATTGCTTTCGGGCTAAAGGGGGCGACCAGATGCTGCACCCAGCCATTGTCAAAGCGGATGCTGACAATTTCGCGCCAGTCCGCAGACGCGACAACCAGTTCCGGGCCATTGCCACAGTCGCGCAGACCCCCTGTGATGAAATCTTCGCCGATCCGATGATTTGTCAGCCTTGGTAGAGCGGCAATCTGGATTAATTCGCCGTCGACAAAGCGCCAAATGCGCAATGTCTTGGCCAGATGAGGGCGGTCGATATAGGCGATCTCGATATTGCCATCCCCATCCAGATCCGCCGCCCCGACCGGAGCAAGCCATCGAAAGCGGGTACCGATATGCGGAGTTGCGGCGATTTTGTCCCCTCTGGCATCATAGATGGCCAACTGAGCGCCCGCTTGATCCTGAGATTCAACGACAATGGCCTCGGGGGTCCCGTCCTGATCTACGTCCACAAGCCGTGGAGCGAGATCTTCAAATACGCGATCAGATGGAAGACGGATGGTCACGTTTCCGCTTTGGGTAGTCAGCTCTAACGCGCCATATTCGATGTTATCACCCAGAACTCCGTGGGCGTAACGTGTTGTCGGCTCGGTGAAACGAGCGGCTGAGACGGTCTCCGCCAGTGCCAACGGGGCATGGCCCGTCAGCCAGAAGCACAACGTCAGCGCTGCGCCGCGGGCCTGACCCTGCCAAGTTCGGTAGGGTAGGCGCGGCGCTTTGCAGGGCATCAGATCTGTTTTTCCGGCATCTGAACGATCAGGCCATCCATCTCGTCTGTGACTTTGATCTGGCAGGTCAGGCGCGAACGGGCAGGGTCGGGCTCATAGGCAAAGTCCAACATGTCTTCTTCCATGTCATCCTTGCCGGGAATTTTCTCAACCCAGTCGGGGTGGATATAGACATGGCAGGTCGAACAGGCACAGGCGCCGCCGCAATCCGCTTCGATGCCGGGAATGTTGTTGTCACGGGCTCCTTCCATGACGGTTAGTCCGTTGGCGACCTCGACAGTGTGCTCGGTACCGCCATGCTCGACATAAGTGATCTTTGCCATTGCGTGCATCTTCCTCTTGCGATGTTAGATCCTTCCTTAGTCAAGGCATTTAGGTGTTTCCAGCCTCATTTGCGACTCGATGTGCCGCGTCTGGGAATTCTTGGCCTTTGTTCCCCTCCCGTTCTTCTGCTCGCTGTATTTTTACCCGCAGCTACTGACTGGATTTGGCGTAGCCTGTCAGCGGCTGCCCGCTGTGAGGTCGAGGGTCGATAATACGCCGATTGCCGAGGTCATGAGGTTTTGCCGGAAAGCGAATTGAACGCCAAGGGTTCTGCCCATGCAAATAACCGAGACCATCGGCGCTGGGGTAAGGGTGGGATGCCACTGCGCAGGACCGCCAAGCTCAGGGCGTTAGGGTTAAGTAACAATGCCTGATAGACTTGCAATGCACCGGGGCGTGTGTAGCTGGACCAATGGCTGAACCTGCGTCTGGAGGCATGGATCGCAAAAGCGTGATACGCCAGATGATTCAGCGTGTCCGGGCAATCCAGTTGCAGCGTTATTGCATTCGGGGCCGTCAAGCTGCTGCCTATGCTGCGATCGCCCCGTTCAGGCGGAGGGATCAGGCATTCGTATAGAAAATCAAACAGATCGTTTTCGCGGCTCGTAATATTGATGAATTCCGCCCGTCTACCCGCCGGAGTGGCCAGCGCTCTTAACGCGCGACTCTGATAGGCGGCTCCGGTCAACGAGATGATGCGGCTCAGGGATCCGGGTCGGATGTGATGCAGGGCTTCAAGCGCCAATTCGGTCCCCATCGAGTGGCCAATAAAGTGGATCGGACGTCGCGGGTTCAGATGGTGCAGTTCCCGGATCAATTCGGCCAGAACACGTCCGGCCTCGTGCGCCCGGCGGAGGGCACCCCAAAACGATCCCCGTGCATTCCAGCCAAAGGCAATGCCCAGCCCTTCGGTTTGCAAACCAGTGCCAAAACCAAGTTGCCGCGGCCAGCTGCAGAAAGATGTTGGCGAGGATGTCCGGGGCAGGGACAAGAAATGTTGGTGCGGGCAGGCCTTGGCCCGGCCTGGCCGGAACCTGTACCCATGTGACATGAGGATGACCGGGCCTTGGATGTGCCGGGTCTGACATAGCAGGCTGAAGGGGGACTGTGGGCTGTTGTGCAGCGTAAGCGTGTCGCCGGTCGCGTTGATCCGGATTATTGGCATTCTCACAGCCTCATACAAGATGTTGTGGCGGCAATATCCCAACAGCCTATGCCCCCTAGGTGAAGGGATTGTTACAGCTGCGCGACGTTGCGGGGGCGGGGTTGACGATACTGCAGCCGCGGCGTAATTCAGCATCACCACGTGGCGATTTGTTACCGGATTGCGGGCCACGCTAAACAACACCGCTAAAAGGTCAGGATGAAAGACCCCTTTCGCTTGGCCGCGTCTGGGGTTTTTTGTTTACGTCCCTCAAGGGGCTGAAAGGAATGACATGAGCGAGAGCTGGAACAAGCGCACACAAGCCGTCCATGGCGGCACCCGCCGCAGCCAATACAACGAAGTGAGCGAGGCGATTTTTCTGACCCAGGGATTTGTCTATGATACGGCCGAGCAGGCCGAGGCGCGGTTCATCGAAACCGGCCCTGATGAGTTCATTTACGCTCGTTATGGCAACCCGACAGTTTCGATGTTTGAACAGCGTATCGCGGCTCTGGAAGGGGGCGAAGACGCTTTTGCCACCGCCTCTGGAATGGCTGCGGTGAATGCGGCACTGACTTCGATGTTGCAAGCCGGTGACCACGTTGTTTCTGCCAAGGCTCTGTTCGGGTCGTGCCTGTATATTCTGGAAAACGTGCTGACCCGGTTCGGGGTTGAAGTGACCTTTGTGGACGGTACCGATCTTGACGCATGGGAGGCTGCGATCCGCCCGGACACCAAAGCGGTTTTCTTCGAATCCATGTCCAACCCGACGCTTGAGGTCATCGACATCTCAGCCGTTTCCCTTCTGGCCCATGCGGTTGGTGCAACGGTCATCGTGGACAATGTGTTTTCGACCCCAGTTTTCTCGCGCGCGATCGCTCAGGGGGCTGACGTGGTTGTCTACTCGGCAACCAAGCATATTGACGGGCAGGGCCGCGCCCTGGGTGGTGTCATCATCGGCACCAAAGAGTTCATCCGTGGTACGGTCGAGCCCTATATGAAACACACCGGAGGCGCGCTTAGCCCCTTCAACGCGTGGATCATGCTGAAAGGGCTTGAGACCATGGCCTTGCGGGTCAACGCACAGGCCGAAACCGCCCAGAGGATTGCCGAGGCGCTAGAGGGCCATCCGGCGTTGGAGCGGACGCTTTACCCCGGTCTGAAGTCTCATGCGCAGAATGATCTGATACAAACGCAGCTTGGCGGCAAAGGCGGGACAGTGCTGTCGTTGGATATCAAGGGCGGAAAAGAGGCGGCATTTTTCTTCCTTAACGCCCTGACGATTCCGGTGATTTCGAACAATCTGGGCGATGCCAAGTCGATTGCGACCCACCCGGCAACCACCACACATCAAAGATTGAGTGACGACCAAAAAGTTGAGCTGGGCATTGCTCCGGGCCTCATCCGGTTCTCGGTAGGTTTGGAAGACGCCGATGATCTTCTTGCCGATATCAAGCGCGCATTGGACGTTTCTCAGCAATAGGGGTGTCTGCTGGACTGTTAGGCATAGTTCGAAAACGGTTTGTGACTTGTGCGCATGATGCGCCCATCACGAAGTTTCGATCCGGGCTGTGTTTCGGCGCGTATACCATTAGACTGGAAATCGCGTCGAACATATATATAGTCCGGCGACCAACCCGAGGAGCCCTGATCGATGAACGTGTATCCCCGTGACATTGATGACGCCCCCAACAATGATGAGGCCGCGGCAGCGTTGAAAACCCTGCGGAAATGGGCCGAGAACGCGACCGAGGCAGATATCGGTCAGCTTGATCCTGCTGTCGCGCGGCTTGTGCCGGGGCTCCTGCCGGTCAACTACCCATCCCTGTCGCGGCATTACCCCGAGGGGTTTGCTGTGGATGAGGCCTACCGCGCCTCGTTGCCTGACCTTCAGAATGGACCTTCCAGCCTGATCCGTGGGGCAAAGCAACAGATTCAACATGTTGGCATATCGAATTTCCGCCTGCCGATCCGGTTTCACCGCAAGCAGGGCGACGACCTGACGCTGGAGACCTCAGTGACTGGCACTGTCAGCCTTGATGCGGAAAAGAAGGGCATCAACATGTCCCGTATCATGCGTTCGTTCTACAAACATGCTGAGCGCACGTTCAGCTTTGAGGTGATCGAGGCTGCGCTGAACGACTATATGACCGATCTGGACAGCTTTGACGCACGTATCCAGATGCGGTTCTCTTACCCGGACAGGACTCAAAGCCTGCGTTCGGGTCTGGAAGGCTATCAATATTACGATATCGCGCTGGAACTGGTTGAACAGAATGGCGTGCGCCAAAAGATCATGCATCTGGATTATGTGTATTCCTCGACGTGCCCATGTTCTCTGGAGCTCAGCGAGCATGCGCGGTCTACACGAGGGCAACTGGCGACGCCGCATTCGCAGCGCTCGGTTGCGCGGATATCGGTTGCGGTCGATTGCGATGCCGATTGCCTCTGGTTCGAAGATCTGATTGCGCTGTGTCGCAGGGCGGTGCCGACCGAGACGCAGGTCATGGTCAAACGTGAAGATGAGCAGGCATTTGCCGAGCTGAACGCCGCAAACCCGATTTTTGTCGAAGACGCGGCACGCCTGTTTTGTGCCGAACTTTTGGCCGACCATCATATCGGCGATTTCCGCGTGATCGCCAGCCATCAAGAAAGCCTGCACAGCCATGATGCCGTTTCTGTTCTGACTGAGGGCCCGACCTTTGTGTCCTCTAGCCTGGATCCGAGACTGTTTACGACATTGTTTCACGTCGGATAGGCGCTAAACTTTTGTAAAACCTTGATTAAGTGTCGATGCGGTGAAATTTCGCCGCATTGCAGCGATAAATGCTGCAAGCGCGAAGTTCTTGCTGTAAACTATCCTTGAATGCAGCCATCTCGTGGTCACTGTTCTGGTGATCATTTCACTCAATCAGGAAGCCGGCACGTGCGACGCCAAGGACTGCAAGGCAACGTAATCCGCCCGTTTAGTCAGGGCGGGCAGGGTTCTTTACTCATTCGCGGGTTGCATCACTTTCACAGGAGAACAACCTCATGAACCCGTTTACCCAGCCATTTGAATTTCAGGCAGCAGCAATTCGATTTGCCGGTGAGGCAATGACCAACCATTTGAAAATCATGCAAATTCTGACTAACTCTGCGATTGAACTGCCCTTCGCCCAGGTTCAGGCCCTGCGTGTCGCCTCCGAAAAGACTGTTGCTGACGTGAAGGCACCTGAGTTCAAATCTCAGGCGATGCCTGTGGTCAATGCTGATCCGCAACCTGCGGCAAAGGTCAAAGTGGCCGTCCAGAAAAAGGTAGAAGTCAAGGCAAAGGCCGAATCGCCCAAGCCCGCCCTGGCGAAACCTGTGACAAAAGCCAGAGCGTCGGGGGGTGCGAAAAAGGCACAGACCAAATCCGCGGCAAAACCTGCAGTGGCAAAAGCCGCAGCCCCAAAAGTCGCAGCTAGGCCCGCTGCCCCCAAAGCCGCTACGGCAAAGCCTGCAGTTACCAAAACCGTAACTGCCAAATCTGAAACGCCCAAAGTAGAAGCCGCTAAACCTGCTGTAGTCAGACCTGCAGTGGCAAAAACTGCTGCTCCCGCCGCAGCGATCGACGCTGCTGTTGCAAAAACCGCAGCTGTTAAACCCGTAGCGTCCAAGGTGAAGGCAGATCGGGTTGCAACCGCCAAACCTGCACCTGCAAATCCGGCCACGCCGAAGGCTCAGGGGGGACAGGCGGCAGCTGCACGCCGGTCACGCGCGCCTTCGAAACCGCCCGTGATGCCCGTCTCGAGCAGCAAAACCGAAAAGTAATCGGGACATCCGCTTGACACAGTCGTGCAGGCGCGCCAACGCTGCGCCTCATGACGGACATGCGCCCGGTAGGATATGTGATTGGCCTGTTGGTCGCCATTCTTGGGGCGACCATGATGTTGCCCATGCTTGCGGACCTTATCGAGGGCCGCGGCGAATGGCATGTTTTCCTTGAAAGCAGCGTTATCACCATTCTGACCGGCGCTGTCCTTTCTATGAGCTGCTCAAATGGCGTTGGCGAAGGGTTGACGATCCGTCAGACCTTTCTGCTCACGACCGGCGTTTGGGTGGCTTTGCCTTTATTTGGGGCAATTCCTTTCCTGTTCGGGGAAACCGAGCTGCGCTTTGTAGATGCCTATTTCGAGGCCATGTCTGGCCTTACGACCACGGGATCGACCGTGATTTCCGGGCTCGACGGGCTGCCGCAGGGGTTGCTTTTGTGGCGCGGTGTGCTGCAATGGCTGGGCGGTATCGGGATCATCGTTGTTGCAATGGTTTTTCTGCCCGAGCTTCGGGTCGGAGGAATGCAGATCTTCCGTTCGGAAGGTTTCGAAACCATGGGTAAGATCCTGCCGCGGGCGCAAGAAATCGCAGGCCAGATTTCCCTGATCTACGTGTTCCTGACCGTGGTCTGCGCGCTTGTTTACACCGGTCTTGGCATGAGCTTTTTTGACGCCGTGGTTCATTCTATGACCACAATCTCGACCGGTGGGTTTTCAAACTATGATGCATCGTTCGGTACCTTCTCGGGTCCGGCGGAATATGCGGCGTCGATTTTCATGATCCTCGCTGCCCTGCCATTTGTGCGTTATGTTCAGTTTGCCAATGGCAGCACCGGCTCCCTGTTCCGCGACAGTCAGATTCGGGCGTTTTTGGCCACGATCCTGATTCTTGTAGCCGTCATGGCGGTGTTTTTGACCTCTGTCTTTCCGCATCACTGGGAACAGGCGGTGCGGGAATCGCTGTTCAACATCACATCGATCATTTCAGGTACCGGATATGCCAGCGTCGATTATATGGGTTGGGGCAGTTTTCCGATCATGGTGTTCTTCCTGATTGGCCTGATCGGAGGGTGTGCGGGATCAACTGCCTGTTCGATCAAGATTTTCCGCTATCAACTGCTGTTTGCATCCATCAAAACTCAAATCCGGCGTATCCGTTCACCGCATGGGGTGTTCATGCCTCTCTATGACGGGCGTCCCATCGGAACGGATGTCCTGACTTCGGTCATGAGCTTTTTCATGTTCTTCGTATTGTCTTTGGGTTTTCTGGCATGGGCGCTGGCGCTGACCGGGCTGGATTTCATTACCTCTGTCTCGGGTGCAGCAACAGCGTTGGCCAATGTTGGTCCAGGCCTTGGGGATCAGATCGGACCAGCGGGTAATTTCAGCGGGCTCAGCGATACAGCCAAATGGTTACTATCTGCTGGGATGCTGGTCGGTCGGCTTGAACTGCTCGCGGTCTATGCGCTGTTCACAGTCCATTTCTGGAGAAGTTGATGAAAAGACCACTTGGCGCTCAAATCTCGCACATGCTCCGGGATCGGGGTGTTGATGTGATTTTTGGTATCCCCGGCGTCCATAATCAAGAGATGTATCGCGGGATCGAAGAAGCCGGCATCACCCATGTTCTTGCGCGGCACGAGCAGGGGGCCGGTTTCATGGCGGACGGATATGCGCGTGCAAGCGGCAATCCTGGCGTGGCCTATGTGATCACTGGGCCTGGGCTGTGCAACATCATGACACCCATGGGGCAGGGGTATTCGGATTCGGTGCCAATGCTGGTGCTGTCCTCCTGTCTTGATGATGATCAGGCGCTGCAGGGGCAGCTTCATCAGATGAAGGATCAACGTGCCGCCGGAGAAACGGTCGCGGATTGGTCGTTGCAGGCTAATACAGCTTCGGCCGCCTATGGCCTGGTTGAACGTGCTTTCGAAGAGTTCGCGCTGAGCCGCCCCAGACCCAAGCACATACAGGTGCCGATTTCGCAGCTTAAGGCACAGGCTGACCCGGCCCCATTCCCGAACCAGCCGGGTTTGCGGACAAAGGCTCTGCCGCCGGACGTCGCGCCGGTCTTGTCGATGCTGAACATTGCGCGCAGGCCGCTGTTCATTCTGGGAGGCGGTGCAAGATCAAACCTGTGGCGGCAGATTCTGACACAGATCGGAGCGGCCTGTTTCACCACCTATGCGGGGCGTGGAATGGTGGGGTTGGATTATGCGTTGGATTTTGGCGCTGCCTTGTCTCGTCCCGAAAGCGCCCAGATCATCGCCTCCGCCGATCTTGTGGTGGTCGTCGGAGCCGAGCTGGGTGAGGTCGATCTGTGGCGCGATGCGCTGGGGCATACGGCCAATATGATCCGCATTGATCTGGACCCTCAGGTCCTGTCAGACCATCATCGGGCCTCGGTCAAGTTGCAGGCGGATGGCGAAAGCTTTGCCCACGCGATGTGGGCGTCTATTGACCATGTCAAACCGGCAAATGGCTGGTCTTCGGATGAGGTTTCCGAAGCCCGCAGTAAATGGCGCGCCGAGATTGACGCAGATCGACCCGGAATTGTCCCGGTGTTGGATGCCTTGCGTAAGGCAATGCCAGCGGATGTGATGGTGTATTCGGACATGACCCAGTTCGCCTATGTTGCCAAGGGGGTGTGGGAAATGCCCTTCCCCTATCATTGGCACCACCCGAACGGCTTTGGCACGCTGGGCTATGCGTTGCCGGCTGGAATAGGTGGCGCTATCGCGCGGCCGGGCAGGCCGACTGCTGTGATTGCTGGGGAATATGGCTTTCACTACACGATGATTGAATTGGGCGTGGCGGTAGAGCTGGGTTTGCCCCTGCCGATCATTCTTTGGGACAATGGCAAGCTGAAAGAGATCGAAGACAGCATGGTGGGCAGTCAGATCGCCCCGAATGCTGTCGTTGCGCGTAACCCTGACTTTTGCAAACTGGCCGAGGCATTCGGCGCCTTGTCTGCCGCGCCCTCAACACTGGAAGACATGCAGTCTGCGGTGCGAAAAGCGTTTACCGCTAAGGGGCCGACATTGATCCGGATCACTCCGGACATATGGCGCGCAGAATAAAAAACGCCGCCCGGATGGGCGGCGTTAATGCGCGATTTTACGAACTCAATCCCAGCATTGTACCAGAACAGTCATCCCATTTGCCCGGCGGCTAAGCTCATTGGGTGAGACCTGCGTGGCGGCGGTGGCGCTGGATTGACCTGCCAGCCCAGCCTTGCTCAGCGCCTTGTTCAGGCTCTCTGTATTGGCAGACAGGCTGACTGAGGCGGGCAGGGTCCGCCCATCCGTCGGGGTCGGCAAAAGCATCCCGACCACCTGACCGTTGCCGTCAAACACGGGGCCTCCTGCATCGCCGGGTTGGGTGGCCAGCGCCAGACGCTTCACGCCATCCTCACCGTTCAGGCCGCGCAGGTCGGCGATCTGCCCATATGACAGCGTCGGACCGCCCAAAACGCCCTGATACGAGAATCCGGAGACCGCAACCTCGGACTGAATCCGCGGCTTGGTGCTGCTGAACTCGGCCACGCTGATCGGGGAAAGGTCGCGGCTTGGCCGCAGAACGGCGATGCCGAGATTGGGATCGGTCGAGGCGACCTCAAGCTCATGCGCGCCGTCCAGCGTGATCCGCGAGCAGCTATCTGCCGCCTCGGTCACGGTCAGGACGGTGCCTTTGGCATCCGCAAAGAACCCCGAGCGTGACAGGCGCGGTTTGCGAACCTGCAGGCCGGATACAAGATCAATGCTTTGCGCAGCGTCCGATCCGGCGGCGGCATCAAGAACCGCATCAGTGGTGCTAAAGCCCGCTTTCATGGCGGCAAGAACGCGGGTACGGCGCGCCTCGTCCCCTTCGGGCCAGACCAGGGTAAAACCTTTAATCTGACCATCTTTCAGCTTGGCCTCGGTATAGGATACAATGTCATTGCCGCGACCTTCCAGCGTAAAGCTGTCACCGCGCAGCTGGCGAGGGCCTTCAAGCGGAACGATTTCCAGCGACTGCATGACTTCAAAAAGGGCCCGCAGGGTTGCTTTGGTGCCATCCTGACTGATCAGCAGGGCCTGAGCCTTCAGGTCGGTCGAGCCGTTGAAATGCACGAAGGGGGCCTCGTAACGGTCGAATGCAACAACACCCAGCGGCATGGCCATCTCGATACCTGCCTGTGGGTCTGTGTAGCGCTGCATTCCGGCGCTGATTAATGGCGCGTTATAGTCATCCATCAAGGCCTTGCGCTGTGCCGTCGTCAAAACCCCGGTCGCCTCGTATCCGTTGAAACTTTGCCAGTCGCCCATCGAGCGACGCGTTCCCTGTCCAAAGGCACCGTCAATCGTCGAGTTGTAGAAACCGGCTGCCTGAAGTGCGGTTTGAAGGCCCATACGCTCCTGCGCGCTCAGCAATCGTTCGCTTTGCAGCGCCTGTGATCTGGTTTCATCAGCAATTTGCGGGGTTGCCTCGGCCACTGGTTGTTCCGGTTCAGATGCGACCGGCGCTGTCACAGCGGCCTGGTCCTGAGTATTCGCACTGACCGGCCAGAACTGCTGCCCCAGTGTGTTCGAGAAGGCGATAAAGCTGTCGGCTGGAATTTGCCCCTCCGCGCGGTACACCCGCAGAACTTGCTCGGCATCGCCGCGCAGATACGGGCCGATCACAATGGCATACCAGCCCGAATTCAGGCGAAATCCATTTACGTCTGGCAACGCGCCAGAATAGGTTTGTGCGCGTTCCTGGGCTTCACGCAGCGAAGGCTGCGCCTCGACCTGGACCCAAACACCTCCGTCTTGCTGCGCAAATGATGCTCGCACGCCGAAAAGGAAAAGAACTGAAATTACCGTTAATATGCGTCTCATTGTGTGCCTGTGTCCGCGGTGTTTTTCTGCGATGAAGAGTACGCGATATGCGGGTTGAAACACCATGCCTGGAATACGGGGAATTTCCAGTTTGGCCGCTCAGTGGCTTCCCGGGCACACTGTCCCGTTGACGCCCCTTGGCCCCTTGCATAGGAAGGGCAAAACCCACCGGAACAGGGCGCAATGGCGTCCAAAGGGAATGTGATGACCGTTAAGTCCAACGCACCTCGCTCTTTTCAGGAGATCATCCTGCGCCTTCAGACCTATTGGGCGTCAAAAGGCTGCGCCATTCTGCAGCCCTATGACATGGAGGTCGGGGCAGGGACATTCCATCCAGCGACTACTTTGCGCGCTTTGGGGTCCAAGTCCTGGGCCGCAGCTTATGTGCAACCCTCGCGCCGCCCAACAGATGGGCGTTATGGCGAGAACCCCAATCGCTTGCAGCACTATTACCAGTATCAGGTGTTGATCAAGCCTAGTCCGCCGGACCTGCAGGCGTTGTATCTGGGCAGCCTTGAGGCAATCGGCATCGACATGGACCTGCATGACATCCGGTTTGTCGAGGATGACTGGGAAAGCCCAACGCTGGGCGCCTGGGGCCTGGGCTGGGAGGTCTGGTGCGACGGCATGGAAGTCAGCCAGTTCACCTATTTCCAACAGGTCGGAGGCCATGACTGCGCGCCGGTTTCAGGTGAATTGACCTATGGTTTGGAGCGGCTGGCGATGTATGTGCTGGGTGTTGATCACGTGATGGACATGCCCTTTAACGATCCGCAGTCACCCAGCCCGCTGACCTATGGTGACATATTCAAACAGACCGAAGAAGAATATGCCCGCTGGAACTTTGACGTGGCCAACACCGAAGTCCTACTGCGCCATTTCGAAGAGGCCGAGTCCGAATGCGCCAATATTCTGGCGCAAGAGCATGACGATCCAAAAACCGGTAAGCGTATCGTAATGGCGCACCCGGCCTATGATCAATGCATCAAGGCATCACATATCTTTAACCTGTTGGATGCGCGTGGCGTGATCTCGGTGACGGAACGGCAGGCCTATATTGGGCGCGTGCGGACCTTGGCAAAGCAATGCGCCGACGCCTTCGTTCAGACCGATGCCGCCGGGTACGAGGTCTGATGCGGCAGTTACGCCAAACCTGGAAGCAGAACTTTAAGCCCGTCCGCGATCATGCTGATGGCGATGGCGGACAGGATCATACCCATAAAGCGGCTCATGATCACCCGAGCGTTGTCCGAAAGCCGCTTGGACAGCGCCGCGGCGTTCCAGAATGTGACGAACAGCAAAAACAGCACTGCCAGAAAAACGCCCACATAGAGTATGACGTCCATAGGTTTGGACATTTGATGTGCATAGAGGATCAACGTTGTGATTGTGCCAGGCCCCACGAGGATGGGAAAGGCCAACGGATAAAAGGCGACGGTGTCGGGCTCGGGATAAGATTTCTTTTCGCCTTCGGTTCCGTGATGCGCCGTGCTCTCGGTGCCGCTCAGCATGTTCAGGCCGATCATCAGGACAACAAGACCGCCCGCAACGCGCAGATCATTGACGCTGATGCCGAACAGTCCCAATGTCTTGCTGCCAATGGCTGCAAAAGCTCCGCCCAGGATCAGACAGTAGGTGACGGTTTTCACCGCAACTTTGCGCTGATCTGCGGGGGTCAGACCATCAGTCACGCTCAGAAAAACGGGCAAGTTGGTGATCGGGTTCATGATCGCAAAAAGCGCGCCGAAAAAACCTGCGGCGAGAGTCGTGTCCATTTTCATTACCCTAATGTCAGCCTGTATCAGGTTGGAAACTGGCCCATTTTTGACCTCAATGAAAGAGGCCACGTGAATAGGATGCTCGAACGATGACCGGAAAACTACTTGCTATTCTCCTTCTTGGGTCGGCTGTTCTGGCTGGTGGGGCCATGTACTATCTGCAAGTTTACGGCTTTTATTATGAAGTGGTCTCAAAGCCGGGACAGGATGTCCGTTTGCTAGCAATCGGCGCAGATGAGCCCGAGACCATCGCCTATACGGACTTTCAGGCGATTGATGCGGACAGCTCTCCGATTCGATACCGCGCCTGCTTTGAAACTGACCTGACGCCAGCAGATCTGGCTGGTTATCAGACCGCCAATGACCCCGAACCGTTGACGGCGCCCGGATGGTTTGAGTGCTACGATGCCATCGAGATTGCCAACGCGTTGCAGACCGGTCAGGCGCAGGCCTTTATCGGGGCTAAGAATATACACTTTGGCGTGGACCGGATCGTCGCTGTAACCCAGGATGGAAAAGGCTATGTTTGGCACGCGCTGAACAACTGCGGGGAAAAGGCCTATGACGGCACGGTCGTCGGAGAGGAATGCCCGCAGCAACTGGAAACGGGGCAATGACTTATCTCATCCCGGATATGATCGCCGCCACGTTGGGGCTAGCTGTCTATCTTTTGGGGGCGGAGTTGAACACGCAGGTGAAACTGCTTCAGCGCTTCAACATACCCGAACCGGTCAGCGGTGGGTTGGTCGCAGCGCTGGTGATGTTGGGATTATACATGGCCACAGGCATCTCATTCGATTTTGAGATGGCCACGCGGGACTATATGCTGGTGCTGTTTTTTGCGGCAATCGGCCTGAATGCCCGGTTCCTGGATCTGCTTACCGGCGGCAAACCTCTGTTCTTGCTGTTGGTTCTGACACTGATCACCATCATCATGCAAAACGGCATTGGTGCCGTCGGGGCGGTTGCATTTGGCTTTCCTGCCCAATCCGGAGTGTTATTCGGATCAGCTGCCCTGATCGGAGGGCATGGAACCGCCATCGCATGGGCGCCGGACGTTGGTGCCGTAACTGGGTTGGAAGGCGCGACCGAGTTGGGGGTCGCAGTGGCGACATTGGGCCTGGTGTTGGCCGCGGTGGTTGGTGGTCCTGTGGCCAAGTATCTTGTCGAACGCTATAATCTGACCCCCGACCGCCCCAACGAAGAACTGACAGTTGGTGTCGCAACCGAAGAACAGCGTTATCCTGATATTACGCCGCTTGGTCTGATGCGGGTCATGCTGTACCTCCATCTTGCCATTATCATTGGCTATGGCGTGAATGTCCTGATCGCAGAGGCCGGCCTGAAACTTCCCCTGTTTGTACCTTGTCTAATCATTGCCATTTTGATCGGCAACCTGCGCAGCTGGTTGCGGCCAAATGCAGTTCCCGTCAGCCGCACATCCGCGCTTGGGCTGGTTTCAGAGCTTGCGTTGGGTACCTTTCTGGCCATGTCGCTGATGAGCCTGCAGTTGTGGACGATTGCGGAACTTGGTGTGACCATTTTGGTCGTACTGGCGGCACAAACCGCCTTTACGGTAATCTTCGTTATCTACGTGTTGTTTCCGGTGATGGGGTCAGGATATCGCGCCGCGGTTCTGGCCGCGGGTTTCGGCGGGTTTGCGCTGGGCGCGACCCCCACCGCCATTGCCAATATGACCGCTGTAACCAAGCGATATGGCCCTTCACCTATTGCCTTTATCGTACTGCCCCTTGTATCCGCCTTTTTTGTGGATATCGCTAATGCCATCGTCATCCAGACGATCGTCAATTTCTAAGGACTGACTATGCCCGACTTGCTGATCGAACTGTTTTCCGAGGAAATCCCTGCACGCATGCAAACCCGTGCCGGTGAAGACCTGAAAAAGCGGATCACTGATGGTCTGGTCGAGGCCGGTCTGACCTATGCCGGGGCTGCCTCTCTGACCACGCCCCGTCGTCTGACTTTGGCGGTCGAAGGCTTGCTGGCCGAAAGCCCGTCCATCCGCGAGGAACGCAAAGGCCCGAAAGTGGGCGCACCCGATAAGGCCATCGAAGGCTTCCTGCGCGGCGCCGGCCTGACCCGCGACCAGTTGGAAGAGCGTGAAACGCCCAAAGGTGCGGTCTATTTCGCGATGATCGAAAAGCCCGGGCGACCGGCGACTGATATCGTGGCCGACGTGCTTGAGGCGACGATCCGTAATTTCCCCTGGCCCAAGTCGATGCGCTGGGGCAGTGGGTCGATGCGCTGGGTGCGTCCGCTGCATTCGATCCTGTGCATCCTCAATGATGAGACCGGAGCGCAGGTCGTGCCTCTGGAAGTTGAAGGGATCAAATCCGGCGACACAACCGAGGGTCACCGCTTTATGGCCTCGAACCGGTTTTCTGTAACGTCGTTTGAGGATTATGCCGCCAAGCTGAAACGCGCCTTTGTTGTGCTGTCACCTGAGGAACGCGCCGAACACATCTGGAACGACGCGCAGAACATGGCTTTTGCTGCTGGGCTGGAAGTGGTCGACGACAAGGGCCTGCTGGCCGAGGTGGCCGGGCTGGTCGAATGGCCCGTGGTGCTGATGGGGCAGATTGATCAGGAGTTTCTGGAACTGCCGCCTGAGGTGCTGCAAACCTCGATGAAAGAGCATCAGAAGTTCTTTTCTGTAAAGAACCCTAAAACCGGCCGGATTGAACGATTTATCACCGTTGCCAACCGCGAGACCGCCGACAATGGCGCGACCATTCTGGCGGGGAACCAAAAGGTGCTGTCGGCGCGTCTGGCCGATGCCAAGTTCTTTTGGGAGAACGACCTGCGCATCGCCAAATCGGACATCGCCCAATGGACCCGCGCGTTAGAGAACGTGACCTTCCACAACAAGCTGGGCACGCAGGCCGAACGGATCAATCGCATCGCCGCGTTGGCCCGCGAGCTGGCACCGATCACAGGTGCCGAACCGGCAGTGGCCGAGAAAGCCGCGCGTCTGGCCAAAGCCGACCTGAGCTCGGAAATGGTCTATGAATTCCCCGAACTTCAGGGGCTTATGGGTCGGTATTACATCGAAGCCGCAGGTGAAGACGCCGCCGTGGCCGCCGTGCCGCAGGAGCACTACTCACCGCTGGGCCCGTCAGACGACGTACCAACAGCGCCGTTGTCGGTGACCGTGGCGCTGGCGGACAAGTTGGACACGTTGACCGGCTTCTGGGCGATTGATGAAAAGCCAACTGGCTCGAAAGACCCGTTCGCTCTGCGCAGGGCGGCGCTGGGGATAATTCGTTTGGTATTGGAGAATGAATTGTCCCTAAATCTCGTCCATCAAGCGGCGGGGGCTCTTCATTTCCACATGGTTTTGGATGGTCCAATTTCCAGCCAACCTTTGGTAGAGCTTATTGAAGAAGTGAGCGATGGCGCGAGAATTGCCAGCGATGACCAAGCTGATGCAATTTTGGTTGAAGATCCATTGGGTTTGCCGAGCGACCTCCTCTCCTTCTTCCACGATCGCCTCAAAACTTTCCTCCGCGACGAAGGCATCCGGCACGACATCATCGACGCCTGTATCGCGATGGACGGCAATGATGATCTCAATCTGCTGGTTAAACGTGCCCGCGCGCTGAATGCGGTGATTGCGACCGAGGATGGCGAGAACCTCGTGCAGGGGTTCAAGCGGGCCAACAACATCCTGTCTCAGGCGGAAGAGAAGGATGGGGTGGAATACTCCTATGGTGCGGATGTGAAGTTTGCCGAAACAGACAGCGAGAAAGCACTGTTTGCAGCATTGGATCAGGCTAAGGCACAGATCGACACAGCGCTGGCGTCCGAAGATTTCCCGGCCGCGATGACGGCTATGTCCGCGCTGCGCAGGCCGGTGGATGCGTTCTTTGAGGATGTACAGGTCAATACCGACAATGACATCCTGCGCCGAAACCGTCTGAACCTGCTCAGCCAGATCAGGACGGTCTGTTCCAGCGTGGCGGATCTGGCCCGAATCGAAGGTTGACGCTCTTGCGCCATCGGCGCAGGGGCCTATGCTGCGGTGAAACCAAAAGGTGCCGCAGTGCAGAATAACCCGCATACCACTCTGATCACAGCCGAAGCGCCCGTAGCGGCGAATACTCATGGCGGGCGCGCGAAATGCCTGCAGCGTCTGGTTCGGCTGAATTTTCCCGTACCACGAACGGTTGCATTGTCCTTTGATGCAGTGCAGCGGATCGCCGGCGGGCAGGTGCCCGACATTGCGGCCATTCTCGAACAGTTCGACGAGGCGGCGCTGCTATGTGTTCGTCCAAGTTCCGAGGACCCCGATTGGGGCGGGCCTGGGGCAATCCTCAACATCGGTATGAATGATGCGCGCTATGTGGATCTGTCAGACGAGATGGGGAACGAGGCCGCGGCTGCACTGTCGCTGCGCTTTGTTCAAAGCTATGCCATTCATGTGGCGCGTCTGGATGCGGATGTGTTTGACGACATCGAGGCCGATGGGCTGGAAGGTCTGCGCCAGTCGTTGCGGGCCTATGAGGATGAGACCGACGAGCCTTTCCCACAGGATCGTGGTGAGCAGCTGGTTGCGGTTCTGCGTTCGATGGCGCGGGCATGGGATGGAACCTCAGCCCGGCTGTTACGCCAGGCAAAAGGTGCGCCAGCGGATGCAGGTCTGGGCCTGGTCATTCAGGAGATGGTCCCGGGTGTGGGGCAGGGTGAATGCGGGTCCGGCGTTCTGCAACTGATTGATCCGACAACAGGGCTGCAGCAGATAACCGGTCGTTACCTCAGCCAAAGCCAGGGGCGGGACGCGTTGGGCGAGGGGGTCGCCGCGCTGTATCTGGAAAAGGATCCGCGTGGTAAGTCGCTTGAGGAAGTTGCGCCCAAGGCATTCGCGGAACTCAAGGCACATGCTGCAATCATGCGCGAAAAGCTGCGTGAGGAAATGCAGGTCGAATTCGTCATCGAAAATGGGCACGTTCACATTCTGGACGGTGTGCGCGTGCAGCGCAGTGCCCGTGCTGCCATGCGGATTGCCGTTCGGTTGGCCGAGGATGGCATCATTCCTCAGCAAGAGGCGGTGATGCGGGTCGATCCGCATTCTCTGAACGAGTTGCTGCACCGGCAGGTTCACCCCGACGCGCGCCGCGATGTGCTGACCACAGGCATTGCAGCCAGTCCAGGGGCGGCAACCGGAAAGCTTGTGTTTACTGCGGCCGAGGCGCAGGCCAGTGCCGCGCGGGGCGAGCCCTGTATTCTGGTGCGCCGAGAGACGTCCCCGGAAGATGTCCGGGGAATGCACGCCGCAGTGGCTGTTCTGACCGAAAAGGGTGGGATGACCAGCCATGCGGCCGTGATCGGTCGCGGCTTGGGCCTGCCTTGCATCGTTGGCGCCTCTGAAATGCGGTTTCAGACCAAAGAGAAGATGTTGACAGCTCAGGATGGCCGCGTTTTCAAAACGGGCGACAAGCTGACGATAGACGGAACTTCGGGGCAGGTTCTGGCGGGGCAGCCCGCGATGCTTGAGGCGGCGCTAGACGATTGTTTTCAGACGCTTATGAGCTGGGCAGACGCCGAACGTGATATTGAGATCCGCGCCAATGCCGATACGCCTGCGGATGCGCAGACCGCTCGGAACTTTTCGGCACAAGGGATCGGCCTGTGCCGGACGGAACATATGTTCTTTGATCCCGGCCGCCTGATCGTGATGCGCGAAATGATCTTTGCCCAAACCTCTTCCGGTCGTGCGGCGGTTCTGGAACGTCTGCTTCCGATGCAACGCGCAGATTTCGTGCAACTTTTTCGAATTATGGAAGGTCAACCGGTCTGTATCCGCCTGTTCGATCCGCCGTTGCATGAGTTCCTGCCCACGACTCGCAGTGGCCAGCGTGAATTAGCAGAGGCACTTGATCTGCCGGTTTCAGATGTGGAACGCCGTGTCGCCGAGATGACCGAATACAATCCGATGTTGGGATTGCGCGGCGTCAGGCTGGGCATCACGGTGCCGGAAATCTATGATATGCAGGCCCGAGCAATCTTTGAGGCGACGCTTGAGGCCAGCAAAGAGGGCGCTCTGGTGGTCCCCGAGGTGATGATACCGCTGGTTTCGGCCAAGCGCGAGGTTGAGCTTGTCAAATCTCGGATAGACACGGTTGCGGCATCGGTAGCCGCTGAACGAGGGCAAGAGTTCGAATATCGGCTGGGGGTCATGGTGGAAACGCCGCGTGCCTGCCTGCGGGCGGACGAAATCGCTCCACAAACTGCGTTCCTTAGCTTCGGCACCAATGATTTGACCCAAATGACCTACGGATTGTCTCGTGATGACGCTGGTCGTTTCATGTCTGCTTATGTGCGTCAGGGTGTTTTTGCCGAGGACCCGTTCCACGTGCTAGATCCCGATGGTGTAGGGGAATTGCTGAAGCTGGGGTCTGAACGCGGACGCCGGGTTCAGCCGGACGTGACCCTGTCGGTCTGTGGCGAACATGGCGGAAACCCCGAATCAATCGCAATTTGTCGGGATTTGGGGTTCGACTATGTGTCATGTTCACCCTTCCGGGTACCTGTCGCTCGGCTGGCTGCCGCTCAACTGGCGATTTCGTCCAGACTTGGGGGTTGACAGTAACTGCCGACCCAAGGATTAGTGGGAAAAGAAGGTAGCCGTCGTCAACTTATTTTGACGTTACGGCGATTTTCCACTTGCATCTTCTTCTGATCTGGACGTTTCCGATTCAATTCGGTATGAGCCTCATCGCGCCCGCCGGGGGAGGGTATGGCGCAGAATGTGCCTGTGCGAGGTTATCTGATGCTAAGATATATTCTGGCTGTTGCCGTTATGGCGACAACCATGCTGCCTAGTGTGTCCTTCGCTGAGAGGGAAGCAACCGATACTGCGAAACGTGAGCTGGTCGCCCGTAGCGAACTGCCCGGTCAGAATTTTCGCGATTATCTGAATTTGTTCAAGCCCCGACAGGAGCCTGAGCCGAAAGAAGTGTCCTACTCCAAGAGCTGGTTGGACGAGCAACCCACCGCCACCGGAGGCGAACAGTTCAAGTGCCTGGCCGAGGCGTTGTACTTTGAAGCGCGCGGCGAAGGCGTGCGCGGTCAGTTTGCTGTGGCGGAGGTAATCCTCAACCGTGTTGCCAGCAGCCGCTTTCCCGACACGCTGTGTGGTGTGATCAATCAGGGCACAGGTAAGAAATACCAGTGCCAGTTCACCTATACCTGTGACGGTCAAGAGGAAGTGATCCGTGAAAAGAAGGCCTATGAGCGTGTAGCGAAAGTCGCGCGTACAGCCATCGACGGGGCTGCCAAAAAGCTCACCGAAGGGGCTACGCATTATCACACGACCGCAGTGCGCCCGTCTTGGGCCAAGGTCTACAAGGAAACCGCGCGTATCGGTGTCCATATTTTCTACCGTCACAACTATCAGACGGCGAGTAACTGATTGACGCACCCGCGCTGGAACCCTACTGGCGCGGGACGAAAATCGGTTTAGATTGCGGGTCCAGGAGGCCCGTATTGGTGTTATCACGCAGACAGATTTTGCAATCCGGTACAGCAATGTTGCTGTTGCCCAAGGCAGTGCATGCCGCAATAGATGATTTGGTTGCCCAGATCGTCTCCCGACAGCTGGCCCCTGACGGGTACCCCGAGACCTCGGTTTGGTCCTTTGGTGGAAATGTGCCCGGTTCAGAAATTCGCCTGCGCAAAGGGCAAAGCGTCCGGCGCAGATTGGTAAACGATTTACCCCAACCCGCTACGATCCACTGGCATGGCATTCGGATTGTCAATGCAATGGACGGAGTCCCGGGTCTGACGCAGGACGCTGTTCAGCCTGGCCACAGTTTTACCTATGACTTTGTGGTCCCGGATGCGGGAACATATTGGTATCATGCCCATAACCGATCCATGGAGCAGGTTGCGCGTGGCCTCTACGGCCCATTGATTGTCGAAGAAGATAATCTGCCTGATGTGGATCAGGATTTGACCCTTGTCCTGGACGACTGGAGGTTGGCCCCGGAAACCGGGCAGATCGTAGAAGATTTTGATAACCAGCACGACCTCAGCCACGCCGGGCGTTTGGGCAATCTCGTCACAGTTAATGGCCAGTTTGATCCAGAATATGCAGTGGCGCGCGGCGCGCGCCTGAGGCTGCGGCTGATCAATGCGGCAAATGCCAGGATATTCGATCTGGGGCTGGATGGTCTGACAGGTTGGATCGTCGCTTTGGATGGAATGCCTCTGGTTGACCCTTTGCCGTTTTCCGGGAACGTCCCGCTTGCACCTGCTCAGCGGATGGATCTGATCGTGGATGTGCAAAGTGATGAGGGTCAGATTGCCGGGCTTGTAAGTCAAGAACGCGGTGACAGCTTCGGTCTGGTTCGGCTTGCGGTGGCCGGTCAGGCGGCGGCAAACAGGACTGGAATCCGCCCTTTGCCAGCAAATGAGATGCCTAAGGTTCGGCTGGACGACGCACCGATCCATCGCATGACGCTGCAAGGCGGGGCCATGCGCTGGCTGGATTCCGCCAATTTGGGCGAGACCGAGCTATCAGGCCGTGAATTGGCCCAACTCGGGAGGTTTTGGGCATTGAATGGCTATTCTGATCGACCGGATGAGCCGTTTCTGGATGCACGATTGGGAAGTGCTCATCAGATTGAGTTTGTCAATGAAACGGCGTTTCCCCACGCTATGCACCTGCATGGGCACCATTTCCGCATCATCCTGGATGACGGCACGCTGGGCCCCTGGCGCGACACGATACTGATAGGGCGGGGTCAGACCCGTAGAATCGCGCTGATTGCTGACAATCCAGGCGACTGGTTGTTACACTGCCACATGCTGGGTCATTCAGCATCGGGAATGATGAGCTGGTTTCGCGTCAGCTGACGCCGCATTCGAAGACTGGAATGGCGCTTGTTGCAGTGTTATAGGGCCTGCAATGTGTAAATAGGTCCGAAAAGTCCACCAAGCCCAAAGGGTCAACCGCATGAGTTCTGAAATCCGTCTTGCCTTTGCGCACCCCTCCGAGCGGTCCGAAGCGACAGCCACGCGGGGACCTCTGGATCGCATTTCTCTGCGGGACCATATTGTCGAGGTCGAAATTGGCGCTTTTCAGGCCGAGCGCGGAACGACGCAACGCATTTGCTTTAATATCGTTGTCGAAGTGCGCCCTTTGACCGATCCGATTGACGATGATGTTGATCGCATTTTGTCATATGATCGTGTGACCGAGGCTATCGCCTTTGAACTGTCAGCCGAGCGGTTGAACCTGCTGGAAACTCTGGCAGATCGGATTGCGGAAAGAATTTTGCTTGAGCCTCAGGCCGTAAGGGCTTTTGTCAGAATAGAAAAACTGGATCGAGGACCCGGCGCTTTGGGCGTCGAGATCGTGCGCGGTAAAGATGCATCTCACCACGATCTGGTCGAGGAAGAGCGTCCGCACCCGCGTTTGGCCTTCCTGTCAAACGAAGCAATCGCTTCGGACAATCTGACCGGTTGGATCGACCAGTTGGAGAATCGGAAACGCCCCTTGATCCTATGCGTTGGGGCGGCGGAGATGGCCGTTTCACAAACTGGGCACGCCATGACACAACGCCGGATCGACCTTTTGGCCATCGAGCAAAACGCCTGGGTATTGGCCGCGCGTGACCTGCGCTGTGTCGTCGTTTCCACGCGGACTGAGTTGGATTGGGCCATGAAGAACGGACAGATTTGTGTTTGGGCCCCGTCCAAGATCGTTCTTGATGCGGTGGATGGGCCATCTGCCGCACCCTCTGACGCGGTCGCTTTGGCGGCGTGGTTTGCTGCGACTTTCGAAGCAAGTGAGCTGTTGGTTTTCGGAGGCGCCCTGCCGGACTCGCCGCAGATTCCGCTGCGCGCTGTGCCGGTGGATCAGGCGACCCTGTGACTGCTTACTACCGCCCTTTGGTTCAGCATGGTGAGGCGCGCCCCGAGGGGGCGGTCGCCTTGGCCGGTCAGGCGCTGTGGTTCACCCATGTCGAACGCCTCAGCCGGACCGAAGCCGCGCGCATCCTCCCGGTTGCGCAGGTTCCGGGCGATGTTCTGGATCGGCTGACACGTCCACGGGCCGCTATTTCTGGCGTTGCGATGGATAGCCCTCAGATCATGGGCATCCTCAATGCCACGCCGGACAGTTTCTCGGATGGTGGAGTGCATAACTCTGTTGAGGCGGCACAGGCTGCGGCACAGGACATGGTAGCGCAGGACGCCAGGATTCTCGATATCGGTGGCGAGTCGACGCGCCCCGGCGCAAGTTTTGTGCCTGAAGATGAAGAAATCGCCCGGACCGAACCGCTGATCAGGGCGATCAGGTCGGCCACCGATGCGTTGATTTCCATAGATACCCGCAAAGCCGCCGTTGCCAAAGCCGCTTGGAAAGCCGGGGCAGGGCTGATCAACGACGTCTCGGGCTTTACCTTCGATCCGGACCTTGCGCCGTTCTGTGCCCAGGTCGGAGCCCCTGTCTGCGTGATGCACATGCAGGGCGATCCCGGTTCGATGCAGGATGACCCGACTTACGACAATGTTTTGCTGGATGTTTATGACTTCCTACATGGGCAGGTTGGTTTTCTTGAAGACCTCGGCATGAGCCGGGACCAGATCGTTATCGACCCGGGCATAGGATTTGGCAAAACCGAAAAGCACAATCTTATCCTTCTGCAGAATCTCAGCCTGTTTCACGGTTTGGGGTGTCCGATCCTGCTGGGCGTGTCCCGAAAGGGGTTTATTGGTCAGATAGGCAAAGAACCCGGCAAAGATGCCCGTGCGCCGGGATCTATCGCCGTGGGGCTGGCCGGATTGGCACAGGGTGTGCAGATCCTTCGTGTTCATGACGTCGCTGAAACCGCTCAGGCCTTGCGTCTATGGGCCGCCGTCCGGTAATCCGGTCGCAAGCAAGAATTTACGGAGAGATACCAATGCGCAAGCTGTTCGGAACCGATGGGGTGCGTGGCACCGCCAATACGCATCCGATCACGGCTGAGATGGCCCTGCGCATGGGGGCCGCGGTTGGGCGGTACTTCCGACGTGACCAATCCGGCGTGCACCGTGTTGTTATTGGCAAGGATACGCGCCTGTCTGGGTATATGCTGGAAAACGCGCTGACGGCGGGGCTGACCTCGACCGGGATGAATGTTTTGCTGCTGGGACCAGTTCCAACGCCGGCTGTCGGCCTGATGACGCGGTCAATGCGCGCCGATCTGGGCGTGATGATCTCGGCCAGTCACAACCCCGCCGAAGACAACGGGATCAAGTTTTTCGGGCCTGATGGCTTCAAGCTGTCGGATCAGGCGGAAATTGAAATCGAACGGCTGATCGAAGAAGGGGTTAGGCCTGCGCAGGCGCAAAATATCGGTCGGGCCCGCCGGGTAGACGATGCGCGGTTTCGCTATGGCGAGCGGGTGAAATCTTCGCTATCCCGCGATCTTAGACTGGACGGTCTCAAAGTGGTGGTGGATTGCGCCAATGGCGCCGCGCACCGCACCGCGCCCGAGGTGTTGTGGGAACTTGGGGCCGAGGTCATTCCTGTAGGAACGTCTCCTAACGGTAAGAATATCAACCTGAATTGCGGTTCGACCAAACCTCAGCTTGCAGCTGAAACAGTGGTGGCGCACGGGGCCGATGTCGGGATCTGCCTGGATGGTGATGCCGATCGGGTTGTGATCGTGGATGAGCACGGACACGTGGCCGACGGCGATCAGTTGATGGCGTTGTTAGCGA
>NZ_JBXWPK010000017.1:0-86291 GCF_059611825.1 Ruegeria sp. CDSA221
GATCACGACGGGATTGCCTGGCCATGTCTGCAGATGTTCGGTTACGGCCTCGACCATATGTGCAACCGCCGGAACAATAACCCGCGTACCCGGCCGGTCGGCTAGGAATTGCCCTAAGGCCTGACCAAATACAGGCGCCAGACGGTCAACCTCACCCTTGCGCGACCCCGGCAAGGCAAGAACCAGCGGAGCATCCCCAAGATCATAGGCGGCGCGAAACTCCTGGATATCGCGATCTGAGGCGATGGGTTCGCTTGCAACCGGATGGCCAACAAAATCACATTCCATCCCGGCGCGTTCCATATAGGGCGGCTCAAACGGAAGCAACGCCAGCACATGGTCGATGACCTTGGCCATCTTATCCGCACGCCCCGGTCGCCAGGCCCAAACGCTGGGGGCCACATAGTGGACGGTTCGAGTATCGCTTGCTGCTTTGACCAACTTGGCAACGCGCAACGAGAAGTCTGGACTGTCGATGGTGATCAATACGTCAGGTTTGGTGTCCAGAACGGCCTGCGCTGTCTCAGATATCCGGCGCTTGAGGTGAAAGAATTTTGGCAATACCTCGATCAAGCCCATCACTGACAATTCGGACATCGGAAAGCGGCTGTTCAGACCCTGGGCCTGCATCAATGGTCCGCCGACCCCGTCGAATGTAACATCTGGGACAAGGGCACGTAGCCCTTCCATCAACGCGCCGCCCAATCGATCGCCCGAAGGTTCGCCGGCGACCAGAAACACCCGCATCAGTTGGTTCGCTCACGCACATAAAGGAACAAACCCAGGCGATCGCACTCAGCAATTACACGTTGTCGCTGCAATACAAGCACCCCGCCCTTTTCGATCACGATCCCGGACAAACCAGCTGCGACGGCGCTGGAAATGGTTTCAGGTCCAATAGCTGGCAGATCCGCGCGAAAGTCCTGATCAGGCTTTGGACCCTTGAAAAGCACCCCACCCCCCGCATCGGGCCGTTGAGTCAGAGACTCGAGCATCCATGCGGTGCCAAAAATTCCTTCGATCGCCAAAGCCTGCCCTTTGGAAACTGCACAGGCCTGGCCGATATCAGCTGCCCCCATGGCACGCAGGATACTGGATGCCCGATCCGCATCTGCGCGATCCGCGTCTGAGGGCTGTGCCTCTGTCAAACAACCAAGCGGAGGCAGCAGTTCAGGCGCAATCTCATGCGCGGCACGGACATTCAGGCCTGAGTTTTCGAATATCCCAATGACAGCCCGTAATGCGCCGTCATCGCCGGATTGAATCGCCTGCACCAGAATAGGCACCAACGGCATCGTCGCGGCATCAATGCGCGACGGGTCAACGGCGGGACGTTGAACCGCTCCGGCCATACAGATTTCAGTTACGCCACGGGTTTTGAGATCTGCGATGAATGATCCAAGCTGTTCCAGCGGGAAAACGATGTCGGCAGACAGAGTATCCGGGGCAAAGCCTTCCATCGCGCAGATCAAGGGCCGTTCAGCCAGACAGGAAACCACTTCGTCCGGCAACACACCTGTTCCCGCGATCAGTGCCAACATGATGTTACTTCCTCGGTGTCAGAAAGGACCGATCCGAATCGCCGGTTACGAAATTGACGATTTCGCGGACATATTCGCTTTCGGCATCTTCACCCAAGCGCTTGGCGCGGTCCATAAAAGTTCCGTCACCATCGGACAATTCGCGAAACGCTGCGCGTAAAGCTGAAATATCAGCTCGTGCGACACCGCGCCGTTTGAGGCCAACAAGATTCAGGCCGTCCAGCTCGCCGCGAGGCGCTTGAACAAGCCCATAGGGAATCACGTCGTTGGGCACCATCGTCAGCGCGCCGATAATCGCCCCACGGCCCACACGAACCCATTGATGCAAACCCGAAATCCCGCCGACGATAACATCGTCTTCGATAATGCAATGTCCCGCGGCACCAGAATGGTTCACCATGATCACGCGATTGCCAATCTGAACGTCGTGAGCCACGTGAACACCAGCCATCAGCAAACAGTCATCGCCAATCCGGGTTACACCGCCACCGCCGTCTGTTCCAGAATTCACTGTTACATGTTCACGGATACGGTTTCGTTTGCCAATTTCCAGCCGCGTATCTTCACCGCCGAACTTAAGGTCTTGCGGGATTTCACCGATGACCGAAAAATTGAAGATTATGGTATCTTCATCCACCTCGGTGTCACCGGTAACAACAACATGCGACTTCAGTTCTACCCGGTCTTTCAACCGCACCCTTGAACCAACAAAACAAAAAGGGCCGATGACACAGCCCTCTCCGATCTGAGCACCGTCTTCGATGATTGCGCTAGGGTGAATCCCACTCATGTTGTCTTTTCCATGTCCCAATCAACATAGGCTGAGAACTCAGCTTCGGCTGCGACCTCTCCATCAACCGTGGCCCTGCCAGAGAACTTGAAGATCTTGCCACCCTTCTTGCCGCGCACAGTGTCAACATGCATCTCGAGCACGTCACCGGGCACGACTTTGCGGCGGAACTTGCACTTGTCGATATTCATGAAATAGATCAACAAGTCGCTGTCGATGACATCCATCCCAACGCCAAGCATAACACCTGCGGTCTGCGCCATTGCTTCAACAATGGTCACACCAGGCATGATCGGTGTACCAGGGAAATGGCCCTGGAAATGCGGCTCGTTCATGGTGACGTTCTTGATGCCGACCGCTGACTGATAGCCTGAAATCTCGACCACCTTGTCGACCAGCAGAAACGGATAGCGGTGCGGCAATATCCGTTGAATCAGCTGAATGTCGGCGCTTTTGGTGTCCGTGCTCATAGTTCTGATATCCTGTTCTGGATTTCTCTTTTCAATGTGGTTAGCAACACCGCGACCCGAGGGCAAGCAAACCTATTCGCCTGTACCTTCGTCAAGTGTTGTTCCATCACCAATGGCTGTATCAATTCGGGTGATGGCGGCATCTGTCACATCGGACAGATCCGAACTGAGAAACACGCTGGAGCGTTGAATAATGACCGAGGCGCCAGATTCGCGCAAAAGATCGATCAATACTGGGCGGGCGAGTTCAAAAAACATCTGTTGTGCATCTTCACTGCGACGCGCAAGGGCATCAAGCTTGGCGCGCTGCCCTTCTCGGTGGTTCTGAACCTTTCTGTCGAACGCCTCTGCGAGGGGACGAAATTCTTCAGCAGACAGAGAGGCGCGCTTTTCGGTGAGGTCCTTCTCCTCCGCGCTGAGCTCTGCAACGATCCGCTCGTTCTCGGCAGCAAGCAGAGTCCCCTCTGCTTCGATCTCACTGAGAATGCGACGTCCAAACGCCGAGTCAGAAAACAATCGTTCGCTGGAGATTGTCAGGACGCTGGCTTGTGTCACGCCAAGCTGCTGTCCGGTAACCGGTCCTGCCAGGGTTAAGGTCAGAAAAAGACACAGGGCCCGAATGGGGCCCTGCATATAGGTTTGAAGACTACCTCGCATCCGAGATCAGAACCTCGCCTGAATGGTCAGGTCGAAATTCTGTTCCTTGTCAAAGTCCTCTTTCTTGAGCGCTTGCGAAAAGTTAAAGCGCAGCGGGCCAAACGGTGTTTCCCATAGGACTGCAACACCCAGAACATGGCGGATAGACCCATCCGCACCGACAATGTTGGCACCCGAAGTGTTTACATCGTCGATATTGTACAGGTTACCGAAATCATAGAACACGCCTCCACGCAGGCCCAATTCTTCGGGCAAGCCCAGAGGAAAGTCCGATTCCAGACGCGCGACCCAATAGTAATTCCCGCCGATAGCGTCATCCTGACCATTTGACAGATCCCGTGGCCCCAAACCCGCTGGCTCGAACCCGCGGAATTTATTGGGGCCCAACACAAAGCGATCCAACGTCCGGCTGAAATCGTTGCCAGTCCAGTGCATTGCACCCATTTCAAGCGATGCACGAAGAACGACTTCTTCACTCAGAACGCGTGTTTGGGCAATCCCGCGTGCGCTGGTTTTGTAGAACTTGTTGTCCCCACCCAGCCCAGCGGCATCCAGGCCAACCTCAAACAAAACACCGGCATTGGGGTTAAGCCCACCAAGGCGGCTGTCATATACATAGGACACACCCAGAGAACTGGTCGTGCGTTCACCCTGATCAATCTCAGAGGCGATGACCGCGCCGTTTGCCTCGTTGTCCTGCTGCTTCATCTCGCTGTTTTCCCAGGCATAGCGTACGCGCAACGAAGACAGCTCTCCGATCGCATAGCTCAACTGAGGGTTAAAGAACACACGCTCGGTGTTATAGCTGGCAAAACTGGAGTCGGTCGACGCCAAACCCAGACCAAGATCAAAGCGAAGCTTGCGGCCCAAAAGATAGGGTTCGGTGAAATTCAGGGAGTACTCTTCTGAATCCTGTGCGGTCGAAATCGTAACCCCGACGGTCTGTCCACGGCCTAGAAAGTTTGACTCACTTAGGCCGATCGCAATGCCGAAACCGTCAGAGATCGAGTAGCTACCACCGAGGCTGAGCGAGCCTGTTGGCTGTTCTTCGACGTCGACATCCACGATCACTTGGCTGGGCGTCGAACCCTCGCGCGGTTCAACATCAGCGACGGCGAAATAGCCCAATGCCCGGATACGTTCAGCCGCCTGCCGGATTTCACGCGGGTTGAAAGGATCACCCTCGACGGTGTCGAATTGACGACGGATCACGCGGTCAAGCGTGGTGGTGTTGCCCTCGATGTCGATACGCTCGACAAAGATACGCGGTCCTTTGGTCAGAACGAATTCAACATCCAGCGTCAGATCACGTGCATTGCGCGTGACGCGCGGCTCAACCCGCAGAAAGTCCACCCCTTGCCGAATGCCCAAACGCTCTTGCCTGGCGATAGAGTTTTCGACCAGTGAAGGAGAATAGGTGACACCCGGCTTGACCTTGAGTGCGGCCTGATATTCGGCCGCATCCACACCGGGTATTTCGCTCACGGTGGTGATCTTGCCGAATGAGAATTTCTGACCTTCGGTTACATTCATCACCAGGAAAAACGCGTCGCGCTCACGCGTGAATTCAACATTGGCGCTGTTGACGCGGAAATCGACATAGCCACGCGACAAGTAGAAATCACGGATGACTTGTTTGTCGAACTCGATCCGGTCAGCGATAAAAGTATCGCCCCGCAGGAACGTACGCAGGAAATTGGCTTGCTTGGTTTCAAGCACACGGCGCAGACGCCGGTCGGAATAGGCCCGGTTGCCAACAAAGCTTACGCGCTCAACCTCGATCGTCGTACCTTCGGAGATTTCAAAAACGAGGTCTACCCGATTGTCGCTGCGGCGGATGATTCTGGGGATGACGGTTGCTGCAACACGTCCTTGAGCCAAATAGATTTCGGCAATCATGTCTGCGTCAGCTTCAGCGACCTGAGGTGTAAAGACCCGGCGGGGCTGAGACGAAACGGCATTGAGCAACAGCTCATCCTTAAGCCTCTTGTTACCCTCGATGCTGATCTGGTTGATCGTAGGATATTCCTGAACTTTGATGACCAAAGTGCTGCCACGAGGGGTCAAATCGACTGTTTCAAAAACACCACTGTCAAGCAGCCGTTGGAAGGCATCGTTGAGTTGTCCAGCTGTCACCGTCTGCCCAGGTTCGATTCCCGATCGTGCGATGATTGTCGATGTCTCGATGCGCCTGTTCCCCTCAACTTCGAACGAGTTGATGGTGTAGCTTTGCGCCTGAGCAGCCTGCGGCAGTGACAGCAAACTAACTGTGGCAAATAAGAAAAAGAATGTTAGGGCCTGCCACAAAATCTTGTTTACCGGCTTTTGCCCCCCGCAGGATGTGCCTGCGCCTCGCCTGTCGGTCATATTTTTCTCTACCCAGAATTTTAAGACTTTAAAGCTGAGTAACGGGATTGTCTGGCCTTGTCAAAAGCCGAAAAAGAGAAAGCGGCCCAATGGGCCGCTGTTCAGCAAATAAAAAGAAAGGAACAGAATCACATGGTGATCAGATAAGCGCATCCACCCATAGCCAACGCAGTCGCGCCGAAAAACAAGATCGAGTCCCAGTTCAGCACAAGCAGGAAGCTAAAGCTGCGATATGATTTTTTGATAGCATTCGCCATGATCGCCTCTGACAGACAAAATTATGAAACGAACACATCCTATGAGGGAATTGGGGCGGAATTGCGACTAGATTGTGCAAGCCCCGCCCAAATCAACAGAATAGGTCATTTGAGACGGAAAACAGCATCAGAGCCAGAATGATTGACACTCCGATGCCCATCAAAATCCGCAGCGCTTTGTCGCTGGGTGGTTTCCCGGAAATGGCCTCATATGCGTAAAATACCAAGTGTCCCCCATCCAAAGCCGGAATCGGAAACAGGTTCAGCAAACCGACAGCAGTTGACAGAACGGCGATAAAGAAGATGAAGTTCTGCGCTCCCTGGCTGGCCATCGCACCCGAGGTTTCGGCGATTCCGATCGGGCCGGACATGTTGCAGGTGCTGATCGCTCCGGTCACCATGTGCCAGATACCTGAAAGAGACCCGTCAATAATTCGCAATGTTTGTCGCACACCGCCGCCAAGAGATGTCAGGATGCCCGCCCTTTCGGTTGCAGGTTCTAGCATCATGCCGCCGACGATCCCGATCCTCCAATGCGTTACAAAACCACCATCAGACTGCGGCTCATCCGTGCGGCGTGGAGCCAGGGCAAACTCCAGTTCCGCTCCGTCACGCCAGACATTCAACAGCAGTGGCCGCCCATCAGAGCTTTCCACATGGTCCTTGAGCTGTTCAAAGGCATAAACCGGGTCGCCATTAACCGCTGTTATGACATCCCCCTGTGCCAAGCTGATATCCATTGCTGCGCTGCGCGGAACAACCTGTTGAATCAGGGGGGGGAACAGCCAAGGTGCGGAAACGTCCAATGTGTCACCGTCACGAAGAACTGTGTAATCAAGTACGGGGTCAACGGGCAAAGAGTCTACGAACTCGCTCCACGATCCTTCTTGCTCGAAATCTGGCAGGTCAATACCTGCAATCGCGTGGATTTCATCACCTTCACGCAGCTCTTGCACTGTCCCCGGCAGAGGATGCAGAGACCCAACGGTCAGAGGGTCTCTGGTTGCGCCTTGCGTAAAGAAAATTAGGGCAAAGACCAGTATCGACATTGCGAAATTAAAGATTGGCCCTGCCGCAACAGTTGCCGTCCTAGCCCAAAGTGGCGCGCCATGCATTGTGCGGCGCAGCTCCTCCGGGCTTTGCTCAGAAATTTCAGACATAGCCGCTTCGTCTTTGCCGGATGCTGCATTGGCGTCACCCAAAAACTTGACATACCCGCCGAATGGAAGCGCTGCGATCTGCCAGCGCGTTCCCCTTTTGTCGATACGGCTCCAGAGTACCGGACCGAAACCGATTGAGAACACTTCGGCGTAGATGCCGGACCAACGGCCAACAATGTAATGCCCGTATTCATGTACGGCTACGATGGCGGATAACGCGATCACAAAGGCGAATATGGTGTAAATCAAATTGCCGAACTGTGGGATCAGTGAGAGTACGTCCAATTTATTTTCCTGCTCGTTGCGCAACGGCGCTATCGACCCATATACGTGCCAGATGGTCGGTTTGCAGCACGTTATCAAGGGTCATTGGGGCGTCAATATGGTTGTCTTGTGCATCGAAACGATCCAAGACGGCGGCCACGATGTCTGCCATATCAAGAAAACCAATGCGACCTGCAATGAAATGGTCGAGTGCACATTCTTTGGCTCCGTTGAAAACCGCTCCGGACAGCCCGCCCCGCTCCATGACGTCGCGCGCTAACCGCAAAGCCGGATATCGGTTTTCGTCTGGTTCCTGAAATCGCAACTGTCCCAGCTTTGCAAGGTTCAGCCTTTCGACCGGAAGGGTCTGACGTTTTGGCCAATTCAGGGCATATCCGATCGCGTGGCGCATATCTGGCGCGCCCATATGGGCCATAACCGCTCCATCGTTAAACCCGACCATCGCATGAACGATGGATTCCGGATGCACAATCACTTCGATCATATCCGGGGATATTCCGAAGAATTCGCGTGTTTCGATCACCTCGAGCGCCTTGTTAAACATCGAAGCGCTATCAATCGTGATCCGCTGCCCCATATTCCAGTTCGGGTGGCTCGATGCCTGCTCAACCGTGGCCGAGGCCAATTTGCTCATTGGCCAATCACGGAAAGCGCCGCCGCTGGCAGTGATGATGATACGCTCGACCGATGCCATATCTTCACCGACCAGAGCTTGAAAAACGGCAGAATGTTCGCTGTCCACCGGCAGCAATCGGGCATTGTGCTTTCGGGCAGTATCCAGAACCAAAGTACCCGCGCAGACAAGCGTTTCTTTATTCGCCAAAGCCAGCGTCGCGCCCTGTTCAAGCGCCGTCAGCCCTGGTTGCAACCCCGCAGCCCCAACGATGGCAGACATGACCCAGTCAGCCGGTCGCGCCGCAGCTTCGGCCAGAGCATTCGCGCCGGCGGCGACCTCGACATCAGAACCGGCCAAGGCCGCTCGCAGGTCCTCAAGCCGGTCTGGGTGGGCTGTAATCGCGATATCCGCATTCAAACGTTTGGCGTCACGTGCAAGTTGTTCGATATTGGCTCCACCAGTCAGGGCGACAACATCATACGCTGATGGATTTCGGTCAATCAGATCTATCGTGTTTTGCCCGATAGAACCCGTCGCTCCAAAAACAGAGATTTTGCGCATCACATGGCTCCGGGGGAAAAAATCAACCCCACAAGCAGAACGAACAGAGCGGCCCCCATCATCCCATCGAATCGATCAAGGAAGCCGCCATGGCCGGGAATCAGGTTCGAACTGTCCTTGACGCCGAATTTTCGTTTGGCCGCGCTTTCGACAATATCGCCGGCCTGGCTGGCCATTGACGCCAGAACCGAGATCACGATGAACCAAGTTCCGAAGCCGCCGTAAGCCGCAAAGGCTAAGCCAACAATGGCAGCCGCTACCCAGCCTCCTGCTGTTCCCGACCACGTCTTTTTCGGGCTGACTCGTGGCCAGAATTTTGGCCCACCCAATGCCTTTCCGACAAAATATCCGGCGACATCCGTAGCAACGACGACCGATATCAGCCAGACCATCCAGACAAATCCCATATTCGTCCGGATTGAGATAAAGCCCAGCCCCGCGGCCGCGATCCACAGCGCGAAGAGAGTATAGATACCCCGGTACCGGCTGACCTGCCCTGCCCCGACCAGTGCCGGAGCAAGCAAGAAGGGAAGTTTATAGAGTGCCGGAAGATGGTAACTCAGCACCACCGCAAAACCGGTCAATATGGCAAGCTGGATCGCAACAGCTTTCCTGCCCGGGTCGATCATACGGACCAGTTCCCAGGTCATCAGCCCGCAAGCAATGGAAATGAAGGCTTCGAACCACAGACCGCCCAGCCAGACCTCGACAGCGCCAACGGCAACAAGGACACCCGCCGACAATACGCGGGCAGTCAGGTCGGACCAGCGCCCGTCACTCATGCCGGTACAGCTCCGAACCGTCGGTCTCGGCTGCCATAGCTCAGGCACAGGCGCTCAAGCTCTGCCGCAGTGAAGTCTGGCCAGAGCGTGTCGATGAATTCGTATTCCGAATAGGCGGATTGCCATAACAGAAAATTGGAAATACGAGCCTCGCCGCTGGTTCGGATCACCAGATCAGGATCGGGAAGAACATGTGTGTCCAGATATTTCGGCAGCGTTTCTTCGTCTACATCATCAGGATGCAAGCGCCCGTCAGCGACATCCTGTGCCAGACGTTTGGTAGCCCGCGCGACTTCATCCCGACCGCCATAGTTCAACGCAATGGTCAGGTGAACCAGATCATTTCCCTCGGTCTCGGCCTCAAGCGTATCCATCAATTCGATCAGTTTGGCATCCAACTTGACCCTGTCACCGATGAAACGCACCCGAACACCCGAGTCTCGGAGCGTCCGGGTTTCCTTGATAATATAGCGCCGAAACAAGCTCATCAGACCGGCAACTTCGACCTGAGTGCGTTTCCAGTTCTCGGTCGAAAACGCAAAAACAGTCAGATATTTGATACCAAGCCTCGGGCAGGCCTCGACCACATCGCGCACACGTCTTGCCCCGGCGTGGTGGCCAAACAGGCGAGGTCGCCCGCGGGCCTGCGCCCAGCGACCATTGCCATCCATGATGATCGCGACATGCTGGGGCCCTCTTTCGGGCATGGTATGCGAGGAAGAGGGCATCACCCGGTCTCAGACCTGCATGATTTCTGCCTGCTTGGTCTCAAGCGCGGCATCTACTACCTTGATCATCTGGTCGGTTAGATCCTGCACTTCGCTTTCCCAGAACTTCTGGTCATCTTCGGACATACCGTCAGCCTTGGCCTTCTTGATCTGATCCATCCCGTCGCGGCGCACATTGCGGATCGAAACGCGCGCGTGTTCGGCATATTGTCCGGCGACTTTGCCCAACTCGCGACGGCGTTCTTCGTTCAGTTCCGGGATCGGTAGCATGATGATCGTTCCGTTAAGCTGAGGGTTGATGCCCAGCCCACTTTCGCGGATCGCTTTTTCCACTTTGCCGACCAGCCCTTTATCCCAGACATTGACCGTTACCATACGCGGCTCGGGCACATTGACCGTTCCCACCTGGTTGATCGGCGTCATCGAACCATAGGCATCGACCATCACCGGCTCGAGCATCGAGGCCGAGGCGCGCCCGGTGCGCAGCGATGCAAATTCGGTTCTGAGGTTTGACATTGCGCCGTCCATACGGCGCTTCAGGTCGTCTGTGTCCAGTTCGAAATCGTCAGACATTCTGCTCACTCCCCGTCTTCAGGTACTGTTTGCATGGCTCATAAGCCATTCAATTTGGGATGTATAGCAATGATGATCCGTATTTACGCCATTGACCAGAGGTGTTTGCCGGATTTTCGCGAACCTGCAGCTACAAAATTAACCGACCGCAAATCAATGCGGTCGGTCAGACATATTCATTCCGGATCAGGCGTTTACGTCTACGACAACACGACCTTTAACCTGACCTTGCAGGATATCCGCCCCTAATTGGGGCAGATCGCTCAGCTTTGCGGGATGGATCATCGCCTCAAGCTTGTCCATCGGAAGGTCGGTTGCTATCCGCTGCCAGGCCCGCAGCCGATTTTCATAAGGCTGCATCACGCTGTCGATCCCCAAGAGGTTCACACCGCGTAAAAGGAAAGGGATAACAGTTGCCGGAAGGCCCGCGCCGCCAGCCAACCCCACGGCCGAGACCGAGGCACCGTATTTCATCTGCCCCAGAACGCGTGCCAGCATTGCGCCGCCAACCGCGTCCACACAGCCAGACCATGCCTCGCTTTCCAGGGGGCGCTTAGTTGTCTCGTTCAACTCTTCGCGTGGCACAATGGTCGTGGCGCCCAAAGACTTCAGGTAATCGCTGGTTTCCGGTCGTCCGGTGACGGCTGCCACTTCGTATCCCAAATTGGCAAGAATCGCCGTCGCGACCGAACCAACACCACCTGCTGCCCCTGTGACCAAAACCGGACCCTGCCCCGGTTTCAGCCCATGATCCTCAAGTGCCATAACTGCCAGCATCGCGGTGAACCCAGCGGTTCCGACGGCCATGGCCTGGCGGGGCTCCAACCCATCGGGCAGCGGAACCAACCAATCGGCACGGGCATTAGCTTTTTGTGAGTACCCACCCCAATGCGCCTCACCGACACGCCAACCGGTCAGGACCACTTTGTCACCCGGTTTATATCGCTCATCCGAAGACGACTCGACCGTCCCCGCATAGTCGATGCCAGGAACATGCGGATAGCTGCGTACCAGCCCCCCGCCTTTGGGCGACAGGCAAAGACCATCCTTATAATTTACCGTTGAATACTGAACCGCCACGGTAACCTCACCCTGCGGCAGATCCCCTTCCGAAAGCTGTTGAACCGAGGGGCTGGCCAGCCCGCTTTCCTCGTCTTTTTCCATCACCAGTGCGTTGAACATCAAAATGTCCTCCTGTTTTGGACGTCAGAGTACAGCCCCGACCCCGTGTAATAACCTGTTTCTGAACCCGATACGCCGCTTGCGATCATATCCAGAATTTTTCCCTTACAGTCGCCTCACGCATACCGTCGGGCGTTTCGACCTCTATCTTCGTGCCTTCGTCCCAATGGCTGAGCTTGAGCATCCCAATGGAAACATTGGTGTTGAAATCCGGAGACCAAGCGGCAGAAGTGATTTGACCAACCCGTTTCCCCTGAGCGTATACCGACCATGGAGCAACGCAGGCACCCACCGCCGGCCCAGCGATTTCAATCGGACGGATTTGCTGGATCGGCCCTTCTTTTGCGACCCGCAACAACGCGTCCCGGCCAATGCACCCAATCGCCGTGTGTGTGTTACAGAACTTGCCCAGGCCACATTCATGTGGGGTGTTGTCGTCGGTCATATCGTTTCCGTAGGACAGCAACCCAGCCTCAATGCGTTCGATCAGGTTGGGACAACCTGCGCGTATGTTCAAATCCTCGCCTGCCGAAAACAGCGCATTCCACAGCGTCATTCCGATATCGCTGCCCTCGACATAAATCTCGAACCCGCCCTGCTTTGAATACCCCGACCTGGCGATGGCCAGATCGCGGCCCGCAAACTCGAACATGTCGAACTTGAAAAACCGAATGTCTTTGACGCGCTCGCCAAATACGCGAGACATCAGTTCATCCGCCATTGGCCCCTGTACCGCCAAGGGTGAGACGTCTGGCTCATCCACCAGAACATCCAGCCGATAACCGTTCGCGATTCCTTTGACCCATAACAACAAATCGCTATCCGCGATGGAGATCCACCAGCGGTCCTCGGACAGTTTCACCGCAACCGGATCATTCAACATGCCACCGGTCTCATCAACGATAGGGACGTAATAGCACTGGCCGGGCAACATGCCTCTCAAATCGCGTGGCGTCAGCATTTGCATAAGGCGTGCCGCGTCGGGACCTCTGAGTTCGACCTGTCGCTCACACGAGACATCCCAGACCTGCACATGCTTTTTCAAGTGCCGGTAATCAGCCTCGACGCTGTCGAATACAGTTGGCAATAGCATCCGGTTATAGACCGTGAATGCCTTTACGCCTGCGGCTTCGACCCCTTCAGAAAAAGGTGTGCGCCGCAACCGGCGAGAGAAGGAAATATTGGCCACTCAAGCCTCCTCGTGCATAATGCCAGATCACAATTCGAAGCCTGCGGTCCCGTCAGCATCTGGTGCAAAAGGCCGCGATGGCGTGTCTGGCGATTGAAAAATTTGGATCACGTATTGCACGTAATCCTTTGAGATTACGTATTATTTCGGCCCTTGCCAGTCGATTGGGCAAATTTCTGCGGATTTTCCACCGAAATCCCAGACCCGACCGTAATCGCGGACTTTGGATTTGGTGCCGCGCGCCACGATAATGTCCGGTCCCATCCAGTATTTCGAGTTTGAGACCATCACCGGATGCTCGGGGTCTTTGCCCGCCAACATCTCGATTTCGCCCTGGATTTTCCGACCAATCATGATGCGGCGCTTGGTCCCGTCGCGTTCGATCTGAACCGGAGCACGTTCGGCCCCGATAATTTCGCTGACCAGCATGGTAAACAAGCCGGTCGTGCCCCCGGCCTGACCGCTGAATATCTGGAGCAACCCGTTATAGGCCTTACCGCTGGCCCGTTCGTCGACATAGGCGGCAACTTTCCACTGCCCCTCACCCATGCGACCCGGAATATCGACCAGAAGGCCAACATTGAGGCCCGACAGATCTTCGCCCTCGTAATGGCCCTCATCGATGACAATCCCCATCCAGGCATGACAATGACCCTCGGTCGGAGGATGCGCGCCAAGCGATACGACACAGGGGCAGAACAGATCGCACGAGCAGTTAAGGATCAGCTCTCCCTTGATCGCCCAATTCGTCGGGCTCATCTCACGCCGCTTGGGGTTGGGCATGCGGCTGTCGATACGTTGGCTGATCGGCAGGCGATCTGCCTCTGGTTTTTTGTTCTTAGCCAATAGCTTATCCTCCATAGATAAAGGGGTATACGAGCAAGGCACAGCCGCCCGCGATAAGAGCAAATCCCAGCGGCCGTGTAATCACGTGACCGATCTGGGGTAGTTTTTCGAGAACCATAAAAAAGGTCGCCAGACCCATCCACAGCAGACTCATGACGCCGCCCACAAAGCCGAGCGCCATAAAGCCCCAGCAGCATCCGACGCAGAACGCACCAAGGCCAAGCCCCATGCGAAAACCGCCTGAAAAACCGGTTTTCCAATGGCCGAGAAAATAGGTCATTGGGGCATGGCAGACCCCATGGCACAGCTCTTTGGCGCGGGTGAATTGAAAGGCGCCGACGGCGATCATCAACCCGCCCGCAACAAGCCCGGATTTCGCAATGCCCAGCATGTCGACAACGCCGCCAAACAGCAGAACCAGTTGCACCCCGGTAATGAGCGCGGCAAACCCGACCCAGACCACGAAGTAGCCAATCAAGACACCAATCCAGCCGGAGCGTGTGCCATTTGCACTGCGGATTAGATCGTCGTAGCTGCGCAGAGTTGGAATAATGGTCGGCAACATCATTGCGGCCATCATGATGGCCCACATCCAAAACAGCGGGCCGAACTCTGCCATGGGCATATACATGTCCATCCTGGGGTCCATGGCGCGCATCGCCTGCCCCATTGCTCCGGGACGGCCGATCCAATCCAGATCCATGGCGCGGTTCATCACGAACATCATCCACCACGCCCACAGGATCAGAGCGTAGAATCCCAGCCAAAACCCATTACGTAGAACTGCGCGACTCACTTGTTCCTCCCGACTCAGTCCTTGCAATTCAAATGTCAGACTTTTAAATGTCAGACAAATGAAAATTTGCCTGCGGCCCTGCTCAAAATGAAAATCGACCCCAAGAAACCTGCTGACCTTTCGGTTCAGATCGCCCAATCAATCCGAGATGCGATCATATCGGGTCGGTTGATTGTAGATGAACGCCTGCCTTCTGAGGCGGAACTGTCCGACCAGTTTCAGGTGTCCCGACCAACCGTGCGTGAGGCCCTTAAACGCCTTGCGGCACAGTCCCTGATCCGCACCCAACGTGGCGCGACGGGCGGAGCATTTGTCAACCGGCTGAGCTATCAGGATGCGTATTCCCAACAGATCACCACATCCACGTTGCTGCTGTCCATGAACGCGGTCAGTTTTGAAACGGCTTGCGAGGCTCGGTATTCGCTGGAACGCGCCTGCGCAACTTTGTCAGCCGAACGCAGGACGGCGGATCATCTGGCGACGATGCGTGCCGAGATATTTCGGCAGGCTCAACCCGGGCTGACAGACGAAGCCTTTTGCGCCTCGGATGTGACCTTTCACCGGGCATTGGTCGATGGGGCCGGCAATCCGGTGTTATCCTATCAACTGGCCGGCGCCGTCGAGGCGATGCAGCCTTTGATGAACATGATCACGTTTACGGCGCGGTCCCGAGAAGAGATCATCGTATTGCACAACCAGATTGCCGATGCTTTGGATCGGCGGGACGCTGCTGCGGTAGATTCAGCACTGGTGGATCTCGAAGCTTATACCCGTAAGCTTGCCCTGGACGTCGCCAAACAGCGGCGCAAACCAACCGAATGAGGGTACAATGACGTCGATTTTGAATATTGCCGCGGCGGTTCTGACAATCGGTTTCGGCCTCTTTGGGTTTCTAGCACCCGCTTGGACCGCGGCCTCGCTGGACCTGGCGCCTACGAACAGCACCATGGGGTTAAGCGAATTGCGCGCTTCGGTCGGTGGGCTTTTTGTTGTCACCGGAATTGCGGTCATTTGGCTGAACACTCCCATGGCCTATGCGATGTTGGGCGTTGTTTATGCCGGCGCAGCCTTGGGCCGGTTTGTTTCCGTCATTCTGGATCACCCCCCTTTGATCAAAGCGATGACATTTGGGGGAATCGAGCTGATATTGGCGCTGTGGCTGATCCTGGCAAACATTAACCGAACAAGCTAAGACGTTATTATATAATCCGTCTTTTCGTTGAAGTATGGGGTTTGCTTTCCCCTTGTGGCTCACCTATATAAGGGATGTCCTTCGGGACTATGGACATAAACGCGCTCGTAATAAGCGGATCGGACCCGGGGGCGGTACCCGGCGGCTCCACCAACATCCTTCATTTGAGGATCGCGGGGCCGAAATAGGATCGACGAACGTCTAAAGGGGTTAGCTTTGTCTCGGCGGGGTGCCACCGTACCGGCCCAAACAGTACAATTGCAAATGACAATCGTGCTCCGGTTGCAGTTGCTGCGTAAGCAGTAGCAAGACCGAAACTTAAGCCCTTGCGCCTAGCAGCGTAAGGCGGGGTTCGCAGGTACCTGGCAACAGAAACCTGCATTTTCCCTTAAATGTCTGCTGTTTAACCCTGTCTGTGTTCACGTTCAGAGTTTGTTCACTCATTCGCGTCATGCTCGGCCCGTGAGGAAAAGGAGAGCTGGGATGTCACACGCAGATATACTCAGAGAATGGTATTCAGAGGTTTGGGAAAACGGAAATACCGATGCGATTGATCGGTATTTCGCGCCGGAAACGACAGCCGAAGGACTGATTCCGGAAATGCAGGTGGGGGCCGATGATTTTCGGGATCTGGTCATGGCGTTTCGCCACATTCTGGGCGATATCCATGTTGAGCTGCCCAAAATCATCGAAAATGGCGATTGGGTATCGGCGATATTGCAGGTCAGCACAACACGCGCCGATAACGGCGCACCACTGCAGGCCTCTGGCAGTATGATTGGCCGCATTAAAGAAGGTCGTATTGTCGAGGCGTATAACCAGTTTGACTTCATTTCCTTATTTGAACAGCTTGGTCAGTTTCCCAAGGACACCCTGCCCGTATGCATGACTGGTCAACGGCTGGACTGGGCCTAGGAAATGAGCTCGCAATCTTGACCCCGACCGGCCTGTCGCGGTAGCAAAGCCTATGGGGTAAGATTGCGAACGCCCCGTGAGGCGACAGCCCAAGTTTCGCATGTATCCGTCGATCACAGGAGACATGCTATGCCTGCGCCTAATGCTATCACACCGAAACAACTGTTACGTCTGATCGGAACGCCTCGGGCGCCTGTTCTGGTGGATATCTGCACCGATGCCGATTTTGAAATGGATCCCTTTCTGATACCGGGCTCGGTTCGTCATCCGGCGAAGGATCTGGATGGGCTGAAGGGGCTCATCGCTAACCGCCCCAGCATCATCATTTGCCAAAAGGGCAAAAAGCTGAGTCAGGCCGTTGTTTCCTGGCTGAGGAGTGAAGGCGTGGCCGCTGAGTATCTGGAAGGCGGCATATACGCATGGCGCGAAACACCCGATGCTCCGCGCATCCCATTTGCAGATATACCAGCGTCTCCTTCACTCTGGGTAACGCGCCATCGGCCTAAGATTGACCGCATCGCTTGCCCCTGGTTGATCCGCCGGTTCATCGACCCCAACGCACGTTTTCTGTTTGTTGCCCCATCCGAAGTGGCAAAGGTATCCGAAGTCTTTAACGCCACCCCGTTCGATGTTGAGGGCGTCTGCTGGAGCCATCGAGGGGATAACTGCACATTTGATGCTTTGGTAAAAGATTTCCAACTCGCCACGCCCGCAATGAACAGGCTTGCGACAGTTGTCCGGGCCGCGGATACGAACAGGCATGATCTGGCGCCCGAAGCAGCCGGGCTTCTTGCGGTTTCAGTGGGGCTATCGCGCCTATATAAAGACGACCATCAGGCCATCGAGGCCGGGATGCATCTGTACGATGCCTTGTATCTCTGGGCCCGCGACGGGTTTGACGAGAAACATGATTGGCCGGCAGTCGAGAAATGAGCACACCAACATATCCTGAACTCATCCGAGTGTTTGGCCGCATTGGATTGCTGTCCTTCGGCGGCCCGGCAGCCCAAATATCATTGATGCATCAGGAACTCGTCGAAAGGCGTCCCTGGCTGGACGAAGAAACCTATCTTCGGGCTCTGTCGCTGTGCATGTTGCTGCCCGGCCCTGAAGCGATGCAGCTTGCAACCTATTCCGGCTGGCGTCTGCGCGGCGTCTCGGGCGGTATGATCGCAGGCAGCCTGTTTGTTCTGCCCGGTGCGATCATTATCTCAGCATTGGTGGCACTATACGCGGCCTATGGCGCGCTTCCTCTGGTGCAGGCCGCGTTTCTGGGCGTGAAAGCTACGGTGATCATCATCGTGCTACAGGCCCTGCGAAACCTGTCCCGCAAAGCGCTGTCGGACGTCTCACATCGTGCGATCTCGGGCCTCGCGTTTCTGGCAATCTTTCTGTTCGACCTCCCCTTCCCCGCGATCATCGCGGCGGCAGCCCTTTGGGGGTATCTGAGCTTCAACGGCGTCGCCGCCCGACCGGTCGACACCCCCACCCCGCGCCTAAGCGAAGTGCTGCGGAACGCGTCGATCTGGTTGGTTCTTTGGCTTGGCCCGTTGTGGCTGTTAAGTCTTTCTGGGCAGAAACTTCTCAGCGATCTTGGCTGGTTCTTTGCCCGCCTCGCAGTTGTGACATTTGGCGGGGCCTACGCTGTTCTAGCTTACATGACGCAGACCGTTGTGGATCAGTATAACTGGATATCCACAGATCAGATGATCGACGCGCTTGGTCTGGCGGAAACGACACCGGGGCCTTTGATTTTGGTAACACAATTTGTCGCTATGCTGACCGGTCAGATCTCGGGCGGATCGATGCTGGCCATCGCCGCAGGTATCGTTGCACTTTGGGCAACATTCGTTCCCTGCTTTCTGTGGATATTCCTCACAGCCCCCTATCTTGACCACATCGCTGCGCGGCCCCGGTTATCGGCGGCCCTGCAAGGTATTGCCTCTGCTGTAGTTGGGGTGATTCTCAACCTATCCGTGTGGTTTGCCCTGAATGTGCTGTTTTCAGAACTGCCAAATAAAACCTTTGGACCAATCAGCCTGCCCTGGCCTGAATTGACCTCATTGGATGTGAAAGCCGCTGTGCTGACTGTCTTCGCCGGAGCGTTGATTTTTAAACTTAAATTCGGCATGGCGCTTACGCTAATGGTTATGCTAGCTGCTGGCACCGGCCTGTTTTTTCTCTGAACAGTCAGCGTGTAACCGGCCTTTCGTTTCCAAAGGAATCCCTTATGCTGAGGGAAGCCACTTTTGAGGATGACACATGTCGCAAGACATCGACTATGGGAACCTGATGCACACCGCCATGCGCGGGTTGATCAAGACGGTTCTGACCAGCGTTTCAGAAAATGGCCTGCCGGGTGCGCACCACTTTTTCATTACGTTTGATACCAGGTGTGACGGCGTGGAAATTGCCGACTGGCTACATGATCGTTATCCGGAAGAGATGACTGTCGTGATGCAGCATTGGTTCGAAAATCTTGAGGTCGGCGAAAGCGGATTTGCCATCACGCTCAACTTTGGCGACGCGCCGGAACCTTTGTACATCCCCTATGCCTCGATCAAAACATTTGTCGACCCCTCTGTGGAATTTGGCCTGCGTTTTGAAAGCCCGGATGAAGAGGATGACTTTGATCCGATGGACGATGAGATAATCGAGGTCGAAGAAGAACCGCAACAGCATGACGCTGATGTCGTGTCGCTGGACAGCTTCAGAAAATAGTATATGCGCTCGTAAGCCTCGCGGTTCGCGGGGCTTACTCTTTCGTCAGGAACGTCTCTACGGAACGTGATTTGGTACCGTTGCGGAAACGGGAAAATGACAGGTTCAGACCGCCTTCTGCCAGCGTTCTGTCATATTGCTGCAGCTCATAGCCGCCATTTTCTGCAATGAACAACGAAAACACGGTCAGAGTTTGACCCTCAATCCGGCCCCAGACGAACGGTTCCCCCTGCATCGGGTCAAGCGGAACTTCATGGCCGAATACATTGCGCTTCATGGCCGCGGAAAAGATGTCCGATCTGTCCGAGGTCTGAAAATCAATCGAGAACGCCTGTTCCTTGACGCGGCCATTCAGTTTGTAAGTTGTCGTCTTCCAACTAACATTGAACCCGTTCTTCGATTCCTGGATTGACACACTCATATCACGAGGTGTTTCGGTCCCGTTTGCATCGACAACATTGGCAGACCCAACGTAGCTGCCAACAAAGGGCTCAATATCTGCCGCATGAAGCGGATTTACCGCCAAGGAGGCCCACAGAACGGTGGCAAAGGAATAGATAATGAATTTCAGGCAAGTGGTCGGGTGATTCAGACGCATTGCGGCCTCCGGCGTGCTCTGACTCTATAGTAGCTCACCCACCGACGCGTACAATGGCGGTGATGGCGATTGCGACGAGAAAAATGACGCAGCTCTGCGCCTATACCTTTGTCAGGCATAAGTTTATGGTGCGCGCAACTGGCCGATTGCACCGCGACGCTGCTGACTGTAATTGGCATGCAATGGTATACATGACGGAGTGACCGATGTCTCAAACCCGCACCGAATCCGACAGCTTTGGCCCGTTGGAAGTTCCCGCAGACAAATATTGGGGTGCACAGACCCAGCGTTCGATTATGAACTTCCCGATCGGATGGGAAAAACAGCCTGTGGCCATTGTGCGGGCATTGGGTGTGATCAAAAAAGCCTGCGCCTTGCAGAACAAGTCGACCGGGAAACTGGACGCGCGGATTGCGGATGCGGTGATTCAGGCCGCGGGTGAGGTTTTTGAAGGCAAGTTCGACGACAACTTTCCGCTGGTCGTCTGGCAAACAGGATCCGGCACCCAGTCGAACATGAACTCGAACGAGGTTATTGCGAACCGGGCTATCGAAATCCTGGGTGGTACAATCGGCACAAAAGACCCGGTTCATCCAAACGATCATTGCAACATGGGCCAGTCCTCGAACGACACGTTCCCGACGGCCATGCATATCGCCACGGGTATGAGCGTTCGGGACGTTCTGCTGCCGGGTCTGGAAAAGCTGGCCTCGGGGCTGGAGCAGAAGGCCGAAGAATTCAAAGACATCATCAAGATCGGCCGGACCCATACGCAGGATGCCACGCCGCTGACACTGGGTCAGGAATTTGGCGGCTACGCCCATCAAATTCGTCAGGGTATCGCACGGGTCAACGCCGCGATGCCTGGAATTTACGAGCTTGCCCAGGGCGGAACTGCTGTTGGTACTGGCCTAAACACTCAATCCGGGTGGAGCGAAGCGGTCGCTGCGAATATGGCAGATATCACCGGCCTGCCCTTTGTTACCGCTCCGAATAAGTTCGAGGCGCTCGCCGCCCATGATGCGATGGTTTTCCTATCGGGTGCTTTGGCGACCATTGCTGGCAGCTGCTATAAAATTGCAAATGATATCAGACTTTTGGGATCTGGACCGCGTTCCGGTCTGGGCGAATTGATCCTGCCTGAGAATGAGCCCGGATCGTCCATCATGCCAGGCAAGGTAAACCCAACACAAGCCGAAGCACTGACACAGGTCGCAGCACACGTCATGGGCAACGATGCCGCCATAAAATTCGCCGGCAGCCAGGGGCATTTCGAACTGAACGTCTATAACCCTATGATGTCCTACAATCTTTTGCAGTCGATCCAGTTGCTTGGTGATGCCACAGACAGCTTTACCGAGCGGATGTTGCTAGGCATTCAGGCCAACGAACCACGCATCGAAAAACTGATGAAGGAATCGCTGATGCTGGTCACCGCGCTGGCGCCAACCATTGGGTACGACAACGCAACGACTGTTGCCAAGACCGCGCATAAAAACGGCACCACCCTTAAGGAAGAGGCCATCGCGCTTGGCTTTGTCGACGCCGAAACCTTTGACGCGGTTGTGCGCCCCGAACAAATGATTGGACCCAAGGACTGATGGCAAAGCCGGTCAATCTGAACCGGTACAGAAAAGACAAGGCGCGGGCCGAGAAAAAGGCCCGCGCGGACCAAAACGCCGTGTCATTCGGGCGCAACAAAGCCGAGAAAGACGCCAGCAAAAAGCATCTGGATAAGTCGCGGCGCGATCTGGACGGACATGAGATCGACAAATGAGCGGACGTCCCATCAAACGCTCATTGACGCTTAAGGGCCATCGAACCTCGGTATCTCTTGAGGACGAGTTTTGGAAAGCCTTTCGTGCCATTGCAGCTGATAAGGATATGGCAATCAATGCCTTAGCTGCGGAAATTGATTTTAACCGTGACCCTGAGGTCGGATTGGCTTCGGCAATACGCGTTTATATTCTGAACTGGTATCGCGGCTGACTTTCCGTTCTTGATTTGGCCTCTGGAAAATGCCTATGCTCATACCAGAACAAAAAGGGAACTTAGTGATGAGCGAAACAGTTACCGGCCCAGACGGTCAACCGCGTTGTGCATGGTGTCAGTCTGCGCCAGAGTTTTTCGACTATCACGACAATGAATGGGGCTATCCGGTCAGCGACGATCAGCGTTTGTTTGAGAAGCTGTGCCTTGAAAGCTTTCAGTCCGGCCTCAGCTGGCGCACCATTCTTTCCAAACGCGAGAACTTTCGAAAAGCATTTAAACATTTTGATTACAACGCAATAGCGAAGTTTGATGAGGCCGATGTCACCCGTCTTTTGCTGGATGCAGGCATTGTCAGGCATCGCGGAAAGATCGAAGCAGTCATCAACAACGCCCGGCGCGCCCAGGAGCTGGTGGCAGCTGAGGGGTCGATTGCAGCTTATGTCTGGCGCTATGAGGCCAGTTCACCGCCAGCGCCACAAACAGCCTCAACTTCGGCTGAATCTATTGCCATGTCCAAAGACCTTAAAAAGCGGGGATGGAAGTTTGTGGGCCCGACCACGGTTTTTGCATTCATGCAGGCCATGGGTCTTGTAAACGATCATGCGACCGAGTGCTCTATGCGGGCAAAAGCGGCGCAGATGCGCCGCGATTTCATTAAGCCGGAATAGTGTTGCTTAGGCCGAAGCGCCAAAAATCTTATCGATATTGCTGCCCAGAGCCGTATTGAACTCGGCATCTGACTGCTTTTTCGACAGCCCTTCGGTCAGCGCACGCGAGAATGACGCGATCATCTTGCCATTCTGCGCCAGCAGATCGCAGGCTTGCTCGGTCGAATATCCGCCCGACAGGGCCACGACCCGCAGGACTCTGGGGTGGTCAGCCAGATCGTCATACAGATTAGCCTGATTGGGGATGGTCAGCTTAAGCATGACATCCTGCCCATCATCCAACTGATCCAGATTCTGCAGGAATTCCGCTTTCAGAATGGCTTCGGCCTCGGCTTTGGTGGCCGAGTTGATGTTCACCTCAGGCTCGACAATCGGGACCATACCGGCGGCAACAACTTCACGCGCCACGTCGAACTGTTGCGCCACAACGTTTGCGATGCCTTTCGCGTTGGCCTCATGGATCACAGAACGTTCCTTGGTACCGAAAACGCCCTCGGCCTTTGCCAAAGTGTCGGCCAGACCGGGGATCGGTTTCATGACCTGAACGCCGTCTGCCTCATCCTCGAGGCCCTTGTCGATTTTCAGAAACGGAACGATGCCTTTTACGTTCCAAAGGAAATCAGCGACTTTACGGCCATCAATCTCTTCGCCGAGCGTGCGTTCGAACAGGATCGCGCCGATGACTTTGTCGTTTGTGAAGCCATCCGCCAGAATGATACGCGCGCGCATCTTCTGGATTTCGCCGAACATCTCTGCGTCCGAGCCGTATTCTGACGCGTCTACCCCATAAAGCGCCAGCGCCTTGGGGGTCGAGCCGCCACTTTGGTCCAGTGCAGCAATAAAACCGGCACCGTTGGACATCTGCTCGCGCTGTTGTGTTTTGGACATATGACTTTCCCGTTCGAAATGATTCCGCGTTTTTCAACCGCATACAGCATGGAGCATGCCGATGGTAGTTTGTTAGCGCTCAACCAGGCGCAACCAAATTCCATCTTTGGATCTGATGGTCAGATGAGCCACCGGAACCGGCTCTGGCATGTCCGAGATTTCGAACCTGAACTTCCGCAGTAGTGACGACAGCAATAACGGACCTTCGACCATTGCAAAACCGGCACCGATGCAAATGCGCGACCCGGCCGAGAATGGGATGAAAGCCTCTCTGGGACAACTTTCCTCATTGCCCTTAGCCCAGCGGGACGGGTCGAACCCGTCGGGGTCTGCCCACAGACGTTCGTGCCGATGCAGGTGCCACGGGCTGATGACTATCTGCGAGCCCGGTTTAATCGCTCGGCCCCTGAAGTTTTCGCGGCATGTGGCCTCTCGCACCATCATCGGGACCGGAGGGTACAGGCGCAGCGTTTCGCGAAACACGTCGCGGCTGAGCTTCAACAGCGATACGGAGGTAAAATCGGATAGGTCCAGCCCTTGCGCCTCGGCCGCCAGCTTGTCCTGCCAATCCGGGTGGGTCGCCAAAAGGTACAAGGCCCAAGCCAACGCAGAAGCGCTGGTCTCGTGGCCTGCCAGAAAGAAGATCGCCACCTGATCAACCATCTCCTGCGTGTCAAAACACTTGCCGGTCTTGGGATCAGCCGTTGTCATGATCTTTGTCGCCAGATCATGCGGCGCCTGCCCGGCCTCAATCATCCTCGCGCGTTGAGCAGTCATTTCGGTGATCAGCGTCCTGATTTCACGCGCGGTCTTGCGAGTTTTTCTGGAATGTAGCCGCGGCATCCATTTGGGCAGAGGCAGAAACGCCGCCAAATTCAACAGCGGCTGCTCTCTTTGATAGGTTCGGAATTTCTCAAAAACCTGAGACGCAACGCGGTCTTCAATCGGTACAGAAAAAAGCGTTCGAAAGATCACATCCGCGGCGACGTGACTGGTGACCTCTTCGCACTCGATGACAGAACCGGCCTGCCCGCGCAAACGCGCGACGCAGGCCTCTGCCGCCTGGACCATGGCCGGATAAGTATCTTTCAGGCGCCCGCCCTCAAACGCTGGGTCGATAACCCGACGCTGGCGTTTCCAGTTTTCACCATTGGTCAGAAAGACCGAATTCCCCAGCAACGGCCGCAGACCCTCGCCAATACGGTCTGATTTCGGAAAATCATCGGGGCGTTTTTTCAGAACGGTTTTAACAAGTTCTGGCTGGTTCGTCAGGTATGATCGAAAGAACGGCGTCTTAAACTCGGCCATCCATGCGCGGTACAATCGCTGCGGCTGTGCCGAGAGGATGTCCTTGCGAAACAACCTGAAATAGCGCCACAGCGAAACCCTGTCTGGCCGCGATGTGGGTTTTGGCGGGGTCATGGCTGCACCGATACATATTTGGACACGGATTGCGCAATCCGTGATCCCGAGGGTTTACGCCCTGCGAACCGATGCCCAAGCGACAGAGGCCCGGCAGTCACGCGGAAATAATCGTACCTGTCCGGGTGATCAAAGGCGCAGAGATATTGGAAGTGCAGTCTGAAAAACCGCCACCTCAGGGCGCGCCACCGTTCTGCTGACAGCGTTTGCGTAAACGCGGCAGATAACACCAAAGGCCAGCGCTGATCGGCATCGGCTACCCCGCTTACAGCGACAGGATCACACAGAGCAAATGCGCAGCCGTCCCCGGGTGCAGAAATGTCGACCCAAGCCAAGTCTTCGCGTTTCGAAAGAAACCTCAGGTCCGCGCGCAGATCATATGCGTTGGGCAGGAACGAGACCATGGGAACCACCTGCCCCAATGTCAGAAAGGACAGCTCAGGCCCGTCTGTGCCCACCCGTCCGGATCGGATCAGATTGGCCAGAACCGTGACACCCAGATGAGCGCCGGAACTGTGGCCGACGATCAGAACCTCATCCGTCTCATCGGTAAGAGCTGCGGCAATCGCATTTGTGAACTCCGATAGGCGTCCGGCCAATTCAGGAGGTGTTTTACCGCCTGAAGCCGCTGAATAGGCGTAATCGTGCATCAGGTAATAGACGAACAGCCTGTTGTCGATTTTCCGGAACCACAGCATCAGCACATAGGCAACACCAATAGACAGAACCAACGCCACCAAAGACAGGACCGGCGCAAGCAGAACCGTCAATCCGATGACCACAGCCATTGCGACCAAAAGCTGTGCGATCAGCATCACGATCGGGTAAAGCGCGGCTATCACCGGACCTTTGCGCAATCGCATCAGGCGCCATAACACGCCCGTCGAGATATAGATCCATGCCGTACGCAGCATCTGCAGATAGGTGGCCACAATCGAGTTCGACATGCTGGAGCGTACGATGTCGGACCAGACCAGCACCTCGACATCTGTGTGAACTTCAGCCCCGTCCTGAACCGATTGGACGTGCCATCCATACAAGCCCTCTCCGGTTTTGGGCGAGACCGAGATTTCATACCCTGAAATAGCCGCCTGTCTTGCGCTTTCACTGCGGTAAAGCTCGCGATAGCGCCGTGGCGGGATCGGGTCATATCCGGGAATATAGAATACCCTACGCCGTTTCACCCGAGGCTGATTTGTCTGACTGCTCATGGTCTTACCTTCTGCGACGCAGGTTAGCGCAGCATTACAGCCAAAGTAAGTCAGATAAGAGGGTTACCCAAAGTTTGCCAGCGCCGGGAAGGCTTCCAACAGCCACCAACTGAACTCAGTGAACAGGCCGGTGATCAGCATGATACCAACAAACAGCAACAGGCCACCCATGATCCTCTCGATCAGTGCCATATGGGGCTTTATTCGGTTCATCACCGACATGGATCGGTTCAGGAACATCGCGGCGAGCAGGAAAGGTATGCCAAGACCCGCTGCATAGACGCCCAACAACAATGTCCCACGTGCGACGGATGCCTCGGAGGCAGCCAGCGACAGGATCGCACCCAGTTGCGGGCCGATACAGGGCGTCCAGCCAAAGGCGAAGGCCAGACCCAGAATATAGGCCCCAAAGACCGACCCGCCGCTGTCGCCGGCTTCGATCCGGGCCTCACGGTCAAGGAATGGGATGCGGAAAACGTTCAGGAAATGCAGGCCAAAGACGATGACAACCGCGCCCGAGATCTTGGCGAACAGCACCTGGTTCTGCAGCACGAACGCCCCAAACGCAGAGGCTGTGAAGCCAAGCAACAGAAACACCGTGGACAGCCCCATAACAAAGAACAGCGCCGAAAGTGTCGCCTTTCTGCGTGCACGGGCCTCATCCTGCATCTCGTTGATCGTGACGCCACTCATATAGGCGAGATAGGGCGGCACAATCGGCAGCACGCAGGGCGATAAAAAGCTAATCAACCCACCGAGCAATGCGATGAACATGGCGGGCAACAGCCCTGCGTCAATGATATCAATTCCGAACATGTTTCAGCACATATGTCATGAAGTCGCCCGCGTCACGGGGCCATTCGGTCACATCCTCGTGGTTGCACGCTGGACACCGTCTGAAAGTGGAAATATCTCAGGTACATGTCAAACCAAACCGAGACACTGGACGCGTTGGGGCTGCTGTGCCCTCTGCCCGTCCTGAAGGCCCGTAAACGGCTCAAGTCAATGCCCGCGGGAGCGGTCTTGAAAGTGCTGGCGGATGATCCCGCTGCAGTCATTGATGTTCCACATTTCTGCATGGAAAGTGGACATCTCTTGCTGTCACAGGAAGAATCTGACGGGCATCAGGTCTACACCATCCAGAAGTCCGTTTGAGACCTATCAAATAAAAAGGCGGGCTCTGAGGCCCGCCTTTTCAACTTACTGGCCCAACGACCACCAACCGCGCCGTTTTGGCTTGGCAGGCTCCGATGGCGTTTCCGGTTCATCCGCAACCACTTCCAGCACAGGCTCTGTGACTTCTACTGCTGGTTCCTCAGTGGCTTCAACCGCAACAACCTCTTGAACAGGCTCTGCCGCTTCCGGCGTTTCTTCTGTCGGCACGGCAGTTTCCGAAACCGTTTCCTGTTTGGGTGCTGCTTCGGCTTCGACAGTTTCGATTTCTGCCGGAGCTTCCGTTTCAGCTTCGACCTTGGCCTCTGGTTCAGCTTTGACGACCTGTTCGGTTATCGTCTCGGCATCTTCGGCGTCCTTCTTCTTGCGACGCGGAGCCCGGCGGCGTTTAGGCTTGGCAGGCGCTTCTTCCTGCGTCTCTTCCACCGCTACTACGGCATCTGTTGCAGGCTCTTCCACAGCTTCCTCGGACGCTTCAGCTGTATCTTCATCAGCCTCCTGCCCGTTAGAATCCTGCCCCTCGGCACCACCATTGCCCTTCTTGCGACGACGCCGACGGCGCTTGCGCTTGGGTTTGGTTTCATCTTCAGCCTGCGGCGTTTCTTCCTCGACGGTCTCTTCTTCAGAGGCGTCGACCATTTCCATCAGCGTGGCATCAACCGATACAACCGGCGCACTGGCTTCGGGAACAATCCGGCTGGCGGTCTTGAACTTCTCCATCGAGAAATCAGGGCTTACCAGATGCACATCCCCTTCGATGCGAACCGACAGACCATAGCGCGCCTCAATCTGTGCGATATGCTCGCGCTTTTGGTTCATCAGGAAGTTGGCGATGCTGACCGGGCAGCGCACCAGCACCTCGCGTGAGCGACGGCGCGTGCCTTCTTCCTCGATCTGGCGCAGAATGCTCAGCGCCATGTTGTCATCCGAACGGATCAGGCCGGTGCCATGGCAGGCCGGACAAGGCTGTGTCGTTGCCTCCAACATACCGGGACGCAGGCGCTGTCGGCTCATTTCCATCAGACCAAAACCAGATATGCGACCAACCTGGATGCGCGCACGGTCTGTTTTCAGTTTTTCTTTCAGGCGTTTTTCGACAGCGGCGTTGTTCTTCCGCTCGTCCATATCGATAAAGTCGATGACGATCAGACCGGCCAGATCACGCAGGCGCAACTGGCGAGCCACCTCTTCGGCGGCCTCAAGGTTGGTCTTCAGTGCCGTTTCCTCGATCGAACCCTCTTTGGTTGCCCGACCCGAGTTCACATCGACCGCGACAAGCGCTTCGGTTACGCCGATCACGATATAGCCACCCGATCTCAGCTGTACCGTCGGGTTGAACATCCCCGCCAGATAGCTTTCCACCTGATAGCGCGCGAACAATGGCAGCGCGTCTTCGTACCGCTGCACATTCTTGGCGTGCGACGGCATGATCATTTTCATGAAGTCCTTGGCGATGCGATATCCGCCTTCGCCTTCGACCAAAACCTCGTCGATGTCGCGATTATAGAGATCGCGGATCGACCGTTTGATCAGGTCGCCTTCTTCATAGATCTTCGCAGGCGCGATGGATTTCAACGTCAGCTCGCGGATCTGTTCCCACATACGTTGCAGATATTCGTAATCGCGCTTTATTTCGGATTTGGTGCGTTTCGCCCCGGCGGTCCGAATGATAAGACCCGCCCCTGTCGGGACGTCAATCTCAGCCGCAATTTCCTTAAGCTTTTTGCGATCAGGCGCGTTGGTAATCTTACGGCTGATGCCGCCGCCCCGCGCGGTGTTCGGCATCAAAACACAATATCGGCCAGCAAGTGACAAATAAGTGGTCAGAGCTGCACCTTTGTTGCCACGCTCTTCCTTGACGACCTGCACAAGCAGAACCTGGCGTACTTTGACGACTTCTTGAATCTTGTACCGGCGCGCGCGTGGTTTGCGCGGTGGACGGATGTCTTCGCTGTCATCTTCGTCGGCAACCGACTCAATAGTCTCGTCTTTTGCGGTGGCGTCCGTACGGGTGTTTTCTTCTTCGTCGTCGCCAACCTCGTCAGGGGCGTCATCGGCGTTGGCTTCAGCGCTTGTCGCGTCATCCGCGTCCGTCTCAGTCGCGGCGCTTTCCTGCGCCCCGGCCTCTTCGTCCGTGCCGACTTGATCAGCGCTAGCATCTGATTGGTCGACTTCTTCCGCAGGCGCGTCTTCAGTTTCTGCGGTTGCTTCTTCCGCCTCCGGTTCGTCCGTCGGCTCTTCTACCGGAGTTTCTGCCACATGATCGGCCGGAGATGTTCCTTCTTCTACAGAAGGATCATTGGCCTCATCGCTCTCATCCAGGTCAATCGTTTCCATGCCTGTGGGTTCGGACGAGACCTCGACCGATTCCACTGCATCATCCGATTTGATATCGGCGGCCTTGGCGCGCGAGCGCGAACGGCGTCTTTTGGGCTTGGTTTCCTCAGCCTCATCACGCGCACGCATTGCCTCGGCATAGGCGCGCTCTTCTTCCATCAGAGCCTCGCGATCAGCGACGGGAATCTGATAATAGTCGGGATGAATTTCGGAGAACGCCAGGAATCCGTGGCGATTTCCGCCATAGTCAACAAAAGCTGCCTGCAGCGAGGGTTCGACCCGTGTAACTTTTGCTAGATATATGTTGCCAGCAAGCTGACGTTTGTTTTCGGATTCAAAATCAAATTCCTCGACCTTGTTTCCGTCAACCACCACGACGCGGGTTTCTTCCGCGTGGGTGGCATCGATAAGCATTTTCTTAGCCATGTTTCCTTGGTGCACCGCGCCAAACGCGTTGTCCTAACCCGTCCAGGAGGACAGGTGCTTTTGGGGTGGTGTCTTGTCAGGGCGATTTCAGACGGCGCGCTGCAGGGTCTGGCACTGTGGCCCCCTGCCCGTACACTCAGTCGTTGCGCGCGCGTCATCGCGGTTCTTCTCCGACAGGCGCGAACGACCGCTGCCTGCCCATTTATTCCTTTCGCCCGCTTTTCTGCGGGCTCAGGCGTTCAATCACCCCGTTAAGGGGCACAATCGGTCTGCTTGGCCAGTGTGGGACCTGGTCTCCACCAGTGGCGTAGCAGCGAATCTCAAAGATCGGGACTTTTCGGCGTCAAATCCGCCCGGCCCGTCTGGTTACAATAAAAGCAGTCCTGTGGAAAAGACAATGGGCAAACTGCATTGAAGACCCCGACCACCGGTCGGGATCTCGTTATCCAGCTAAAAACATTACTTGGTATCACCCAAAGGGCGACAAAGGCATCGCCGCAAGCCCGTCACAGGTAATCGGAACGTTGCAGGCCATATTTGGCCATCTTCTCATTCAATGTCCGACGCGGCAGGCATAGTTCATCCATAACCGAGGCAATCGACCCCTTATGCCGCCGCATGGTATTGTCGATCAGCATCCGCTCGAATGCCTCGACATATTCCTTGAGCGGCTTGCCTTCGGTCGTCATCACGGGCTGCATTTCTTCGTGATCAGACATCAACAGAGACGCGATCGTCCCCGATCCGCGACGGGATTGCAGCACGGCACGTTCCGCGATGTTTATCAGCTGCCGTACGTTTCCGGGCCACGGCGCTTGCAAAAGCTGAGCCGCCTCTTGCGCACTGACCTGAGGTGCATCGCAGCCGTATTCTTCGGCGAATTGCTCGCTCAGCCGTGTGAACAGGGTCAGAATGTCTTCGCCGCGCTGACGCAGCGGCGGCATTGTGATCCGCAACGCTGCAAGCCGGTAGAAGAGATCGGGGCGCAGAACGTCCTCGCTGGTTTTCCCAGCTTCCTGAAGGTTGGAAATGGCGACGATGCGGGTTTCAGCAGGCGTGCCCTGATCGTTCATGACACTCAGCAGTTTCGCCTGAAGCGTATCGCTGAGCGCCTCGACATCCTCCAGAACCAGGGTTCCACCCCGGGCTTCTTCAATCGCGGGCAGTTGGCTGTCTTCGGGCATCATCGGGCCGAACAGACGCTTCCCCAACGCCTCTTCCTCAAGCGCGGCACAGGAAACCAGGACAAATTTCTTGCCGGCGCGGCTGCCAACGGCATGCAACGCATGTGCGACCAGAGTTTTGCCGGTGCCGGTCTCTCCGTCGATCAGAACATGACCGTCGGCCTGCCCCAGATCCAGAATATCCTCACGCAGGCGCTCCATCACGGGGCTGGCACCGATAAGCTTGTTCATGATCTGAGTGCCACCGGACAGCTCGCGGCGCAGGGCCCGGTTGTCCAGCGTCAACCGGCGGGCGTTGCTGGCACGTTTGGCCAGTTCGGACATCCGATCAGGGTTAAACGGCTTTTCCAGGAAATCAAACGCGCCCACGCGCATGGCCTCAACCGCCATTGGCACGTCACCGTGGCCTGTGATCATGATCACCGGCAAGGTGCTGTCCGCGCCCATCAGCTTTTTCAACAGCTGGATACCGTCCATACCAGGCATCTTGATGTCCGATATGACGATACCCGGATAATCCGGACCCAGAACTTTCAGTGCATCCTCGGCACTGGAAAAGGTTTCAGTGTCATATCCCGACAGTGCCAGCCATTGGCTGATCGACTGGCGCATGTCCTGTTCGTCATCAACAATGGCGATTTTCATGGCCTGTGCCATTTTCATTCCTCGTTATTCAGCGGCCTCAAGGCCATCGCTTCCAAGTATCGGCAGTTGCATCTCAAACACCGCGCCACCGTGCTGGCTGTTGCGCGCGGTCAGCCGTCCCCCATGGTCGTTCACGATACCGGATGAGATGGCAAGCCCCAGACCGACTCCATCGCCGGGTTGTTTGGTCGTGTAGAACGGTTCAAACAGGTTTTCGATGTCTTCAATCCCATAGCCGTTATCGCGTACAGTCAGCACCGCCTGGTCACCCGCGGCCAGTATGATTTCAACATCCGGTTCCGATACAGACTTGGTGGCGTCCAAGGCATTACGCAAGAGGTTCACCATCACCTGTTCGATCCGCATGCGGTCGCCCATGACCAGTACGGTTTCTTCCGGTAGTATCTGCGTAATCTTGACGTGCCTCTGACGCAGTTGCGGCTCCATCATTGAGAGGGATGAAGCGAGCGCTTCGCCAAGGTTAACTGGTGAAAACGCATCCGCACCCTTGCGGGCATAGGACTTGAGCTGGCGTGTTATTGCGCCCATTCGTTCAATCAGACCGTCGATGCGGCCAAAGCTGGCCAGCGCCTCTTCGGGGCGGTTCCGTCGCAGCAGCAAACGCGCGCCGGCAAGATAGGTCTTCATTGCAGCCAAAGGTTGATTCAGCTCGTGGCTGACGGCCGCAGACATCTCGCCCAGGGCCGCGAGTTTCGAGCTTTGGGCCAGCGTCTGCTCGGCTACTTCCAGCGTCTTTTCAACCCGTTCCCTCTCAGCGATTTCCCGCTGTAGCCTTGCGTTCAATGCGCGAAGCTCTGCCGACTCGCGCTGGAACAAGGCCATTCTGAACGTGGCCCTACGGCTGAGCGCATAGAAGGCAAGCGCCAACAGAATCGCAAAACCCATGATTTCCAATGCAAGAACGCTGTTTACCTTCTCACGGATCGAGGCGTAGGTCGTGAACGAGGTCATGGTCCAGCCGCGGAATGGAATGCGTGTCTCCATGCGGATCACCGCCTCGCCCTGTAAATAGGCGTCGGGGGGCAGAGCCGTCCAATCGGTCGTGGCCCTGATAGCGCGCTGGATGGCACTTTGCGGCGGCTGCCGCAGCATGGCAGCCCCCTCCTCTACTCCGCGCCATTGCGGTTCGGTTGACAGAATAATGGTGCCCGTACTGTCAGCGACCAGAACAGCATCGGAGATACCTGCCCAGGCGCGCTCAAATTTTTGCAAATCAACCTCGACGACTATGACCCCAAGGATGTCCGACGAGGCCTCCATCCGGCGCGAATAGATAAAGCTGTAACCACCGGATTCCTTTTCAATCACGGTGAAGATGGTCGAGTTTGACCGAATGGAATCTACAAAATACGGCGCGTTCCGGTGCGTCTCGCCCAACCGGTTGCGATCAGTTGCGGCAACAGATCGGCCATCCCGATCCAAAAGCATCAAGGATGCGGCGCCTATCTCTTCGACAAAAGAAATAAGTCGCTGCGTAGACAGTGTAAAATCGCTGGATTGCAACGCCGAGATCAGCGTCGGATCCCGCGCCAGCAGCTGCGGTACAATCGCATTTCTGCGCAGCTCGCTCAGCAGGTTTCCGGAATACAGCGCAAGGCGCAGCTCGGCGCGGTTTCGCGTGGATTCAGTAAACCGATCCGTCAGCAGACTGTTGGTTATCCATATCGTCGCAACCGTTGCCAGCAAAAGCACCAGAACAGCCGCGCGCAAAGGCCAGCCAAGAGGCGCAGCGCGGAGCGGTTTGAACAGTGCAGACCAGGTAGAGCGTGTGTCGGAACTCATCCCCGAAAGTTACGCGGGCTAAGATGCAAGCTCAAGTCACGCAGGTGCGACGATGCCCGACAATGCGCGAAACAATGCCGTTCCATCGGTGCCACCATGCCCTTCGTCTGCCGCTCGTTCGGGATGCGGCATCATACCAAGAACACGGCGGTTTTCAGACAGAATGCCCGCAATGTCGCCAACCGAGCCGTTCGGATTCTCGGTATAGGTGAATGCGATCCGGTCGTGATCCCTGAGCGCGGACAATGTAGCCTCATCCGCGAAATAGTTTCCATCATGATGTGCAATCGGAATGCCGATCACATCGCCAGCGTTATAGCCTTGGGTAAAGGCGCTGTCGCTGGTTGCGACCTTCAGGCCTACAGTACGACAGATATATTTCAGGTTCGCATTGCGCAGCAGAGCGCCGGGCAGAATTCCGGTCTCGGTCAGGATCTGAAACCCGTTACAGATACCAACGGCGTATCCGCCCCGCTCGGTGTGGTCGACCACGGCCTTGCAGATCGGGGATTGTGCGGCAATCGCTCCGCAGCGCAGGTAGTCTCCATAAGAAAACCCGCCGGGGACACCGACAATGTCCACGCCCTTGGGCAGAGCGGCATCTTTATGCCAGACCATGTCTACCTGGAATCCGGCCTGTTCAAAGGCAACGGCAAGATCCCGATCACAGTTGGAACCGGGGAAAACGATGACAGCTGCGCGCATGGCTAGCCCTCCTACAAGCGGTTCAGACCAGTTCGATCTCGTAGCGTTCGATGACCGTGTTAGCCAACAGTTTTTCGCACATCTCGGTGACGTCCGATTCCGTCGCACCCTCGGCGAGTTCAAGATCAATCACCTTGCCCTGACGGACGCCTTCAACCTGATCAAAACCCATGGCACCCAATGCGTGGCGCACCGCTTCACCCTGCGGGTCAAGTACCCCGGTTTTCAGCATCACATGCACACGTGCTTTCATTTACTGCAACTCCAGCTGAGGGCCGGTATTTGAGGCCCGTTCCGTTGTGCGCGGGGATAGCGCGACTGTCGGCGTTCGACAACCCTTGTCAGCACCTACCCGGACCCCTTTAGCGCGGGATAATGCGTATCTATTGCGTTGAAGGTCCCTGTCAGAACCATTTCAACCGCTACGGCAACCAAAATGATGGCCATAACACGGGTGATCACATTGATCATTGTCGGCCCAAAGAACCTGGAAATAGGGTCAGCGAATAACAATCCCAGCCCGACAATAGCGCAGGCAATCAAAACGGCCGCCCCCAATGTTACTACCTCGGCGCCGTCGGGCAAACTATGCGCGAACACAATGGTTGTCGCGATAGTGCCGGGCCCAATCGTCAACGGGATAGCCAGGGGAACAACCGCAATGTTCTTCTTCTGCGCGCCATCTTTAACGGCTTTCTGATCGCTTTCTGACCGGTCAGACGCGTTCAGCATCGACATGCCAACCCCAAGAATGATCAACCCACCAGCGATGCGAAAAGACGGAATGTCGATACCGAAAAGCGCCAGAATTTCTTCGCCGATCAGTACCGAAATCAGTGATACAATCACAATCGTGGCTGTCACAACCATTGCAACGCGTTTACGTTCTGGCGGGCTGTACCCCTCGGTCATGCTGAGGAAGATCGGGATGCCGTATAGCGGGTTGAAAATCGCCAGCAGCGCAGCGAGGAACTTTAAAAATACTGCCTGATCAAATAGCTCGGCCATTTTTGTTCACCCGATTACGCTTGTTCAACAGACAATGCCGGACAAGCTGCGGCCCTGTCAAATACCCTATCTCAATTAAAAAACGCCGCCCGGTATTGGCGGCGTTTTTGCGTTTTTCTTCGGCTTTCGATCAGTTGATCAGGGTCGGTTTGGAAACATTGCTTTTCGGCAGAACGCCTAGGCGACGCGCAACTTCCGAGTAGGCGTCGGTCAGGCTGCCCAAGTCGCGGCGGAACACGTCCTTGTCCAGCTTCTGGCCGGTTTCGATATCCCAAAGACGGCAGCTGTCTGGGCTGATTTCATCCGCTATGATCAGGCGCTGGAAGTCACCTTCATAGACGCGACCGATTTCAATTTTGAAATCGACCAGACGAATGCCAACCGCCAGCATCACACCGCTCATGAAATCATTCACCCGCAATGCGAGGCTAAGAATGTCTTCCATGTCCTGCTGGCTGGCCCAGCCAAAGGCGGCGATATGTTCTTCGGTGACAAGAGGATCACCCAACGCGTCGTCCTTGTAGCAGTATTCTACTATCGGGCGCGGCAGCTGTGTCCCCTCGGCAATGCCAAGGCGTTTGGACATCGTGCCAGCCGCGAAATTGCGTACAATAACTTCAAGCGGTACGATTTCGCAGTTGCGGACCAACTGTTCGCGCATGTTCAGGCGACGGATGAAATGGGTCGGTACACCGATTTGATTCAGTCCGTTCATGAAGTATTCGCTCAGGCGGTTGTTCAGCACACCTTTCCCGTCGATCACGTCCTTCTTTTCAGCGTTGAAGGCAGTGGCGTCATCCTTGAAATACTGCACGATTGTACCCGGTTCAGGGCCTTCATACAAAATCTTGGCCTTACCTTCGTAAATTTTCTTGCGACGCGCCATGAGCGACCTTTCCAGACTGTCGCGAGGGAAAAAGTTCCTTCGCCTTGGCGCTCTCTTAGTCCAACCCCCACCTTCCCGCAAGTTCCGAGGACCGAGAGGCTTTGACGCAGCGCAAATACCTTGCACCCGGATCGTCGTATCGTCATATCATTAAGGAAAGAACTACCAACCCAAGGGGTCCAACTGATGACTACGTTTGACGAGCGCGAAAATGCATTCGAAGCAAAATTCGCCCATGATGAAGAAATGCAGTTCAAAGCACAGGCGCGTTGCAACAAACTGCTTGGCCTTTGGGCGGCCGAAAAACTGGGCAAAACCGGTAATGAAGCCGATGAATACGCAAAATCCGTTGTGATTTCAGACCTGGAAGAAACCGGGCATGAAGATGTCGTGCGCAAAGTTTCCGGCGATCTCGGGGATCTGTCTTCGGATGACGATATCCGCGCAAAAATGGCCGAGTTTCTGGTCGAGGCCAAAGCACAGGTTCTCAACGAAACCAACTAAGGTCTCCCCGCAATATTCATGATCTTCATGAGATTTATGAATTTGATTTGACGCCCCGGTCATGAGACACGGGGCGTCTCGCATTTTTAGCGCGGCTCGACAGTTTCGGAATATTCTTATGACAAATGCGCTCAGCAAACTTCTGGACTCCAACACGACTCTTTTGGCGGATGGAGCAACAGGTACAAACCTATTCAACATGGGCCTGCAGTCGGGCGACGCGCCCGAGCTTTGGAACGTGGATGCGCCGGATAAAATCCGCGCGCTTTATCAGGGTTCGGTGGACGCAGGCAGCGACCTTTTCCTGACCAACACATTCGGCGGGACATCTGCGCGTCTCAAACTGCACGAGGCTCAGAACCGGGTCGCTGAACTGAACCGCGCAGGCGCAGAACTTGGCCGTGAGGTTGCTGACAAAGCCAACCGTCCGGTTATCGTCGCGGGATCGGTCGGACCAACCGGCGAGATCATGCAGCCTGTTGGCGCCCTGTCCCATGCCGATGCCGTGGAAATGTTCCACGAACAGGCGCAGGCATTGAAGGACGGCGGTGTCGATGTTCTTTGGGTCGAAACCATCAGCGCCCCAGAAGAGTTCAGGGCCGCGGCAGAAGCCTTTGCGCTGGTCGATATGCCTTGGTGTGGCACGATGAGCTTTGACACGGCTGGCCGCACCATGATGGGTGTCACATCCGCCGACTTTGCTCAGTTGGTTGAAACGCTCCCTAACCCGCCGGTTGCCTTTGGCGCAAATTGCGGGACTGGCGCGTCTGATATTCTGCGCACTGTCCTTGGATTTGTCGCACAAGGTACGGAACGGCCGCTGATATCAAAAGGCAATGCCGGTATTCCGAAATATGTGGATGGACATATTCATTATGACGGCACGCCGGAACTGATGGGCCATTATGCGACCATGGCGCGAGAGGCCGGCGCAAGCATTATCGGCGGATGTTGCGGCACAATGCCCGAGCATCTGCGGCACATGAGAGCTGCGCTTGACGGTGCCCCGTCCGGTATACGCCCAACCCTTGATCAGATCACAGACGCGCTGGGCCCGTTCTCATCCGCAACTGACGGGACTGGCGAGTCCGCCCTTCCGGAACGGCGCGTGCGTAAACGCCGCCGCGCCTGACAACCTCAACGCCCTTCGAATTTCGGGGGGCGTTTTTGCATGAAGGCAACGACGCCTTCGGAAAAGTCTCGGCTGCGGCCACATTCACCTTGCAGATGCGCCTCTGCCTCGAGCTGTTGCGGCAGAGTGTTTTCATAGGTGCCGCGAATAGCCTTTTTGATGGCGCCAAACCCTGAGGTTGGACCTTTGGCCAGATACATGGCCCGCTTGCGCCAATGCGCTTCGAACTCCGCGTCGGGAACGGCTTCCCAGATCAGGCCCCAGTCGTCGGCCTGACGAGCACTGATCTTATCGGCAAAAAGAGCAGCGCCCATGGCTTTGGCGAACCCCATCTGGCGCGGCATAAACCAGGTGCCTCCAGCGTCGGGCAACAGGCCGATACGGGCAAAAGCTTGCAGGAAATAAGCACTCTCCGTCGCGATCACGATATCCGCGCATAGCGCCAGATTGGCCCCTGCCCCCGCAGCAGCGCCATTTACTGCGGCGATTGTTGGAACCGGGCAATTATAGATTGCTTCAAGCATGGGCTCGTATTCGTCGCGCAGCGTGCGCTCAAGATCAATCTTCCCGGTGCTTGAGGCATCACCTAAATCCTGACCCGAGCAAAAAGCGTTTCCCTTACCGGTCAAAACAATCGCGCGGGCATGGGTGGCAGCGTGTTTCATCGCGTGCGTGACTTCGGCCCGCAACTGAGCGGTCATTGCGTTCAACTTCTCTGGGCGGTTCAGAGTTACCACTGCCAGATCATCCGCAATATCCAACAGGATCGCTTCGTATTCCATCCACCCCTCCAAGGTTCGCTGCGCCTGCGACCCTGCCTCAATTTCCAATGAAGGAAAAGGTGAACCGAAGGTCAATCTTTGAGGATTTCGCGTAATCGTTCTTTCTCGGCGTCGCTAAGGAGGCCGTCACCTTCCCTTCGGTCCTGTTCTGCCGATCTTTTGCGTAAAAAGCTGAAACCAGTCGCCACAGCGATCAAAAGCATGATCGGACCGGCCAGCCACAAAAGGATGTTCGATCCTGACGTTGTTGGCCTTAGCAAAACATATTCGCCGTAGCGATCAACGATAAAGTCAATCGCCTGTCGATCTGTATCGCCGGCCACCAGACGTTCGCGCAATAACAGACGCAGGTCACGGGCCAATCCTGCATTGCTTTCGTCGATGCTTTCGTTGCGACAAACCAGACAGCGCAAGCCGGCACTCAGATCCCGCGCCCTCTGTTCCAGGATCGGATCATCAAGCACCTCGTCAGGTTGGACAGCCATGCTTGGCGTTGCCAGTAAAAGTAGTATCAGTAGAAACCGTTTCATTCCGCCGGAACCCCCTGCGTCGGCGTCTTACGCGCGCCTGCCGCAACGCGAAAACGCCTGTCGCACAGGCTAAGAACGCCTCCGAGCGCCATCAGTAGGCACCCGCCCCAAATCCAATTCGCTAAAGGCTTGATATAAGTCCGCACGACCCAGCCACCATTTGTCTGCTGATCTCCAATGACGACGTAAAGATCCCTGAGAAACCGATAGTCGATCGCAGCCTCAGTCGTTGGCATCCTTGAAACTGGGTAGTCGCGTTTTTCCGGATGCAGTGTTGCGATTGTTCGACCGGCCTGTTCGACCTTTACATCGGCTGTAGTTGAGAAATAGTTGGGCCCCTCGACATTCCGAACCTGTTCAAGTGTCAGGGTGAACTGGCCAACCTCGAAAGGCTGCCCCGTCTGCGCAACGCGGATATCCTCGACCTCCCATGCGGTCAGCCCGGCGATGGCAAAGATCGTAACCCCCAGTCCGGTATGGGCTGCAGCCTTGCCCCAATCGGCACCGGGCAGTCTGAACAGACGCTGCAGGTTGTTTTTTCTTCCAGTACGGCTCCAAAGGTCCACAATAGCGCCAAATGTGATCCAGGCCCCCAGAAACAGCCCCACGGGTCCCAATGCGCTGCGACCGGTCTGCATGACCCAAACGAGCAAGCCAAGCGCAACCGCCAGAAGGAATGCGAACCGCAACGAATGCGCCGCCTTGCCAAGCTTTCCACGTTTCCACGGAAGCATTGCACCAAGCGGTAATACAATCCCCAGCGCAACCATGAACGGTGTGAACGCCGCATTAAAGAACGGCGCGCCGACCGAGAGTTTACGATCAAATGCCATCTCGGCCACCATCGGCCACAAGGTTCCGAAGAACACAACGAAACAGCTGACCGCCAGTAGAATATTGTTCAGCACCAGGGCGCTTTCGCGGCTGACCATACCAAACACGCCCTTGGCCTCCATCGCTTGCGCGCGTGCCGCATAGAGTGTCAACGCACCGCCAATGAAGACCACAAGAATGATCAGGATAAACACGCCACGTTCAGGATCATTGGCAAAGGCATGTACCGAAGTCAAAAGCCCCGATCGCACAATGAACGTCCCGATCAGCGAAAAGCCAAAGGCGATGATCGCCAGAAGGATGGTCCAGCTCTTCAGCGCTTCACGCTTTTCGACCACGATAGCAGAATGCAACAGGGCTGCCGCCAATAGCCACGGCATGAAAGAAGCGTTTTCGACCGGATCCCAGAACCAGAACCCGCCCCAGCCCAGCTCGTAATAGGCCCACCAGGATCCAAGCGCGATCCCAATGGTCAGAAAAATCCATGCGGCCAGCGTCCAGGGACGCACCCACCTCCCCCAAGAGGCATCCACGCGCCCTTCGATCAGCGCGGCCACTGCAAAGCTGAATGCCATGCTCAGGCCGACATAGCCCAGATACAGAAACGGCGGGTGGAATGCCAAACCTGGATCTTGCAATAATGGGTTGAGGTCCCGCCCATCGAACGGGGCGATAATCAGACGGTCAAATGGGTTCGAGGTGAGCAGGATAAACGCGTAAAACGCCACCCCTACGGCCGCCTGAACCGCCAGCACGCGCGCTTTGAGCGTCGGAGGTAACCCTGCGCCAAAAAAAGCGGCCATGGCCCCGAAAACTGCGACGATCAAGACCCACAGCAACATTGACCCTTCGTGGTTGCCCCACGTGCCGCTGATTTTATACAGCATCGGTTTGGCGGAATGGCTGTTTTCAACCACTATCCGCAATGAGAAATCAGAGGTGGTAAAGGCCCAGACCAACGCCGCGAAAGAGAAGGCGACTAACAGAAACTGTGCAATAGCGGCCGTTTCTGCAAAGGACATCCAGCCAGTCCACCGTTTCGCCGCCCCTATCAGCGGAATGACCGTCTGAACGATGGCGACGAGAAAGGCGAGTATCAGCGCGAAGTGACCAAGTTCTGTAATCATGGTCCCGCATATATTCCTGTTGAGGGACAATCACCAATCACTTTCGCCTCTGCAGGACGCACATAGTGTCGCGGGTCAGGCGGGCCGACCCCGCCGCCAATCCTCGAGCGCAGGGTTGAAATCGGGTTTTAGGACCTCATCGGCCAAGCCTGCATCTGTCCCAGTATCAGCGACCCCAATCAAACGTTCCCGCATCTCTGCCAGTGTTTCGATGTTTTCCATAACTTTCGGAGTACGTGTCATCGTTGCTGAAATTTCACGCTGCAGATCCTGCACCTTGGTCTGGTGTCTTGCGCCGAAATAGAACGAGACGACCACGCCCAACAACCACCACAAGGGCTCAGGCACCAACGCAATCCCCTGCATCCGAGCGGCAAACCAAAGCGGATCGACCATAGCGGCGACAAACAGTCCCAGTGTTCCCAAGGCCATGGCGGGGCGCGGCAGCCGGTTGAGCCCATCCATAAAACGGTCGAATGCACCTTTTTGAACCCGCTCATACTCAGCCCTATACTGTTCCAGTACTCCCTGTTGTCGCGTCAGGTCGCGTTTAGCGCCCTGCTCAGCATTTTCACGAAAGACTTCAGTTGTTTCACGCACGACATTCCGACCCTCGCCAAACAAGAACGCAAATATCCCCGAGATCAGCCCCATTCAGAAACCCTCCTTTGAAATTCTGCGTCGCTAAGATGATAGGTCGGTGACAGGAATTCCTCAGCGCGTCGTATCCAGCCACCTTTTGCCCCAGACCGGGACCGAGCATATTTGCGAGAGGCTGGACGCCGTTCCGCTATCCGGAAATAATAGTTTCTCCTGGCAACGCCATAGGCATCCCGCAGCGCGACAGGGTCCGGTTCAGACGCAGCACTACAAGCCTGCGCCGTCTGCGGGCCTACAACGCCATCTACGACGACATGATACCCCATTTCACGCAGCAAATGTTGCATAATTTTAACAGCTTGAGCGCCTGAATTCACGTACATGTCGAAAACAGATGGCTGCAAAATGTTAGGCAGTAGGTGTAATCGTGGTTTTGAGAAATAGTGGCGGATAAAGATTTCAACGGCCTGCGGCCGGCTCAGCCGCCTTACATCGGATACATCAACGTTCCCGTCCTGCGTCAGGTCCAGTTGCAATCTGCGCATGGTATGGATTGTTACGCCGAATTTTGTCGCTCCACCCGGATCGTCGGGGTCATCGACAAAACCACCTTCACGCGTAACTATCTGTTCCGCGATCTGCCGAACCGTCTGCATGTACTGTTCTCCAACTTGGGACAGACAGACGCTCGGACAATTCTGTTAATACAGCTAAAATAGAAAGGGCGCTGCATGTCGATCCACGCAACGCCCGAATTCCGATCTCAACGCCTATGGCTCAGCTCTCGCCGGCCTCCTTGTAAATACCTTGTTCTTTCAAAGCGTCCACAACCTCTTTTGGCATATAGGTCTCATCGTGTTTCGCAAGAATTTCTGAGGCTTCAAAGACTCCGTTTACGTAGCTTCCGGTGCCAATCATACCCTGGTTTTCCGAGAACAAATCAGGCAAAACTCCAGTAAACGTGACCGGCACACTTTCGCCTCCGTCCGTCACCACAAAACGCACGGTTTCCCCTTGCCCCCGCACGATCGAACCCTCTTCGACCAGACCACCGATCCGGAATACTTCAGTCGGTTTTGGCGGCTCTGCCATTACTTCACTGGGCGAGCGGAAGAAATTGATGCCGTCCTGCATAGCGTATCCGATCAACGCCGTAGACACTGCCAAAGCAACGATTGACAGAAGGATGATCTGAACGCGACGACGTTTCTTGAGCGTTTTCATTTGTTCCTCATGGGAAAAGTGGGGCCATCATCAGACCCGCAGTTTCAGCTTCACCTAACATTAGGTTAGCGTTCTGCAAGGCTTGGCCACTGCTACCTTTTGTCAGGTTATCCAGTGCTCCGATCACAATGGCGCGCCTCTCGATCCGGTCGCTGACCACGCCGATATGGCAGAAATTCGAGCCGCGCACATGGTGGGTCGAGGGTGTTTCGCCAAATGGCAGAATCTGGATAAATGGTTCGTTTTCATAGGTTTTCACGAGCGCTTCATAAACGCTCGTGGGGTCACCTTTGACATATGTAGTGGCTAGGATACCCCGGTTTGCTGGAACCAGATGTGGAGTGAACTGAACATTGACCGGGCGCCCTGCAAGGGCAGAAAATTCTTGATCGAATTCCCCCAAATGCCGATGCGTACCGCCAACAGCATATGCGTTATACCCTTCGCTAAGTTCGGCATGCAGCAGGTTTTCTTTCAGCGACCGCCCGGCACCAGACACCGCGCATTTGAGGTCCAGAATGATGTCATCCAGATCAATGACACCAGCCGAAATCAAGGGGCGCAAAACATATTGTCCGGTGGCGGCGTTGCAGCCTGTTCCGGCAACCAAGCGGGCCGTGCGAATTTGATTGCGATAAAACTCGGTCAGGCCGTAAACGGCCTCCTCCTGCTGCTCCAAAGCCGCATGAGGGTTGCCATACCATTTTTCATATTCCTCAGGGTCGCGTAGCCTGAAATCGGCGGACAGGTCGATGATCTTCAGGTCCTTCGGCAGATCGCGGATAACTTCCTGGCTGGTTTTATGTGGCAGCGCGCAAAAGCACAGGTCGATCCCTGAAAAGTCGATTTCCGAAATCTTGCAAAGAATCGGAAGCTGCAGGTGCCGCAAATGAGGGAACACCTGCGCCATCGACTGTCCGGCTTTCCGCTCGGCAGAAAGTGCAGCGATTTCCATATTCGGATGCTCGGCGATCAACCGAACCAGTTCAGCGCCGGTATAACCCGAAGCGCCCAGAATTGCGATTTTATGGGTCATCTTGGACCTCTTGAAACTGTATGCCACTGTTCATGCCCGCCACTGTGACGGTCATGGGATTACGGGTTCTTTCAGGCCGCGTCTTTGACCAAAGTCAGACAGCCTCGAAAGTAATTTGTCGTCGGAGGAACTGGGTGGCGCGATCACTGACAACGCCTGGCTTACCAGTGGTCAGATAACCGCCCTTTGCCGCACCCTGCATGTTCGGGTGCCGCTGCAAATAGTCTGCCAGACTTTCTGCAACCAGATCACCCTGGCTGAACACCTCAACGTCGGGTCCTAAGGCCTTCTGAAACGCCTCAGCCATTAAGGGATAGTGCGTACAGCCCAGAATTGCGGCCTGAGGCTCTGGCATCTTGCGTTTCAGGGCGTCCACATGGCTTCGCACCAGCGCTTCAGCCAGGATCATGTCGCCTTCCTCGATGGCATCAACAACCCCACCGCAGGCCTGCGCCTCAACATCTACGCCAATCGCACGAAAGGCCAACTCGCGTTGAAACGCGCGACTCGATACGGTGGCCGGGGTCGCAAACAAAGCGACGTGTTTGACCGCGACTTCACGCGGCGGGCTGTTGTCACCCCATTGCCGCTCAGTCAGCGCTTCGATCAATGGAACAAAAACGCCCAAGACGCGTTTGCCTTGAGGCACGCCCTCTTCCTGCATCCGCCGCAAAGCAGCAGCGCTGGCCGTATTGCAGGCCAGAATCACCAGATCACAACCCCGGTTCCAGAGGTCGTTCACCGCACCCCGGGTCAGCTCATAGATATTCTCTACATCACGCACCCCGTAAGGCGCATGTGCGCTGTCCGCGTAATACAGGAAATCAACGTCGGGAAGACGTTTCTGCGCGGCGTTCAGAACGGTCAGACCGCCCAAACCAGAATCAAAAATGCCTACTGCCATTTGCCCCTTTAGGCTCGATGCCGTTCCTCAAATTCATAGCCATAGTCATAAGACTTTAGTGGCTTTGGAGACAGCTCATACGTTGCTTTGCGCAAGAAATCCATCATCTTGCGCGTATCCTTGGCCAACGGGTCCAGAACGTCGCGGCCGATGGGCTCTCCGATCACCACCTGGACCGGGGTATCAACGCGTTTTTTGAATTCCTTGATCAGCAATCCCATGCGCAATGTATTGTGCAGATGGCTGGCAATCTGAAACAGGCGTGAGGTATGACCGTCAAAAAAGACCGGCACAACTGTCGCGTCTGATTTGGCAACCATCCGCGCTGTGAAGCCACGCCAGCCCGGGTCCATCGGGTACGAGAAAGGCTTTGCCCCTGTGCTGACGGTACCGCCGGGAAATATGCCAATCGCGCCGCCCTCGCCCAGATAGTTCAAAGCTTTCTTGCGGGTCTCGAGGTTCTGCTTCATCGCAGCTTTTGTATCGTCGAATGAAATCGGCAGAACGACCCGATTCAGATCCTCTGCCTTACGAAACACATGGTTGGCCAGAATGCGAAAATCCCCACGCGTACTGGACAACATGTGCCCCATCATCAACCCATCCAGAATTCCATATGGGTGATTGGCAATCAGAATCAGAGGGCCATCACGGGGAATATTAGACAATGACCCGCCAACCACATCCAGAGACAAACCGTATCTCTCAACCATGACCGACCAGAAATCTCGCCCGTTGGCCACGTCTTTTTCGTACCCATCAGCACGCCTGATAAGGCGCAGGCGGCCTGTGGTGTTCTCCATAAGCTTGATGACCATCCGTCCGCTTTTGGTTTCAGCGGAATAGGCATAAGAAATGTCACGTGCAACATGGCGTCGCGAGGGCATGGAAGTCTCCGGTTTTGTACCTGCATTTTAAATGCAAGTAACAATTTTGCCTAGCTGTCGTGACACGGTTGTGACGAATTACTCGGCGGCGGCCTGTAATTCAGGTCCTCCGTTCCGTATCGTGGTCAACAATTCCTCTCTGCGTTTGGCGGCGCTCGCCTCATTCGCCTTAAGGACGGGTCCAAAACCTTTGATATCCAAGGGCAACTTGGCGAGCGCAATTACGGCATCCTTTGTTTGGATGGAAATCAGCGGAGTGATCTCTTTGAGATCACGCTCATATTGCTTGATCAGCGCGCGCTCCATTCGACGTTCGACACTATAGCCAAAGATATCCAGCGGAGTACCTCGAAGAACTTTTAGCCGAGACATGAATTTCAGCGGCTTCAGCATCCATTCGCCGAAACTCCGTTTGCGGGGTCGGCCATCTGGTCCTTTGCCACCAAGCAGCGGTGGGGCAAGGTGGAAAGTCATTTTGAATTCGCCATCAAATTCAGCGGCGGCTTTCTCCCGACTGGACAGTAACAACCGGGCCACTTCGTATTCGTCCTTGTAAGACAACAGCTTATGATACCCTTTTGCGACAGCATCACGAATTTCTGCATCCTCAAACGAGTCAACATTTTTGCGGTAGCGTTTCGCCAAACGAGCGCTTTGATACTGGGTCAGATGATCTGCGCGGAACGCGATGACCTGCTCTGGTGATTTCGGGAGGTCGGAAACACCTGGCCGTAGAATCTCATCGACTTTTTCCGGGTGTAAAACCGCCCAACGACCGATCTCAAAGGCTCTTTTGTTGCGTTCTACCGCCGTTCCGTTCAGATCAATGGCTGCAATCACCGCATCGAGGCTGACGGGTATCAGCCCGCGCTGCCATGCGGCCCCAAAAACCATCATGTTCGAATAGATTGAATCTCCCATCACTGCGCGCGCAAGCTCAGTGGCATCAAACAGGGAAACGTCTTCTTTCAATCGTGCTTGCAGCGCCAATTCCAGCCTCTCACCAGGAATCCTAAACTTAGTGTCGCGCGTGAAATCGCCGGTAACGGTTTCGTGGCTGTTGACCACCGCTCCGGTCTGACCCAAGCGTGTCAGGCCAAGTGTTTTGGCCCCGGCGGACACAACCAAATCACCACCGATCAATGTGTCGGCTTCACCCGTTGCCACACGTATTGCACTGATATCATCTGGCAGGTTGGCTATACGGCAATGAATATGAACCGCACCGCCTTTCTGAGCCAAGCCTGCCATCTCCATCATTCCGGCGCCTTTGCCGTCAATCTGGGCCGCCTGTGCCAGAATCGCCCCCAGCGTGACAACTCCGGTCCCACCGATGCCGGTGATGACAACATTATGTGTGCCCACTATTTCAGGCAGCTCGGGCATCGGAAGATCGGGCAGATCAAGTTCGGTCGTCGCTTCTTTGCGAATCTTCGCGCCTTCCAGCGTCACAAAGGAGGGGCAGAACCCACTCAGACACGAAAAATCCTTGTTACAGCTTGATTGGTCAATCGCGCGCTTCCGGCCAAGTTCGGTTTCCTTGGGAACAATCGAAACACAGTTCGATTGGATGCCGCAGTCACCGCAGCCCTCACAGACATCCGTATTGATAAAGACCCTTTTGTCCGGGTCGGGAAAGGTTCCGCGTTTACGACGACGGCGTTTCTCAGCGGCGCAGGTCTGGACATAGACGATGACTGAGACGCCCTCATAGGTGCGGAATTTCTCTTGCACATTCATCAGTTCGGCGCGCTCAAAGCTCTCTACTCCTGCGGGTAGGGCTTTGAAGTTTACATCTTCTTTTTCGTCATAGACCAGCGCGACATGTGTGACGCCCATAGCCTTGACCTCGGCCGCGATCCTTTCGGCGGTCAGATCACCCTCATTGCCCTGCCCGCCCGTCATTGCGACCGCATCGTTGAACAGAATCTTGAAGGTGATGTTCGTACCCGCCGACAAAGCTGCCCGGATCGCCTGAACACCGGAATGGTTATAGGTGCCGTCTCCGAGGTTCTGGAACACATGATTGGTGGTCGAGAACGGCTCTTCCCCGATCCAGTTTGCCCCTTCGCCACCCATCTGAGTAAAGCCAAATGTGCTTCGATCCATCCACTGAACCATGTAATGGCATCCGATGCCTGCATAGGCCCGGCTTCCGTCTGGTACCTTGGTCGAACTGTTATGCGGGCATCCAGAACAGAAATACGGAAGGCGCGAGGCTATTTCCTCGGCATTGTCCGCCCGGCGCGCTTCGGTCAGCTTGGTCAAACCTGCGCGGACCCCGTCGGTATCACGGCCTTCTTCAATCAGAATTCCGCCCAGTTTTTCAGCGATCATGTTCGGATCTAGGGCACCGCGGGTGGGAAACAGCTCTTCCCGGTGCAGCGTCCCAGCACCGCCCTTGTACCAGCCATAGACTCGTCGACCACGGCGGTCGTCAAAGATCGCTTCCTTAACCTGAACCTCGATCAGTTTACGTTTTTCCTCAACGATTACAATCAGGTCCAAACCTTCTGCCCAGTCATGAAATCCGGACATATCCAGAGGGAACGTCTGTCCGACCTTATAGGTCGTGATGCCAAGGCGCTCGGCCTCGGCCTCATCAATATTCAGCAAGGAAAGCGCGTGGGTAAGGTCCAGCCAGTTCTTACCAGCGGCCACCAGACCTATCTTTGCGCCGGGTTTGCCCCAGACACGTTTGTCCATCCGGTTGGCCCGTGAAAACGTTTCAGCCGCAAAACGCTTGTAATCAATAATGCGCTCTTCCTGCAGATGAGGCGTATCGCCAAGCCGGATGTTCAGCCCTCCTTCGGGCATATCAAACTCGGGCACCACGACATTCATGCGATCAGGGTTGCCATCAACAACCGAAGTCACCTCTATCGTGTCCTTCATGGTCTTGAGGCCGACCCAGACACCGGCGAACCGGCTGAGCGCGAATCCGTAAACGCCGTAGTCGAGTATCTCTTGTACTCCGGCCGGGCTGACCACTGGCATGTACATATCAACCAGCGACCACTCGGACTGATGCAGCACGGTCGAGCTTTCGCCCGTGTGATCATCCCCCATGGCCATCAGAACGCCACCATGTGCCGCCGTCCCTGCCATATTGGCATGGCGCATCACGTCGCCTGACCGATCTACACCAGGTCCTTTTCCGTACCACAGACCAAAGACGCCATCGAACTTGCCGTCACCCCTTAACCCGGCCTGCTGACTGCCCCAAAGCGCGGTTGCCGCAAGATCCTCATTCAGACCGTATTGAAAAGTGACATCGCTTTCTGTCAGCTGTTTCTGCGCGCGCATCATCTGCTGGTCGACCGCTCCAAGAGGCGATCCGCGGTATCCCGTCACCAATCCTGCAGTGTTCAGACCCGATTTCGTGTCGCGCGCCTTTTGCATCAGCATAAGGCGAACAAGCGCCTGAGTGCCGTTCAATAAAACCGTGTTTTTGCTTAAGTCGAAACGGTCGTTCAAAGAAATTTGTGGCTTACTCATCAAACGCCTCCCCTCGTCAGATCAGTGTGCTTCATCTGCTTCCATATTAGGTCATAATAACTGACCTGCCTAGAGCTTATCCTCTGAAACGCAAGGATTTCGCCGTTTGAATGTGGAAGTTGTCACCTATTTCATATAGGCGTTCGGCAGGATAACGAAAGTTGCGGCGATGGATTGGGACAAGCTTAGGATATTTCACGCGGTTGCAGATGCGGGCAGCCTGACACATGCAGGCGATAAGCTGAACCTATCTCAATCGGCAGTCAGCAGACAAATTCGGGCATTGGAAGAGTCACTTGATTCGACGTTGTTCCATCGTCACGCCCGCGGTCTAATTCTGACCGAACAGGGTGAGCTGCTGTTCGACGCCACCTCGGCAATGTCCAAGCGACTGGACGCGGCAGCGGCGCGCATACGAGACAGCGAAGAAGAAGTCTTTGGTGTGCTACGGGTCACAACCACATTTGGGTTCGGGACCCTATGGCTCGCTCCGAGGTTGCCAAAGCTGTATGAACAATACCCGGACCTAAATATCGACCTCATGCTTGAGGAACGCGTTCTTGACCTGCCAATGCGCGAGGCCGATGTCGCCATCCGTATGAAAGAGCCTAGCCAGGCAGATCTGGTGCGCAAGCGCCTGATGACAGTACAGATGCTGCTTTATGCTACCCCGGAATATCTAAAGGAAAGCGGTCAACCTGCCTCCCTCGAAGAAATCTCGAGCCATCGACTTATCTGTCAGACCCCCTCAGCCCCCCAAGTAGGGGCCAGTGCGGCAATGGTACGGCATCTGATGACCTATAACCCGGCGTCGTTGCTGACAGTGAACAACTATTTCGGTGTCTTGCAGGGCGTACTGCACAATCTGGGAATTGGCTTGCTGCCCGATTATGTCACGCATGATTTCCCGCATCTGCTGCCGGTACTTTCAGACATCGAAACGGCTGACGTTCCTGTTTATCTCGCCTACCCCGAAGAGTTACGCCATTCCAAACGCGTGGCAGCCTTCCGCGATTTTGTGCAGGACGAGATCATCGCGCAGCGTAAACACCTGAAGAAAATGGGGAAACTATAGCTATGCGTCAACGTCATAGCGGACATGACGGACTATCACACTGAAACGCCTTGATCGTTATCAAACTGATGCCTAAATGAGCACTCGAAGGCGGTGATGCTGTAACGCTCATCATCTTCATACCTCCCTGTTGGACTACGGCCGAGCTTAGTGCTCGGCCTTTTTTTTTGGTCCTGGCTTAATCGGTGACACCGAACAGCCGAAAACTGCTGGGAAATTTCCACCTCCGCGCCTATGATCCCGTAAAAGATCAAAAATTCGTGTTCGAGGGAAAATTCATGCACCATCCACTCCGCCTATTACTGGCGTTGATTTCCGCCATTCTTCTTGCGGTACCAGTACACGCACAAGACAGTGGGACCGCGTCGTCTACGGTCACAATTCCAGAGGACCTGACGCCCGATCAGGTTGATGGCTTGGTGGCACGTATGTCCGACGATCAGGTTCGCGCCATTTTGCTGGAACGGCTCGACGCGGTTGCAGAAAAGCAGGCGGCAGCAAACGAAAACCATGAAGATCCGCTTACCGAAATCAGTGAAATCTGGGCCGAGATGGTTACCTCTTGGACGCAGGTTTTGACCACATTGCCAAATATTGTCAGCGCCCAGGTTGAGGCGTTCAGCAATTTCTCAGCGAAATTCGGATCTACCGGGGTGTTTGGCCTGTTTGGGCTGATCCTAGCAGTTCTGGTGGCCGGATACGCTGCTGAAAAATTGTTTGGGTTTCTCACCCGCAAATGGCACGAAGAGCCCGATGGGAATTCCGATGCTGATCTTTGGAGCGCGGTACGTTACTTGTTCCGCCGTTTCTGCCGGGAAATCGCAGGACTTGTTGTGTTCTATGTTGTTATCCGGGCGATTGGACGGGGCTTGCTGACGACAGAACAGCTTACCTATGCCGCCCCATTCGTTTTCTACCTGATTTGGATTCCGCGTCTGGGCGCAGCCGCCTCACGCTTTGTACTGGCGCCCAAAAAGCCACATTACCGGTTGGTCAACATAGACGATCATTGGGCCAAATATCTGCATCGCAACCTGATTGGCCTTCTTCTATTGATCGGCCTCACGCTCTTTATCGTACGGTTCAACTTGCTTAACGGTATCACCCCGGCCGATACGCGTATCGGTTTCTGGCTGAACGCTGGCATCCATATATACATTGGGATCATCGCCTGGACCGCGCGCGAAGGGTTGTCTCAGATGATGTTGGGCACGGACCCGGATCACACCAAATTCGATGAAAAGGTCGCTCATTACTATCCCTACTTCGCTATCGGCGTTTCGGTGGTGATATGGTTCCTGGTCGAATTCCTGATCGCACAGCGTGATCCCAGAACACTTGCCCTGCTTGGCAAAGGGCCACATTTCACGACGATGTTCTGGCTGCTGATCGCACCAGCGCTTGATACGCTGATCCGTGGCCTCGTGCGCCATCTTCAACCCCCAATGTTGGGCGACGGACCATTGGCCGAACGCGCCTATAAATCAGCCAAGCGCAGCTATATCCGGATCGGTCGCGTGCTGGCGGGCCTGTTTGTGGTCTTTATGATCGCGCGGGTCTGGCAGCTTGATCTTCGACATGTCGCCTCTGCCGGGATCGGAACCGACGTTGGCGGTACGGTTATCGAATTCCTGATGATCATCGCTGTCGGATACATCTTGAACGAGGTCGTCTCACTATGGATCAACCGTCGTCTTGCCAAGGAACAGACAACGGCAGAAGAGCTGGATGAAGAGGCCGGTGGCGAGGGTGGCGGTGCAGGCGGCTCACGTCTGGCGACGGTTCTTCCCCTGCTGCGGATCACGGCGCAAGTCACGATTGCGGTCATCTTCGGCCTGCTCGCATTGGGCGCGCTGGGCATCAACATCACCCCACTTCTGGCAGGTGCCGGTGTCCTTGGTCTTGCGATCGGTTTCGGCGCTCAGAAGCTGGTGGCTGATATCGTCGGCGGTGTCTTCTTCCTTATCGACGATGCGTTTCGCGTGGGTGAATATGTCGATGTCGGTGGCACCATGGGCACCGTCGAGAAAATCTCGATCCGTTCGATGCAGCTCCGCCATCACCGTGGGCCCGTTCACACGATCCCCTATGGCGAGATTCAAAAGCTGACCAATTTCAGCCGTGACTGGGTGATCATGAAGCTAAAGTTCACCGTGCCGTTTGACACTGATCCCAACAAGGTCAAGAAGATCTTCAAGAAGATCGGCGCCGAGATGATGGCGGACGAAACCCACAAAGAAGGCTTCTTGCAGCCCTTTAAATCGCAAGGTGTTTTCGACTTTGACGATGTTGGCATGATCATCCGCGGCAAGTTCATGGCCAAGCCGGGCAAGCAGTTCACGCTTCGCAAGGAGATCTTCAACCGGGTGAAGGCCGAGTTCAATGCCAATGGCATCGACTTTGCCCGCCGCGAAGTTCGCGTAGCAATTCCTGGTCTGGAAGAGGCCGAGAACCTTACCGAACAGCAAAAAGCTGCTGTTGGGGCCGCTGCGGCGGACTCGATCAACAAGGGAGAAACCCCAGCTTAAAGACCAGATACAGACGCCAAGCGGCTTTTGGGCCGCCTGGCAGGAAATACTATAGACGGAACCGGCCACTGGCGCGGTTCCGTTTCTTTTTCTGGGTACACAAAGCGCAGAAAAGCTCGAAATTGGCATATGCCGGTTACGTTATTCGACCCTGCGCTGACTTGGCCCTTCCCACAGACGCGCCCTTGCCCTACAAGGCCCGCAATCTCGGCCACCATGGACACAGGACAAACGATGCAAGAGCCCGCCATCACACCGGATCTGATTGCCGCGCACGGGTTGAAACCCGAAGAATACGAGATGATCCTGGAGATTATCGGGCGCGAGCCAACCTTTACCGAGTTGGGCATTTTCTCGGCCATGTGGAACGAGCATTGTTCCTACAAATCCTCCAAGAAATGGCTGCGCACCCTGCCCACTTCTGGACCCCAGGTGATCTGCGGACCGGGTGAAAATGCAGGTGTGGTCGATATCGGCGATGGTCAGGCCGTGGTCTTCAAGATGGAAAGCCACAACCATCCGTCTTACATCGAACCCTATCAAGGTGCAGCCACAGGTGTTGGAGGTATCCTGCGCGATGTTTTCACCATGGGTGCGCGCCCAATCGCCTCGATGAACGCGCTGTCTTTTGGTGAACCCGGCCACCACAAGACCCGTCAGCTGGTCAATGGCGTGGTCGAAGGTATCGGCGGCTATGGCAACTGTTTCGGCGTGCCTTGCGTTGGCGGCGAAGTCCGCTTTCACCCGGCCTATAACGGCAACTGCCTTGTGAATGCCTTTGCCGCTGGTCTGGCTGACAGTGATAAGATCTTTTACTCGGCGGCCTCTGGCGTCGGCATGCCCGTGGTCTATCTCGGTGCGAAAACCGGACGCGACGGCGTGGGCGGAGCCACCATGGCCAGCGCCGAATTTGACGACACGATCGAGGAAAAGCGCCCCACCGTTCAGGTTGGCGACCCGTTCACCGAAAAACGCCTGATGGAAGCGACGCTGGAGCTGATGCAGACCGGCGCGGTGATCTCGATCCAGGATATGGGCGCGGCGGGTCTGACCTGCTCGGCCGTGGAAATGGGCGACAAAGGCGGTCTGGGCGTTCGGCTTGATCTGGAAAACGTTCCCCAACGCGAAGAGAACATGACAGCCTATGAGATGATGCTGTCGGAATCCCAGGAACGCATGTTGATGGTTCTCAAACCCGAGCTTGAAGCCGAGGCTCGCGCCGTTTTCGATAAATGGGATCTGGATTTCGCTATCGTCGGTGAAACCCTCGCCGAAGATCGCTTTCTGATCATGCACAATGGCGAGGTCAAAGCTGATCTGGTTCTGTCCAAGCTCTCGTCCACTGCGCCCGAATATGACCGCCCGTGGGAGGCTACTCCGCAGGCAGAAGACCTGGCCGACGTGCCTCAGATCGACCCGATCGACGGTCTGCGCGCCCTGCTCGCTTCGCCAAACTATGCGGGCAAGCAATGGGTTTACGAGCAGTATGACACCATGGTTATGGCTGATTCCGTGCGTACGCCTGGTCTAGGCGCCGGCATGGTTCGTGTACACGGCACCGACAAAGTTCTTGCTTTCACCAGTGACGTTACCCCGCGCTATGTGCGAGCCAACCCTGTAGAAGGCGGCAAGCAAGCTGTTGCCGAAGCTTATCGCAACCTGACCGCCGTCGGGGCATTGCCGCTGGCGACCACTGACAACCTGAATTTTGGCAACCCGGAAAAGCCCGAGATCATGGGCCAGTTCGTCGGTGCCATCCAAGGCATTGGTAAGGCCGTCGCAGCGTTGGATATGCCCATCGTGTCCGGCAACGTGTCACTTTACAACGAAACCGACGGTCAGGCGATCCTGCCGACCCCGACAATTGGAGCGGTCGGCCTTCTGGCGCACACGGACGAGATCATAGGTAATGAGGTCCGCGACGGCCACGTGGCTCTGGTCATCGGCGATACGCAGGGGCATCTGGGCCAATCCGCCCTTCTGGCCGAAGTGTTCAACCGCGAAGATGGCGACGCGCCGCATGTCGATCTGGATGCCGAAAAGCGCAACGGAGAGTTCATCCGCGCAAACCGAGAGATGATCAAAGCCTGCACCGATCTTGGCGATGGTGGTCTGGCATTGGCGGCCTTCGAACTGGCCGAGGCAACCGGCGTCGGCATCACGCTTGACGACGCCTCGACCGAATTCCTGTTTGGCGAGGATCAGGCCCGTTATCTGGTCGCCTGCAACTTTGACCAGGCCGAAGCCCTGATGATTGCCGCAGGTCAGGCTGGCGTTCCACTGGTATCGGTCGGGCGGTTCACGGGCGACAGCGTCCGCATCGGCTCTTCTGAGGCCTTGCTTGATGAACTGACTGCCACTTTCCGCAACAGCTTCGCCGAAGCCGTCGCCTGATTTTGGGGCCTGCGCTTCTTAAAACCTGCACTTTGACAAGTGCAGGTTTTTGTCATTTCGGGGCGTCTATCTGACCCTTGCGCGCCCCGCCCCGGCGCACTACATCTTGAGAAAGACTTTCAGGAGAAACCTACATGCCGATGAGCGCCCACGAGATTGAGAACCTGCTGCGCGACGCGTTTCCCGATGCGGACATTCAGGTCGGCGGCAGCGACGGCGTACATATGTCGGCCATGGTCGTGGATGAGAGCTTTCGTGGCAAAAACCGGGTGCAACAACAGCGAGCAGTTTATGCAGCCCTCAAAGGCAAGATGGACGGCCCGGATGGCGACTTGCACGCGCTGGCTCTGACGACGAAAGTGCCTGAGTGAGCACGACTTTCTGGATTTACGGGATTTGCTCTTTGGTGGCGCTGGTTGGGTGCATATTTGTTGTTCGATCAGCTTTTTTGCCCGGCACCAATAAGAAAGCTCGCGGAAGCGAACCCGGCCAAGGAGATCAACTAATAACTCATGGCGTGCATACGGGCGGCCCGGGCGGTGGACACCCGACTGTGGCGAGGGTGACCCGAGATCCGCAGCAATACGCTAAAGCCATGGCTCCAAAAAAATGAGTACATGGCTGGCTTGGATATCAGCAATCGCGGCTTTGATAGTTGCCGCCGCGCTGATCGAGGCCTATGTGAAGCGAAACAGAAAGCGTAAACTGGTCGACATGCGTCCAAACCCGGACAAAATCAGCAAGGTTGACGGCATCGAGAGATACGGGCTGAATCCGCTGGCCCTGGCGCAGGCCGAACACCGACGGCTGGAAAAGGAAGGATGGGTCGCCGCCCCATCACAGGATGAAACGACCGCCCCGGATGCGGATGACAAGGAAAAGTAACATGACCGACGTGAAAACCCAGATCGACGAGACCGTCAAAGCCAATGATGTGGTGCTATATATGAAAGGCACCAAGGAAATGCCGCAATGCGGATTCTCCTCGCGCGTGGCAGGCGTGCTGAACTACATGGGCGTAGAATTTGCTGACGTGAATGTACTGGCCGACGAAGGCTTGCGTCAGGGGATCAAGGACTATTCTGACTGGCCGACTGTTCCGCAACTCTATGTCAAAGGCGAGTTCGTAGGCGGATGCGACATCATCACCGAGATGACCCTGTCAGGTGAGCTGGACACCTTGTTTGATGACAACGGTGTCGGCTACAACAAGGAAGCCGCTGATAAAATCAGGGAAGCAAACGCCTGATCAGCGACTGACGCAATTTCCCAATAAGACCTGCTCGCTGGCGGCATCTGCACCTGTCGCCAGAAAGCTCACCGTGGCGTCCCAGCCTTTGGAGCGCAGGATGTAAGTGCCAGTTGTTCCGTCGGATTCATAGCGGATACCAGAGCCGCTCTGAGCTTGGTGCAAAGTCACCAGCTTATTGTCGACCATCATGGCTGCCGCGCTGGATCCATCCTCGGCATTGAAATAGGCAACCTCAAGTGGCACGCCGTTATCACAAGTAAATGTGACGGGCAGAATATCGATCCCAGCCCAGGAAACCTGCGCTGACACAGACATGAAAGTTGCAATAGCAATAGTACGCATATTTATCATTTCGTTGACTTTTCTTCTATGAATGCCGCCATTGCCTCGGCCCGAGCAGCCAACTCTGCCAAGGTGTCAGTGACCGAAGGTGGAACCACGGCAACTTCAATTCTTTCCGGCTCGGGCTGTGGCATGCTACGCAGGTTCCGAAGCTCGGCTTCGGCCTCCGCCAGCTTATTTTCCAGCGAGTTGATTTTGTCACCTGTGGCGGCGGCTTTGTCTGCCAACATCAATCCAGCCATCAAAAGCATCCGGGATTCAGGCATCCGACCGATCTGATCCGACAATACCTGCGCTTCATCATCCAGCAATTTTGCAGCAGCTTGCAGGAAAACCTCTTCGCCTTCTTGGCACGAAACCTCAAAGCCGCGCCCCCCGATTTGAATGGTCAATTCAGGCATTATTCCACCTCTCCTTCGGCCAATTTCGCCTGAGACAGCAACGGTTCCAACCGGGCCAGCACGGCATGTGCTTCGGCCGCATCGGTGGCCTGCGCTGCGCGCGTTGCCTCAAGCTCGGCAGCTGTGGCACGGTTCAACAGATCCGCATCGGTCATTCCGTCTTCTGCAGCTGTGCGCAGCTCTTCGACCGACATTCGTAGTTGTTCGTTGGCTTTGCGCATGCGCTGTAGATCATCATCCAGACGCGACATCGCCGAGCCATGGCTACTGCGTTCGGCGCGCAGCATTTCTAACTCGGCGCTGAGTTCCGCCACGCGTTCACTATCCGCCAATTCCGAACGAAGACGGGCATTTTCGGCTTTCAGTTCTTCGACAACATCCTGATCTTCCAATGCTGCCTTTGCGCTTGCCAACTCGGCCCGTGCGGCTTCGACCGAGGCAAGCTGTGCCCTGGCATCGTCGAGTTGCTCGCGCAGCGCTGCACTTTCCTGACTATCAGACGGCGTATTGCGCAAGCCTTCGATTTCTAGGCGCATGGCATCGACTTCGGAATCGTGCCTTTCTTTTAATGATCTGAGACGCTCTTCAAGTTGAGCATTCGCAACCCTCTCATCATCCAGAGCTACACGCAGAGTGTCATCTTCTCCACCGCTGCCTGCGCCAACTTCCGCCATTGTCGCAATGCCGGATCCAATCCGATCCATCGCGGCCACAATACGGCGTTGTAGTTCTTCGATCTGGCTCATGCCCCTGCCACCTTTTTATCAAGGTTCCTTGTTTCGCGAGGTTATCCGAATCAACCTTGTACGCGTCTTGGCCTAGTCTAACCCAATGGCATCGAAAATACCCACTGTTTGCTTTCAACGACTTGGGTCACATTCTTGATCCAGCAAAACCCTGCAGCACCCAGTTCTACTTGCACTTTGAGGGCTGAATGGTATTGAGCGGCCATCTGCCTGTAATCCAAAGGAACAACACCCGTGGACCTGACTGCGCTGCGCAATGCCAACCCCGAACACTGGGACAAAGCTGCGGCCATCCGCACATTGACCCTCGACGCCGTCGCCGCCGCCAATTCCGGCCATTCCGGTATGCCAATGGGCATGGCCGATGTCGCGACTGTACTGTTCGAAAAGCACCTTAAATTCGACGCCTCGGCCCCAAACTGGCCCGACCGCGACCGGTTCATCCTGTCCGCCGGTCACGGCTCGATGCTGATCTATTCGCTGTTGTATCTCACTGGGAACGCTGACGTTACGCTGGAACAGATCAAGAATTTCCGTCAGCTGGGCGCAAAAACTGCAGGTCACCCCGAGAACTTCCTTGTCAACGGGATCGAAACCACAACCGGCCCGCTGGGTCAGGGGATCTCGAACGCCGTTGGTTTTGCCATGGCCGAGGAAATCCAGCGCGCTCATTACGGCAAGAAGATCGTAGATCACTATACCTATGTCATCGCGGGCGACGGCTGCCTTATGGAAGGCGTTAGCCAAGAGGCCATCACGCTGGCCGGCCGTCACGAGCTGGGTAAGCTGATCGTGTTCTGGGACAACAACAACATCACCATCGACGGCACGGTCGACATAGCTGACCGGACCGATCAGGTGAAACGTTTTGCCGCCTCGGGCTGGCAGGTCATCGAGATTGATGGTCATGATCCGCAGGCCATCGACGAGGCCATCACCAAGGCGAAATCGTCAAACAAGCCGACCATGATCGCCTGTGAAAGCCATATTGCTTTGGGTCACGCCGCGCAGGATACCTCGAAAGGCCACGGCGCCCTGACCGATCAGGAACAGCTGAAAGCGGCCAAAGAGGCCTATGCCGCCCCGCATGGCGCCTTCGAAGTCCCGGCAAATGTCAAATCAGCCTGGGAAGCAATCGGTTCGCGCGGCGCAGCCGAGCGTTCTGCGTGGGAGGAGCGTTTCGCGCAGATCTCTGAACGCAAACAGGCCGAGTTCAACCGCTCTTATGCGTTCGAGGCACCCAAAAAGCTGGCCGGGGCCATCCGCTCGTTCAAAAAGCAGATGTCGGAAGATCAGCCCAAGTTGGCCACCCGTGCCTCGTCCGAGAAAGTTCTGAACGCGGTCAATCCGATCATGCCGGAAACTATTGGCGGCTCTGCTGACCTGACCGGTTCGAACAACACGAAATCGGCCGATATGGGCGTGTTCCTGCCGGAAAACCGCAAGGGTCGGTACATCCATTATGGTATCCGCGAACACGGCATGGCCGCAGCGATGAACGGTATGGCGCTGCATGGCGGCATCCGCCCCTATGGCGGTACCTTCATGGCGTTCACCGACTATGCGCGGCCCTCGATGCGGCTTGCAGCGCTGATGAAGATACCCACGGTCTTTGTGATGACCCATGACTCGATCGGTCTGGGCGAAGACGGCCCGACCCACCAGCCGGTCGAGCATCTGGCGATCTCACGCGCGACACCGAATACCTATGTTTTCCGCCCGGCGGATGCCGTTGAAACAGCGGAATCCTGGGAACTGGCGCTGACCTTCAAGGACAGCCCTTCGGTCTTGTCTCTGACCCGCCAAGGCGTGCCGACCGTACGCAAGGATCACAAAACCAAAAACCTGACTGCACAAGGCGGCTATGTTCTTGCCGAAGCCGAAGGCAAGCGTCAGGCAATCCTGATCGCAACCGGTTCGGAAGTGTCGCTGGCGATGGAAGCCAAGGCGATGCTCGAGGCCGAGGGCATTGGCACGCGCGTCGTGTCGATGCCATGCATGGAACTGTTCGCCGAGCAGGATGAAGCGTATCGCAAGCGGGTTCTGCCCGGTGGAGCCGTCCGTGTCGGCATCGAGGCCGCCGTCCGCGCCGGAGGCTGGGACCGCTGGCTGCTGGGGGAACGCGGCCGTGACGCCAAGGCGGGCTTCATCGGCATGTCGGGCTTTGGCGCGTCTGCGCCCGCTGATGAACTGTATAAACATTTCGGCATCACTGCAGAGGCCACAGTTGCAAAGGTCAAGGAATTGCTGGAGCTGTAATTCCCAATTTCAAACATCAAGCGAAGGGCGGCCATGCGCCGCCCTTTTCGTTTTCTGATTAATGCGTTTCAGATTTCCGAGACAAAATCGGCGCGACCACTTTGGTTGCAATCGGGATAAGCACGAACCCCCAGGCCAGTCCGAATATGCCATCCATCGTGGCTTTGGAAATCCACTCCACAGCACCTTCCCATTGCGCCGAAACCGCATGCCCGGCTGCATAGGCCATGTCATGGATCTGATGCCCCAACCAGCCAAAACCCAGAACCTCAAGCCCGTGAATGATGATCGAGCCGCCAACCCACAGCATCGCAGCTGTGCCGACAATCGACAGCACTTTCATGACAACCGGCATCGCCTTAACCAATCCACGCCCCAATCCGCGCCCGATCGGCGTTGGTGCGTTTCGCGCCAGGAAAAGGCCCACATCGTCCATCTTCACGATCAAGGCGACCGAGCCATAAACGGCCAGAGTCACACCTAGTCCAACAACGGCCAGCGTTGCCGCCTGCATCCAGATATTCGGTGCCTCGATGGCGGCCAAGGCGATTGTCATGATCTCGGCGGACAGGATGAAATCGGTTTTGATCGCACCCTTGACCTTCTGCTCTTCCAGATGGCCCGGGTCTTTGACCTTCATATCTTCGTCTATAACGTGGCTGCCATGAGGGAAAAGCAGGTGAAATATCTTTTCTGCCCCTTCGAAGCACAAATAGGACCCGCCAAGCATCAACAAGGGCGTTATCAACCAGGGTGCAAAATTGGCCAGCAACAAAGCGACTGGCAACAGCAGGATAATCTTGTTGAAAATCGAGCCGCGCGCAATGCGCCAGATGATCGGCAATTCCCGCGCCGGGGCAAAGCCCTGCACATATTTCGGAGTAACTGCTGCATCGTCGATGATCACGCCCGCAGTCTTGGCCCCGGCCTTGCCGGCGGCAGCGACCACATCGTCCACTGACGCCGCAGCAACCTTTGCTATGCCAGCAACATCATCCAACAGTGCCAACAAACCACTCATGCGTGTTTCCTCTCATCTCACCTGTCGCCAGGGGACCCTACCCGATCCGACGGCTAGCGCAAGCGTTAGCGCAACCGGCGAAGGTTTGCGCTAACACGTTAAGAATATGTCACTTTTGCCCTTTTGAGAAAGCGTCTGTGCCGCTATATGCCCCGCAGAGCAAGCGCATTTTTGGAGACGTCAGATGACCATCAAGGTCGGCATCAATGGATTTGGCCGTATCGGCCGCTGCACCCTGTCGCATATTGCGGCATCGGCCCGCAACGACATCGAAGTGATCAAGGTCAACGCGACCGGCCCATTGGAAACTACCGCCCACCTGCTGAAATACGACAGCATCCACGGCCGCTTTCCCCGCGATGTTTCGATCGAAGGCAACACCATGGATTTGGGCCGCGGCCCAATGGAGGTGTTCTCGACTTACGATATGAACGAGCTTGACTGGGAAGGTTGTGACGTCGTTTTGGAATGCACCGGAAAATTCAACGATGGCCTGAAAGCCAAAACGCATCTGGAACGCGGTGCTCAGAAGGTTCTTTTGTCTGCGCCAGGTAAGAATGTTGATAAAACCATTGTCTATGGCGTGAACCACAACAGCCTGGTTACTGAAGATAGAATGGTTTCGAATGGCTCTTGCACCACGAACTGCCTTGCTCCGCTTGCCAAGGTGCTGGACGAAGGTATCGGGATCGAACACGGTATCATGACTACGATCCATGCCTATACCGGCGACCAGCCGACACTGGATCGCCGTCATAGTGACCTGTATCGCGCGCGCGCCGCGGCGATGTCCATGATCCCAACTTCAACAGGTGCAGCCAAAGCTCTGGGCGAAGTTCTGCCGAACCTGAAGGGTCGTTTGGACGGCTCGGCTATCCGTGTACCAACACCAAACGTTTCTGCTGTCGACCTGACTTTCCATGCGGCGCGTGACGTGACTGTCGAAGATGTTAATGCCATCGTTCGTGAAGCATCACGGGGATCAATGCAGCGAGTCGTGGGCTATGAGCCCGCGCCGCTGGTCTCGACCGATTTCAATCATACCGAAGAAAGCTCGATTTTCGCACCAGACCAGACACGGGTCGTTAACAACCGCATGGTTCGTGTTCTGGCTTGGTATGACAACGAATGGGCCTTCTCGGTCCGTATGGCAGACGTCGCCGTTGCCATGGGACGGCTTAACTAAAACGCCGTAGAAATGTTGTACCTTTACACCCGCTCAGTTTATCTGGGCGGGTGTTTTCATTCGGGGCCAACATGACCAATCAAATTGCTATCTGGCTTGGCCTTCTAATACTTGGCTGTCTGCTAGTCGATTACGCAATGTTCGACTCTGAGAACCTGATCTTCCTGGGAAAGAAACTTTACACCTTCCTGGACTGGCTCGCCTTCTGGCGCTGACAGAGGTTTTTCTTGACTTTTTCCTTGATCTAGCTTTGTTAGCGCTAACTTTGCAATAACAGACACCCAGACGGAGCAGACCATGACACTCAAGTTGGCAATCAATGGATTTGGACGGATCGGGCGCGGTGTTTTGCGGGCCTTGATGGAATCTGGGCGGACCGACGTTCAGATCGTGGCCATAAACGATTTGGCCAAGCCCGAAATTAACGCGCATCTCTTTGAATTCGACAGTGTGCATGGACGTTATACAAAGCCCGTTTCCCTGACCGACGCCGGTTTGGATGTCGGTGCAGGCCCGATCCGCCTAACCAGCGAACGTGAGCCTGAGAAACTCGATTGGTCCGATATTGACGTTGTTCTCGAATGCACAGGCGTGTTCCGCACGCGCGAAGCCGCGGCGCGCCATTTTGACAACGGCGCCAAAAAAGTTTTGATTTCTGCTCCTGCCCGCGGGGATGGTGCGGTCAAAACCATCGTCTTCGGGGTAAATGACCATGAGCTGACCGTCGAGGATACGATCGTTTCGAACGCATCCTGCACGACCAACTGTTTGTCGCCCGTTGCTGCGGCGCTGGACGAGGGTTTGGGCATTGTCCACGGAAACATGACAACCGTTCATGCCTATACAGCCAGCCAACCAGTTCACGATACCGCCGGAAAAGACCCGTATCTGTCACGCGCGGCTGCATTGTCGATGATTCCCACCACTACGGGGGCAGCCTCAGCCGTAGGTCTCGTATTGCCCCAGTTGGCAGGTAAATTGACTGGACAGGCAATCCGTGTTCCCACTCCGAACGTCTCGGTTGTGGATCTGGTGGCCGAAGTGTCGCGCCCAACAACCGAAGAAGAGGTCAACCAGTTGTTCATTGATGCCGCGGTCAATATTCCTGGTGTCCTGGCTGCGGAAAACCGCCCACTAGTGTCGATCGACTTCAATCACGACGCACACAGTTCGACCGTCTCTTTGGCTGAAACCAAGGTGACAGACGGCACGTTGGTCCGGGTGCTGGCCTGGTACGACAATGAATGGGGCTTTTCGAACCGGATGCTGGACACGGCGGCCGCGATGGGCGCGCTATCCTAAGCGCGCACGCAGCGCGTCATTTACGCGGGGCGTGACGAAATTCGACACGTCCCCGTTCAATCGCGCGATCTCTTTCACCAGTTTCGAGGCAATCGCCTGATGGCGGGCCTCAGCCATAAGGAACACCGTCTCGATTGAGTCGTCCAATGCGCGGTTCATACCGACCATCTGGAACTCATACTCGAAATCCGCAACAGCACGCAGGCCTCTGACAATGACCTGAGCACCTACGTCGCGGGCACAGTTGATAAGCAGGTTTTCAAAAGGATGGGCGACAATTTCAGTTCCGGTCTGTTCGGAAAGAAAGGAACATTCGGCTTCGATCATCTCGACCCGTTCTTCCAACGAAAATAACGGCCCCTTTTCCCGATTGATCGCCACCCCAATCACGAGCTTGTCAACCAGAGCGGCCGCGCGACGGATGATATCAATATGACCCAGTGTGATCGGATCAAATGTTCCGGGATACAATCCAACCCTCATTGCCGCCTCCTGCGCAACGAAATTTCTGCGCAAGCAAACATAACTTGGCTATGGGTGCAAGTAGTTGCGTCGCGTTTCTATGGGCTCAATGGCCCATGATCATGCCTTCCAATGCGTCTTTTTCCATTGCCAGTTCGGAAAGCTGTGCTTTGACAACGTCGCCTAGGGTAACAATGCCAACGAGGTTACCGTCCTCAACAACCGGCATATGGCGAAAGCGCCCTTCGGTCATCCGCGACATTATATCCTGGACAGTATCCTGTTGCGTCGCTGTCACCAGCTCGCGGGTCATATACGCGCTTACGGGTTTTGATAGGCATCCGCTGCCGCTTGCGGCCAGTTCGCGAACAATGTCACGTTCTGATAAGATGCCTGATGCGGTCTTACCGCCATCTTCTGATACAACCACCGTTCCGATGCGCTTTTCCGCAAGGATTCCTGCAACCTCTGAAACTGTGCGCGAAGGAGCAACTGTCACCACGCCTCCGGTGGCTTTGGATTTCAGAATGGCCTGAACAAGCATTGACGTAACCTCCGAAATAACTTCGTGTTTTCCAAAGCGTTGCCGGAATGAAATAGCCTGTCAAGGTGAAGCTTCAGCCTCAAGCCGCTCAACTTCATCGCGAATCCCTTGGGACAGGGCCTGCGCGAACCGATTCAGCCGCTCGTTTCGTTGGTCACCTTGATGTCGAACCAGATGAAAACTGCGTGTCAAACTCACTTGATCAACCAGTATTTTCTTCAACTTCGGGTGAAATGGCAGTGTGAAATCATGCGCAATGCAGATCCCTGATCCCTGCGAAACCTGCCGCAGTTGGACAGAGACCGAATTCGAGGCCAGCGCGACACGGTCAACACCCAGATCGACCAGATAGTCCAGTTCGCGGTCGAATATCATATCAGGTATGTATCCGATCATACGATGCCCCCCTAACGTGCTGATGGAATAAACCGCAGGGTGATCGGCAAGGTATTCCTGCGTTGCGACAAGATGAAGTTTGTAATCGGTAATTTTCTGTACAAGCAGTTTTCCAGCGGTCGGTGCGCTGACGGTCACGGCCATATCGGCTTCACGGCGGGAAAGGTTGATGACGCGCGGCAAGGCCAGAATTTGTATGTCCAGATTGGGATTGGTGTCACAAATCTTGCCACACACCTGCGGCAACAAGTAATTCGCACAACCGTCCGGTGCGCCGATCCGGATTTGCCCGCTCAGCCTCTCAGATGGTTCTGCCATGGCGCCTGCTGCAGCGCGCATCGCCTCTTCGGCTTTCAGACCGTGGTCCATCAAACGCTCACCAGCTGAGGTCAGCACATATCCCTGCTGCGATTTGGTGAACAGCGGCGCATCCAGAGACGCTTCCAACCGCGCTACACGGCGTCCGACCGTAGCCGGGTCAATCCGAAGTAATCGTCCCGCCGCCGAAAGGCTTTCTTCGCGGGCTACGGCCAGAAAGACCCTCATATCATCCCAATTAGGTGTCACGCTTCACCTTTGCAATTTTGCAAAACACCTTTGGGACATTGCCTCTGTTCAAGCCATTTATGCAAGCCTATTCTGCGCGCAGACCTTCGGAGGAATTCGCAATGAACGAACTGTCCCATTTCATCAACGGTGAGAATGTCGCCGGCACGTCCGGCCGATATGATGACGTGTTCAACCCCGCTACCGGCGAGGTACAGTACAAATGCCCGATGGCAAGTGCTGCCGAGACCACAGCAGCCATTGCTAGCGCCGCAGCCGCACAACCGGCCTGGGGTGCAACGAACCCGCAAAAACGCGGGCGCGTGATGATGGCGATGGTTCACCTGATGAACCGCGACATGGACAAGCTGGCCGAAGCGCTCAGCCGCGAGCACGGCAAGACGATCCCTGACGCGAAAGGCGATCTGCAGCGCGGTCTGGAAGTGATCGAATACTGCATCGGTGCGCCGCAGATGTTGAAAGGTGAATTCACCGACAGTGCGGGCCCAGGCATCGACATGTATTCTATGCGCCAGCCTTTGGGGGTTGTGGCCTCGATCATGCCCTTCAACTTCCCGGCCATGATGCCACTGTGGCATGTGGGCCCTGCCCTGGCCTGTGGCAACGCGGTCGTTCTGAAACCGTCCGAGCGCGATCCTTCAGTACCTTTGATGCTGGCGGAACTGTTCGTTGAGGCTGGTTTGCCCAAAGGTGTGTTCCAGGTGGTCAATGGCGACAAAGAGGCCGTGGACACGCTGTTGGACAGCGAGATCATTCAGGGCGTTTCCTTTGTGGGCTCGACCCCAATCGCGCAGTACATCTATTCGCGCGCCACGGCCAACGGCAAACGCGCGCAGTGTTTCGGCGGTGCCAAGAACCACATGATCGTCATGCCCGACGCCGATCTTGACCAGGCAGCAGATGCCCTGGTTGGCGCCGGTTTCGGCGCGGCCGGCGAACGCTGCATGGCCGTATCGGTTGCCGTCCCGGTCGGAGAGGATACCGCCGACGCGCTGATCGAAAAGCTTATTCCGCGTATCGAGAAACTGAAGGTCGGCCCCTACACCGCTGGGGATGATGTCGACATGGGGCCCGTCGTGACCGGTGCCGCCAAGGAACGCATTCTGGGCCTGATCAGCTCGGGCGTGGAACAGGGCGCCAAACTGGTTGTCGATAACCGTGACTTTAGCCTGCAAGGCTATGAGGACGGTTTCTTCGTCGGCCCGCATCTGTTCGACCACGTGACGCCCGAAATGGACATCTATAAGCAAGAGATCTTTGGCCCGGTTCTGTCGACCGTCCGCGCCGGGTCCTACGAAGAGGCGATTGGCCTGGCCATGGACCACGAATACGGCAACGGCACCGCGATCTTTACCCGTGACGGCGACACCGCGCGTGATTTTGCCAGCCGGATCAATATTGGCATGGTCGGTATCAACGTTCCGATCCCGGTTCCGTTGGCCTATCACACCTTTGGCGGTTGGAAGAAATCCATGTTCGGTGACCTGAACCAGCATGGTGCGGATAGCTTCAAATTCTATACACGCACAAAAACGGTCACCGCGCGTTGGCCGTCAGGCATCAAAGAAGGCGGCGAGTTCAACTTCAAAGCCATGGACTGATCCAAACGAAAGCTGCGGATCCACACAGCCCGGCCACCACTGGCCGGGCTTTTTCAATACACGGCCAAGTTTCGCTTGTGATGTTCGCTTCACAATAAATTCACTCAACACTCCCTAGGAAATCTGATCAACAAAACTTAAGTTACACGCAGTTTCGCGAGAGCAGTTCCTGAACCGGAGGCCAATTTGTCAGATCCCCGCATGACCCGTCGCTCTGCATTGTTAGGTGCAGCGTCTCTGTTGATGACACCTGCATTGGTGCGGGCACAAAGCAGCGCCGATGCTTTCCCGCTCGACGAAGAGGCGATCAGCACACAGCTCGCTGTGCGGCGGAATGTCTCCTCATTCTCGCACCAGAATTGGCAGGATCACTTCGATGAGTTAGGTGTCGGCTGCCTACTGGCAGATATCACAAGCCGCGCTGTACACTATTGGGGGGCTGACGGGACTTACAAACTGTACCCTAGCTCAGTCCCTATGAGCGAAGAACTCACAAGGCGTGGTTATACCGAAGTAGTACGCAAGCGCGAAAACCCAAGCTGGACCCCGACCGCCTCAATGCGCGAGCGCGACCCGAACCTGCCCATCCGAATAGAAGGTGGCGAGTCCGGGAATCCGCTGGGTACGCGGGCGATGTATCTGGGCTGGCCAGCATATCTGGTGCACGGCACGCACGATACACGCAAGATTGGTCGCCAAAGTTCTTCTGGATGTATTGGCCTTTATAATCAGCATGTTGAAGAATTGTACCCGCTGGTTCAGGTTGGCACCAAGGTCAGATTGGTCTGACAGAACTCCCCGGCCATAACGGCCAGGGTTTTTGCTTGAACACGGTGGTTGCCAATTATTCCGGCAGGATCACCGCATCGACGACGTGGATCACGCCATTGCTGGCCTCGATATCAGCCTGCACAACCTTGGCGCCATTCACTTTTACGCCGTTCTTACCATTCACACTCAGGCGATCACCCTGCACGGTCAGCACTTTGGCGCGCTTGCCAGCGATGTCACCTGACATGACTTTGGCCGGAACCACATGGTAAGTCAGGATTGCGACCAATTGGTCTTTGTTCTCGGGCAGTAGCAGCGATTCCACCGTCCCTTCGGGCAGTGCGGCAAAGGCCTCATCCGTGGGGGCAAAAACGGTGAACGGACCGTCCCCTTTCAGCGTATCGACCAGACCCGCCGCTTGAACCGCCGCGACCAGAGTGGTGAATGATCCGGCAGATACGGCTGTATCCACGATATCGGCGGCTTTCGCTTGAACCGGCAAGGTAAGTGCGATTGCGGCGGCGGCGCTCAGGAAAGTACGGCGAAACATATTTGAGATCTCCTATCCAGGTTGTTATGGAAAGGGGTACGGGCGTTTCGCTGCACCGGATCAATTTAGTGTCAGATTTATTTGACCTGAACCCAAATACTTTGCGCGCGCCCATCTTTCAAAAACGGTAGCGCCTCGACCGCATCCTGGCGATCCTGTTGCAAGAAGTATCCAGGCCAAAGCATTGAATATGCACTAGATTGCAACAATGCATGCAACATATATTGCTCGCCCCATCCCGGGCAGTCATAGAAGAACCGCTTGGGGTATTCGTAGGGTAGAAAAACATCGTGCACATGGATCACAACGCCTGGTTTTAAGGCCGGTATGATGCGACAGAACAGATGCGCGACATCATTGCTCATCCGGACAACATGGCTGGAATCGATGAACAGGATGTCACCCGCTTCAAGCTGTTCGAAGAGGGCTGGATCGACCTCTTCCAACCGTTTCTGTTCGAATTGATCGACTACATGCGCGATGTCCGCGCGCGGATAAGGATCAATGGCGGTGATTTGCGTCTGCAGCCCGCCATCCAATACAGCCTGCCGTGTCACGCGCGTTGAATTACCGCAGCCAACCTCAATCACCCGCTTGGGTTTGAAACGACGGACCATAAGATACAACGCATCCGCATCTGGACTGTCATAATACCCGTTGCCGATCCTATATCCGGTTTGATTGCGGGACGGATCTTTCAATGCAGCCAAAGCGGCGGCATGTTCACCATATTCGGCTACCAGCTGCGAGATGTCGAAATCGGCCATTCCCGGTGACAACGAATAAGCCGGACGGGTCAGCCCGCCTGCCCTTTCGAACGCCTCCAGCCGGGCGCGCTCGTCCCGTTCCGTGACTTTGTCAATCAGCCTGACACCAAATCGGTCGAGAACGGCATTCAGCCGGGGGAATTTCCTGGGTTTCACACAAAGGCTCCGGGGTTCTTCTGAACTTTGACCCGTTCCTTACCGTTGCTAGCCCGATGACCGCAAGGACTCTGCCGGTAAACACTTGGCAAAAAGCGTATTTCCGTATTCACTGTTTCGCATAAAGCTAGAAAGAGGGCCGCCATGCAGCAGGAATACACGCTGGGCATTGAGGAAGAGTATCTTCTGGTCGACCGCGACAGCCTTGAACTTGCCCAAGCACCCTCTGCCCTGATGGAAGCCTGCCAGGCCGATTTTCAGGGCCAGGTCAGCCCTGAGTTTCTGCAGTGCCAGATAGAGGTTGGCACCCGCCCCCATGCGACGATCCGCACGGCCCGAGAAGATTTGAAACGCCTGAGGGCGGGTGTGGCGGATCGGTCCGCCGAATACAATCTGGCCCCGATTGCTGTGTCCTGCCACCCCTTTGCGGACTGGAAGAAACAGCACCACACGCGCCGAGAGCGCTATGACGCCTTGCAGCATGCCCTGGGCGGTGTCGCGCGACGGATGCTGATCTGCGGGATGCATGTGCATGTCGGTGTTGAAGAACCATCCTTGCGGGCCGACCTGATGCCGCAGCTTTCCTATTTCCTGCCGCATCTGTTGGCGCTCTCCACATCCTCGCCCTATTGGAACGGAGAGGATACCGGCCTGTCTTCCTATCGTCTGACCGTATTCGACAACCTGCCCCGCACCGGATTACCACCTGTTCTCGCAAGTTGGTCGGAATATGAACGTACGACAGGCATTCTGGTCGAACTTGGCGTGATCGAGGATACCTCGAAAATCTGGTGGGATTTGCGCCCCTCGCATCGCTTTCCAACGCTCGAAACACGCATAATGGACGTGCAGCCTAGGTTGGAGCACACGTTGTCACTGGCTGCAATGGTACAGGCGCTGGTCCGAATGTTGTGCCGTCTGAAAGACCGCAATTTGCGTTGGCGGCAATATGACAGGTTCCTGATTGGTGAAAACCGGTGGCGTGCGCAGCGTTACGGAGTCGGCGAAGGCATGATTGATTTCGGGGATCGATCCATCAAGCCCATGCCGGAACTTATGGGTGAACTGATGGGGATGCTGGCCGAAGATGCCGAAGCACTGGGCACCATGACTGAACTTGCCCGGCTACAGCAAATCGCACAAAACGGCACATCTGCCACGCGGCAACGACGTGTTCACGCCGAAGCGACGGCCAAAGGTGCGGATGCAGGCAGGGCTGTGGTTCAGCATCTGATCGAAGAATTCCATCAGGATTTATGACCTGCCTCAAAGTATGATCTAATCGTTTTCGCAATATCCCTGTCAGGAATTGCTGGGCGTGCAAAATTTCTGTAAGAATCAGGAAATAAACACTCGTTCAATTCATCCGGCGACGTGGGAGGAAACCAATGGATTTTGCACCAACCGAAGAGCAAACTGCTATCTTCGATATGGCCTATGAGTTCGGGCAGGAGCATATCGCACCCTTCGCCCGGCAATGGGAGGCAGATGGCACTATTCCCAAAGACCTTTGGCCCCGTGTAGGGGAGCTTGGCTTTGGCGGTCTCTATGTGTCCGAAGATAGTGGCGGTTCCGGTCTTAGTAGGCTGGATGCGACGATGGTGTTCGAGGCCCTTTCGATGGCTTGCCCTTCAGTCGCGGCCTTCCTGACGATCCACAATATGTGCGCCAAGATGTTGGACACATTTGCCGCGGATGAGCTGAAATCGCGGATCATGCCGGATATTCTTAACCTGAACACAGTCCTCAGCTATTGCCTGACCGAACCCGGATCAGGCTCGGACGCAGCCGCGCTGAAAACTCGCGCCGAACGCACGAACGAAGGTTATACGCTGAACGGAACAAAGGCCTTCATCTCGGGCGGCGGATACTCAGATGCTTATGTCTGTATGGTGCGCACCGGACAGGATGGTCCCAAAGGGATTTCAACCCTGTATGTCGAAGATGGCACTCCAGGTCTTAGCTTTGGCGCGCTTGAACAAAAGATGGGCTGGAAAAGCCAACCAACGGCGCAGGTTCAGTTTGACGACTGCAAAGTTCCGGCGGGCAATCTGGTGGGTACAGAAGGTGACGGATTCAAATATGCGATGATGGGCCTGGATGGCGGTCGCTTGAATATTGCCTCATGTTCTTTGGGGGCGGCACAAGCAGGTCTGAACATGACGCTTCAGTATATGTCCGAGCGTCAGGCATTCGGGAAGTCGATTGATCAGTTTCAAGCGCTGCAGTTCAGGCTTGCGGATATGGAAATAGAATTGCAGGCGGCCCGGACGTTCTTGCGTCAGGCAGCCTGGAAACTGGACACGGGCGCACCGGACGCCACCAAGTTTTGTGCAATGGCCAAGAAATTCGTGACTGAAACCGGATCAAAAGTGGTCGACCAATGCCTGCAACTGCACGGCGGTTATGGGTATCTCGCCGATTACGGTATCGAAAAGCTTGTCCGCGACTTGCGCGTTCATCAAATTCTGGAAGGCACAAACGAGATCATGCGCGTCATTGTTTCTCGTCAGATGCTTGCCCAACGCTGAGACCCCGATGTCAGATATTGAAATTCACACTACCGGCCGCGCTGGACGCATCACTCTGACACGCCCCAAGTCTTTGAACGCGCTGAGTTATGACATGTGCATGGCGATAGATACGGCCATGCGCAACTGGCGCGAGGACGAGTCAGTTGACCTGATCATACTGGACGCCGTTGGCGATAAAGCATTTTGCGCCGGGGGAGATATCGCAGAGCTTTATGATACCGGGTGCAAAGGCGACTTTGCCTATGGGCAGACTTTCTGGCGCGATGAATACAGGCTGAATGCACTGATTTTCGAATACCCCAAGCCCGTGGTCAGTTTCCTACAAGGGTTTACTATGGGTGGCGGCGTCGGAATTGGGTGCCATGGAAGCCACCGCATAGTCGGTGAAACATCTCAGATTGCCCTGCCCGAGTGCTCTATCGGTTTGGTGCCGGATGTTGGTGGCTCTCTGATGCTCGCGCTGGCTCCGGGTCGACTGGGAGAATACTTGGGCACAACAGGTCACCGAATGGGCCCTGCGGACGCCATTTATGCGGGCTTTGCCGACCATTTTATCCCCATTGAAGAATGGCCCGGCCTGATCGAACTGCTCGAAGCTTCCGGGAACACAGACCTGTTGGTCGAGCATTCCCAGACGCCACCCACAGGTAACCTTGAAAAGGTTCAGGCGGAAATCGACGTGCTTTTCAATGGCGAGGGGTTGAACGACATCCTCAACGCGTTGCGCTTCTCCGAAACCCCGTTCTCTGACGCGGCGCAAAAGTTGATGGGCCGCAACTCTCCACTATCGGTGGCTTGTACCATTGAAATGATTCATCGGCTTAAGGCGCTGGATCTGTCGATCCGAAAAGCCCTGGAGATGGAGTACCGTTTTACGGCGCGCGCCATGGAACACGGAGATTTTCTGGAAGGTATCCGCGCGCAGATCATAGACAAGGATCGCTCTCCTAATTGGCGTCACCATGGCAAACCTGTTCCCGCCGTGGATATTTCCGCAATGCTGCGGCCCCTGGGCAGCGTCGCCCTGACATTCGAGGAGGATTAAAGAATGAAAATCGGGTTTATAGGCCTTGGAAACATGGGCAATCCAATGGCAGTCAATCTTGCCAATGCCGGGCATGAAGTCGCTGGGTTTGATATGGCCGAGGTGTCGGTTTCCGGTGTTACTTTGACTGGGTCAGGGGCCGACGCTGCAAAAGACGCAGACATCGTCATCACCATGCTTCCGAATGGCCAGATACTTCGATCCGTCGCAAATGAGATCATTCCAGCGATGAATGAAGGGGCCGTCTGGGTCGATTGTTCGACAGTGGATGTCGACAGCGCCCGAGCTGTTGCCGATATGGCATTGGCTGCGGGAGTTTTGGCCGTCGACGCGCCCGTCTCGGGCGGTATCGGAGGCGCCTCGGCTGGGACGCTGACATTCATGGCAGGTGGAAGCGCCGAGGCATTCGAAAAAGCCCGGCCCTTGTTCGACATCATGGGGCAAAAGGCAGTACATTGCGGAGACGCGGGCGCGGGTCAGGCGGCCAAGATCTGCAACAACATGATTTTGGGCGTCACCATGATTGCAACCTGCGAGGCCTTCGCGCTGGCCGACAAGTTGGGGCTGGACCGGCAGAAAATGTTCGACGTTGTCAGCACCTCCTCGGGCTATAGCTGGACGATGAACGCATACTGCCCTGCCCCCGGTATCGGCCCGCAAAGCCCGGCCGACAATGGTTATCAACCCGGCTTTGCCGCCGAACTGATGTTGAAAGACCTGCGCCTCAGTCAGCAGGCGGCGGAAAGCTCGGATGCCGACACCCCAATGGGGATGATGGCGACCGAGCTGTATCAGCAATTCGTCGAAAGCGAAGATGGGCTGGGGCTGGACTTCTCGGCCATGCTTCCGCGATTTGAAAAGCGCGGTCGGAACTAGGATGCCCTTGGGCGGCTTCCTGCCCATAGGGTTGACCCCTTTCCTGCCGATGTCCATCTAATGGAGAGGTTCAGCATCGATTCTTGGGGCTACGATGACGCATAATTTGGTCAAAGCGCTTACTGTTCTTGCTCTGGTCGTGACCCCGGTGGCGGCCATGGCCGGTAACGGGAAGGGAAACGGCAAGAACAAGAATAGCAATAAGGTCATCCGCATTGCGCCTCAGGGCGGTATTGTTGCAACTGGAAACGCCGTCCACTGCCCGCCGGGGCTGGCCAAGAAAAACGTACCCTGTGTCCCTCCGGGACAGGCCAAAAAGCTGTACAGAAATGGCGAGTTTATCAATGGCGACTATCGCTGGATTGATGATCCGTTTCGGTATGGCCTGAATAGGGGAAGCTATGTCCGCGCAGGCGACTACGTGTATCGTGTCGACCCGGATACACGCAAAGTTCTGAACCTGATCGGCGCGGTTGCAGACATCCTGAACTGACAAGCGCGGCCTGAATTCAAGCGGTCGAAAAGCAACCTCTGTCGATTTGAGAGAGTAAGCAGGCTCGGGCGTTTTTCAGCCTGTTTTCAAAATTTTGACGCAATCTAACATCATCATAAACCTCACTATTTCGAGGTTTTATTATGAATACTGAAAACGTGCTATTTGAGCTCCGCGGCCCATGGAACGTACCGATACATTTCAGCCAAAGCCTTATTTTTCTGGTTTTGATCGTTGTCGGAATTAACGCCGATCCGGTCAACCTGCCCTATGCGCTCGCCTTCGTGGCGATTCTGTTGATTTCGATTCTTCTGCACGAGTTGGGCCACGCATGGGGCTGTCTTGTGCAGGGCGTGCCCGTCAATCGAGTCGTCCTTTATGGGGGCGGCGGATTCTGCGAACATCGCCGGTCGACCTCTGCATATGAAGACGAATTGATTGTGGCCATGGGGCCGATTGTGAACCTGACCCTGTGGGCGGTGTGTTCATTGCTGGAACCGTTTTCCAACTCGCCTGAAATTGGCTGGGTTCTGATGGTGACGGCAGATCTAAACCTGTGGCTGGCGCTGTTTAACATGCTGCCCCTGATGCCGCTTGATGGGGGGCGTCTGCTCTTTGCTTTGCTCACGCGCATTATGTCGGCGAACTCAGCCGCACGTGTTTCCGGGTTTATTGGGCTGGTTGGCGTTCTGCTGTGGATCCCGATGATGATCTTTGCCTATATCAGCTTCGGTTTCGTGTTCCTGTTCTTTCCGCCAATACTGCGCCACTGGCAGATGCTGCGATACGCCAGATACTGAAGTTGCCGCGACGGAGGTTATTCCGCCGCGACCCGTTCGGGGTTCAGCAACTGTTTCAAATACCTGCCCGTATGGCTGCGTTCCACAGCAACAACATCTTCGGGCGTTCCCGTGGCGACAATTTCACCACCACCGTCACCGCCTTCGGGCCCGATATCAATGATGTGGTCGGCCGTTTTGACAACATCCAGATTGTGTTCGATCACAACAACCGTGTTACCCTGATCAACCAATTCATGCAGCACTTCCAACAGCTTGCGGACGTCTTCGAAATGAAGACCGGTCGTCGGCTCATCCAGAATGTAAAGCGTCCGACCAGTTGAGCGTTTGGAGAGTTCTTTTGACAGCTTCACCCGCTGTGCTTCACCGCCCGACAGGGTCGTCGCCTGTTGCCCGACCTTGATATACCCCAGACCGACCCGCGCCAGCGCGTCCATCTTATCGCGGATCGACGGCACGGCTTTGAAGAACTCTTGTGCATCTTCCACTGTCATATCAAGGACATCCGCGATGGACTTGCCTTTGAACTTGATCTCGAGCGTTTCCCGATTGTACCGCGCGCCTTTGCAGGTTTCGCAGGTAACATAGACATCGGGCAGAAAGTGCATTTCGATCTTGATGACGCCGTCGCCCTGACAAGCCTCGCACCGACCGCCTTTGACGTTAAAGCTGAACCGGCCAGGCTTGTACCCTCGCGCCTTGGCCTCGGGCAGACCGGCGAACCAGTCACGGATCGGCGTGAACGCCCCCGTATACGTGGCCGGGTTCGAGCGTGGTGTACGCCCGATGGGCCGCTGGTCGATGTCGATCACCTTATCCAGATGCTCGAGCCCTTTGATCGTCTCGCACGGCGCAGGTGTCTGCCGCGCGCCATTCAGCCGCATTGAGGCTGTCTTGAACAGGGTTTCAATCGTCAAGGTCGATTTGCCACCGCCGGATACGCCGGTCACACAGACGAACTTGCCCAGAGGAAAATCAGCGGTCACTTTCTTCAGATTGTTCCCGGTGGCTTTGACCACAGTCACTTTCTTTTTGTTCCCCTTCCGCCGCTCGGACGGCACCGGGATTTCGCGGGTGCCTGACAGGTATTGGCCGGTGATCGAGGCTGCATCGGTCGCGATCTCGGACGGGGTACCATGGCTAACCACCTGCCCACCATGCACACCCGCACCCGGACCGATGTCAAAGACATAGTCGGCTTCGCGGATGGCTTCCTCGTCATGTTCCACAACGATGACCGTGTTCCCCTGATCCCTCAGGTTTTTGAGCGTACCCAGCAAGCGGTCGTTGTCGCGCTGATGCAACCCGATCGAGGGTTCGTCCAGTACATACAACACCCCGGTCAGACCCGAACCGATCTGGCTCGCCAGACGGATACGCTGACTTTCCCCGCCCGAAAGCGTTCCACTTGAACGTGACAGCGTAAGGTATTCCAAACCAACGTTATTCAGGAACCCAAGCCGCTCACGAATCTCCTTGAGTATCACCCGCGCGATTTCATTTTTCTGAGCGCTCAGATGGTTCGGGGCATCCTCAACCCAAGCCAGTGCCTCGCGGATCGACATCTGGACCACCTGCCCGACATGCAATCCGGAGATCTTGACGGCCAGCGCCTCAGCGCGCAGGCGATAGCCTTCGCAGGTGCCGCAGGAGCGGTTGTTTTGATAACGCTCAAATTCTTCACGGATCCAGGCGCTGTCAGTCTCGCGATAGCGCCGCTCCATATTCGGGATAACACCTTCGAAACTGCGGGTTACCTGATATACCCGGCCACCCTCGTCATAGCGGAACTGGATTTCTTCCTCACCCGACCCGCGCAGGAAAACCTGTTGCACCTTTTCGGGCAAATCTTTCCACGGCGTGTTTTTGTCGAACTCATAATGTCGCGCGATGGCTTCGATGGTCTGCAGAAAATACGGCGACTTACCCTTGCGCCACGGAGCCAACGCGCCGTCATACAGTTTCAATGTCTGATCCGGAACTACAAGGCGTTCATCAAAGAACAGCTCGACACCTAGCCCGTCGCAATCCTGACAGGCCCCAAAGGGTGCATTGAAGGAAAACAGGCGTGGTTCAATCTCGGGGATGGTGAAGCCACTGACGGGACAGGCAAAATTCTCGCTGAATGTGATCCGTTCCGGGTCGCCTTCACGCGGTGCGGTTTCCAAAATCGCAATGCCATCGGCCAAATCAAGCGCCGTGCGCAAGCTGTCCGCCAGCCGCGTTTCCATGCCCTCGCGCACCACCAATCGGTCGACCACAACGTCGATGTCATGGCGGAATTTCTTGTCCAGTGTCGGCGGCTCGTCCAGCTCATGAAACGCGCCATCAACCTTGACGCGTTGAAAGCCCTGTTTGCGCAGTTCCAGAAACTCTTTCTTATACTCGCCCTTCCGGTCTCGCACGATCGGGGCCAGGAGATACCCTCGCGTGCCCTCCTCCATCGTCATGATCCGGTCGACCATATCCTGCACCTGCTGGGCTTCGATCGGCTTGCCCGTGGCAGGGCTGAACGGTGTACCAGCGCGGGCAAACAGCAGACGCAGATAGTCGTAAATCTCGGTCACGGTTCCCACGGTAGACCGTGGGTTCTTTGAGGTCGTCTTCTGTTCGATGGAAATAGCCGGAGATAGACCACTGATATGGTCCACATCTGGCTTTTCCATCATATCCAGAAATTGCCGGGCATAGGCCGACAGGCTTTCGACATACCGGCGCTGCCCTTCCGCATAGATCGTGTCAAAGGCAAGCGACGACTTGCCCGAGCCTGACAGACCAGTGATGACCACAAGCTGGTCACGCGGAATATCCACGTCAATGCCTTTGAGGTTATGTTCGCGCGCGCCGCGCACCTCGATATTCTTCAGCTCAGCCATGTTTGGCCCCCAACACATAAGTGTCCTAGAGATAAGCGAGCCACACTGAGTCTCCAACAGAAAAGTTAGAACAAAATGTGAACGAGAGAGATGTTGCCGCCACCTACTGACAACAAACCAATAGAGTCACCCGGTAAACGGTATGATTTCTGAAAACTAGTGGAAAATGGCGCGGTTGACGGGGCTCGAACCCGCGACCCCCGGCGTGACAGGCCGGTACTCTAACCAGCTGAGCTACAACCGCGCATCTATTTCGTGGCCTTTACCCTGGACCAAGGATGGCAGCGATGGCGCGGTTGACGGGGCTCGAACCCGCGACCCCCGGCGTGACAGGCCGGTACTCTAACCAACTGAGCTACAACCGCCCGCTGCCCGTTCGTTGCTGAACGTTGGGGTGTATTATGGCCACGCCCGGACATCGTCAAGCGGCGAATTGAAGTTTTTTCTCAGAACGTAATTTTTGTTAGAGATGTTTTCTCGTCACACGACGAATGGCCAAACAGAAACCAGCCGATAATTCACGACCCACTGCCTTTGGCCAGACAAAAATATTCTGAAACCTTGCGCAGCACATCACACGGCATGGGTCCGCTAGATCCAGATCTCAGGGCAGTTTCCAACCTCTAATCCAAGCTTATTCCGGTTTATGCTCAACTATAACAGTCATACCAACTCACCAAGAGCTTGCCACGTTCCGCATCTTTTCAACCATAGATTGCCTGCAAGACGATTACGAACACCTCTGCCAAAAGATATTTCATATGCGCGGCCTCTCCTCGGGCTAAAACTTGGAAAGTTCTGATGCCAAAGGAAGAATTACCGATTCTAGAACCGGTCAATATATACGGCGCCAATTTTGTATTCCGGAAAAACCGGGAACAAACGGCGTGTTAGACAAGGAAGAAATTTAAGATGTCAGTTGCCAGCACAACTTCTCCGGGTGCAAATGTTACCGGCCATGTTTATGTAGACAGCCTGATTTGGGGCACGTCTTGGGACACCAGCGCCGGAGGCGTCAGTGCTCCGGGCACAATCACATACTCCTTCGATGATGGATCGTTAGGTCGCCGTGGCTTTGCCTCCTACATGAAGGAAGCAATCCGCAAAGCATTTGCAATTATCGAAACGATCATTCCGATCGAGTTCAACGAAGTCGGCTTTCTGACACCAGCAGGCGAGATTAATGACGTTAACATCACCTACGCTTTGCTGACCCAAAACGATCTTGGCGGACCCGGATCTCTTGGTGTCCATCAAGTTCCGGGTGACGACCCCCTGCTGCAGGATTCTGGCATTGACGCCCTGTTCGGCATCTTTGCCTATGATACGCCTCTGTTTAGCAAAGAGGCCTTACGCAAAGGCGGTGAAGGCTTCGCGACAATCATTCATGAGATTCTTCACGGCCTTGGCCTAGCCCACCCACATGATGAAGGCGGTAGCTCGACTATTTTTCCGGGGGTTACGCAGCCCTTCGACGACTACGGGACAGATGGGCAGAACCAGGGTGTTTACACCATCATGTCCTACAACTCGGGCTATCCCGAAGTTGTTCCTCTGAAGACATATAAGGCTGGCGGCACTGCCTCGCCTATGGCCCTTGATATAGCTGCGTTGCAGGCCATCTACGGAACGACGGACCACAACACCGACGACAACGTCTATAAAATCAAAGGCAAGAATGGCGCCAGAACATTCTGGACATCCATCTGGGACACCGATGGGGTCGATACGATTTCAGCAAATGGTGTTAAGCGCAGCGTCACGATCAACCTCAATGACGCGGATCTTGATGGCAGCGATGCAGGCGGCACTCCATCCCATGCCAAAGGCATAACCGGCGGATTTACGATCGCAAATGGAGTCGTCATTGAGAATGCGCAGGGCGGCAAAAAGGGCGATATCATCGTCGGGAATGAAGCTGATAACCTATTGGTGGGTGTCGGCGGTAGCGACGTTATTTTTGGCGGTGAGGGTAACGATATAGTTCTTGGTGGTCAGGGCAATGACACCTTGACCGGGGGTGTTGGGAACGACGTGCTGAACGGTCACAAAGGGACGGACAACTTTGTCGCCGAGGACGGAGACGGTGACGATTTCATTAACGGCGGCAAGGGCGTTGATTGGCTGCGTTTTACCGGCACGAGCGCGGCAACCGTTGATCTTTCTGACATTAACGCTCAGGCGACCGGATACGGAACCGATACCATTACGGGTGTCGAAAACGTCGATGGGTCCGAGCAAAATGACGACATTACAGGTACGGACGGTCGAAACATCCTGCAGGGTAATGGAGGGTCTGACCGCCTGGACGGGGGCCTTGGCAAAGATACCCTGAATGGTGGCGCAGGCAGCGATACTTTGATCGGTGGTGCCGGAAGGGACACCATGACCGGCGGCGAAGGGGCCGATGAGTTTGTGTTCACGTCAACAACCGAAAGTTCGCGCAAAGCAAAATATGCCGACCGGATTACCGATTTCACTCAGGGTGAAGACAAGATCGACCTAAGTGCGATCGACGCAAGCACCGTAATTGACGGCGATGATTCATTTGTCTTCAACGGTACAACACCGGCCCAGACGTCGGACGAAGGCGAAATCTATTACGTCAAGAAAAACAACGCAGGCACCAAGAACGACTTCACACTTGTTCTTGTGGATACTGAAGGCGACAAAAATACTGAGATGGTTATCAAGATCTCTGGCTTGCACGATCTGACCCAGGACGATTTCATTCTTTGACATCGAACAAGTGAAAGGGCGGCCCCACAAGGCCGCCCGTTTTGGGCACCTCGACTGGGCATTTGCGGGGTAATCCCCGGGGCCCAAAAGGCGCAAAGACCTCTTGCGGCTTTGCTGAACTCCTTATAAGACCCCTGCTCACGGGTGATTAGCTCAGTGGTAGAGCGCTTCGTTCACATCGAAGATGTCAGGAGTTCAAATCTCTTATCACCCACCATTTCACAATCTGCGATCCGACATGCAAAGCCAGTAATTGGCTGACTATTTGGTCTGACCAAAGAAAAAGGGCGAGGTGCTAACCCCGCCCCTAATTGCCATATTCTGACCTTTAGTGCGCCCTGGCGGACGGGGACGTGTTCTCAGCCGTTTTGGCCGCAGCCGCGGCGGCCTCTTCTGCGGCTTCGTCCCATTCGACAGGTTCAGGATCCCGAACCAGAGCGTGTTTCAGAACTTCCGAAACATGCGTGACCGGGATGATTTTCAGCCCCTCCTTCACGTTGTCAGGAATTTCGGCCAGGTCTTTCTCATTCTCTTCCGGAATCAGAACAGTCTTGATCCCGCCGCGCAGAGCCGCCAGCAGCTTTTCCTTCAAACCACCGATGGGCATCGCATTGCCGCGCAAGGAAACCTCTCCTGTCATGGCAATATCCTTGTGCACCGGGATACCCGTCAGAACCGATACGATTGAGGTCACCATTGCCAAACCGGCCGAAGGACCATCCTTGGGCGTTGCCCCGTCCGGTACGTGGACGTGGATGTCCAGGTTGTCGAATTTGGGCGGCTTCACCCCGATCTTAGGTGAGATTGACCGCACATAAGATGAGGCCGCATCGATGGATTCCTTCATCACATCGCCCAGCTTCCCCGTGGTCTTCATCCGCCCCTTACCGGGCAGTTTCAGCGCCTCAATATGCAGCAGATCGCCGCCAACGGAAGTCCAGGCCAGACCGGTTACAACCCCAACCTGATCGTCCTGTTCGGCCAGACCATAGCGGAACTTGGGCACGCCCAAGAATTCATCCAGATTGTCCGGCGTCACCGTGACCGAATCCGCCTCTTTCTTGATGATCTTGGTCAGCGACTTCCGCGCCACCTTGGCGATTTCGCGTTCAAGGTTCCGCACGCCAGCTTCTCGGGTGTAGGTGCGGATAATCGATTGCAGCGCCTCATCGGATAGTTCGAACTCTTTGGCTTTCAAACCGTGGTTCTTGATCTGCTTACTGATCAGGTGCTGCTTGGCGATCTCGCTCTTTTCATCTTCGGTGTAGCCCGCCAGAGGAATGATCTCCATCCGGTCGAGCAAAGGCCCGGGCATGTTATAGCTGTTGGAAGTAGTCAGGAACATCACGTTGGATAGGTCATATTCAACCTCAAGGTAGTGATCCATGAACGTGCTGTTCTGTTCCGGGTCCAACACTTCCAGCATGGCCGAGGCCGGATCGCCACGGAAATCCTGCCCCATCTTGTCGATTTCATCCAACAAGATCAGCGGGTTCGTAGTTTTGGCCTTTTTCAGCGCCTGGATAATCTTGCCGGGCATTGAGCCGATATAGGTCCGGCGGTGGCCGCGGATCTCGGATTCGTCGCGCACGCCGCCGAGGCTGATGCGAATGAACTCGCGCCCAGTAGCTTTGGCAACGGATTTACCCAGCGACGTTTTACCAACGCCCGGAGGGCCAACAAGACACAGGATCGGGCCTTTCAGCTTTTTCGACCGCTGTTGAACCGCCAGATATTCGACGATCCGCTCTTTGACCTTCTCAAGCCCATAGTGATCGTCGTCCAGAACTTTCTGCGCACGGCCAAGGTCTTTCTTGACGCGGGACTTGGTGCCCCAAGGCAGGGCCAAAATCCAGTCGAGGTAATTGCGTACGACCGTGGCCTCAGCCGACATCGGGCTCATGTTGCGCAGCTTCTTCAGCTCACCTTCGGCCTTTTCACGCGCCTCTTTCGACAGTTTGGTCTCGGCGATTTTCTCTTCCAGCTCGGCCACTTCGTTCGAGCCGTCCTCACCATCGCCAAGTTCCTTCTGAATGGCCTTCATCTGCTCATTCAGGTAATACTCGCGCTGCGTCTTCTCCATCTGGGTTTTGACACGGGTCTTGATCTTTTTCTCGACCTGCAGAACCGACATCTCGCCCTGCATCAGGCCATAGACCTTTTCAAGCCGTTCGCTGACCGACAGTGTTTCCAGCAGTTCCTGCTTTTGCTCGACCTCGATACCTAGATGTCCCGACACAAGGTCGGCCAACTTGGCGGGTTCGGCGGTTTCGCCAACAGCGGTCAGTGCTTCTTCGGGAATGTTCTTGCGGACTTTGGCATAGCGCTCGAACTCGTCGGCAACGGTGCGAAGCAACGCTTGTGTAGTGGTCACATCACCCGGAATCTCGGTCAGATATTCTGCACGAGCCTCAAAAAACTCTTCGTTATCAAGGTATTCTGTAATCTGTACGCGCGCTTGCCCCTCGACCAGAACTTTCACGGTTCCATCTGGAAGCTTCAGCAGCTGCAGCACATTCGCCAGCACGCCTGAGCGATAGATTCCGTCGATTTCCGGATCATCATCACCTGGATCAACCTGGCTAGACAGCAGAATTTGCTTATCGTCCTGCATCACTTCCTCAAGTGCGCGGACAGACCTTTCCCGACCCACGAACAAAGGCACGATCATATGAGGAAAAACCACAATGTCGCGCAGCGGAAGTACTGGGTATGAGGAATTCAGGGGCTCTTGCATGCTCAATCCTTATCTTTGGCAAGACGGCACTGGTCCCTCATCTAGGCAACCCCCGGCCGTCTCCTGTCTGGAAGGTAAAGGTGGTGCGCCAAGCGTCCTATTTCAACCTTACCTGTAGTGGACCTAACAATGACCGGAAGGTTGCGCCTCTGCAAGACGATAACATGATCGGTCTTGTCAAATTCTCAATTTGACCCCGCTTGGTTTCTTCGGCGATTGCCTGCCTGGAAATTCAGAAACCAACAGCAAAAGTACAACACTATCTAACAGCCAGCTGCCCAAAGCCTGCCATCATTGCAAACAATATGATTGCATACCCCAACTTCTGATCGATTACTGTGAGTCGTAGAGATGACAAATCCAAAAAATATCAATGCTGCGGAATCCGACCATCAACGGTACTTATCTGCCCGCGACTCCGATCATGCGACTCTTTTAGCGCATGCCGCCAAAAGCTCTGGGCGCTCAGTTTTACAAGTCCAACGGAGCTTCAATCAAATGGCAAAGCCTCCCAGCCGTTTGAATATGGTCGAGTATGTGCGCAATGGCCTTCATCACGAAGACCGCTTTACCGACGCCGAACGCGCGGCATACATCTCCAATGATCTCCATTGGCCCATCGCCCACAAGTGTAACCATCATGGTTGGAACAGTGCCGCAGAAGACAAGATACTGGCTTCTACTTTGCTTGAAACAGCGGGTGTACCTGTCCCGGAAACCGTTGGCGTCATCGACCGTTCGAACCGACACTACCCCGGGGTTACGAAGATCAACACTCCTGAGGCGTTGCGCGATCTCGTTTGCAACCATCTGGAAGGTGGTCTTTTTGGAAAGATCGTCGAGGGGATGGTAAGCTTTGGGGCCTTTTTGATCGAGGACGCGGATCAATCCACTATCACTTGTGCAGGCCAACCGCCGATCACCTATGAGGCATTCCTAGACGAGTTCGTTGGGCAGAATTCATATGTCGTGCAACCTTTGCTCAAAAATCACTCTGCAATCCAAGACTACGCTTCAGCCCTTGCAACGGTGCGAATGGTTACTCTGGTAAGAGAAAACGACGTCTTTTGCCCAGTTGCCGTTATTAAACTTCCGCAGGGCCCCAATATTGCGGACGCCTTCTGGAGACCGGGGAACCTTGCTTGTTCGATCAATATCGAAACCGGTGTTATCGAAACCGTCGCGCGCCGCGCCAAGATGGAAACAGAATTCCTGGATGACCATCCTGACAACCCCGGTTTAATGGGCTTGAAACTGCCTTTTTGGGACGAATTGATCGAAATAAATGACCGTGCTGCAAGAACCTTTCAGCCAATTCGATATCAGTCGACCGACATTGCTATAACCGAGTCTGGTCCGGTCGTTGTCGAGCTGAACTATGGCGGTGGCTTCGACCTGCCTCAATATGCAAGTGGCCGTGGGATGTTGACCCCAGAAGTTCGTAGCTTTTTCGAAGGGTTTGGCTACGACCTCGATGCAAAACCACAAAAGAAGCGCTGGCTGTTCGGTAAACGCAGGTAAAGCGCCCTCAATCTGGTGTCTTGTTAAGTCTACTGAAAAGGCGCTGAACCTAAATCTGTTCAATATCCCCTTGCGCGCGCTGCGCATGGAAGGTCGCCTGCCAGGCATCGAATGTACCAGCAGCAATGGCATCGCGCATACCCTGCATGATTTCTTGGAAATAGTGCAGATTATGCCAGGTCAGCAGCATGCCCGAGATCATCTCGTTCGAGCGGAACACATGGTGTAGATAGGCGCGAGAGTAGTTCGAACAAGCCGGGCATGAGCAGGCCTCATCCAGCGGGCGCGGGTCATCGGCGTGGCGGGCATTCTTTATGTTGACCACGCCGTAACGAGTGAACACCTGTCCTGTGCGACCGGACCGTGAGGGTAAGACACAATCCATCATGTCGATCCCGCGGGCGACAGCTCCGACAATGTCGTCAGGCTTTCCAACGCCCATCAAATAGCGCGGTCTGTCGGCTGGCAGAAAGTCAGGAGCGTAGTCGAGGCAACCAAACATTGCCTCCTGACCTTCGCCCACGGCCAGACCGCCAACCGCGTAACCTTCGAATCCGATCGCTTTCAGCGCCTCGGCACTTTCTTCGCGTAGATCCTGTTCCAGCCCGCCTTGCATGATCCCAAACAACGCATGTCCAGGACGGTCGCCGAAGGCCTGTCTCGACCGATCGGCCCATCGCATCGACAGGCGCATTGATTCAGCAATTCGATCCCGATC
>NZ_JBXWPK010000018.1:0-71687 GCF_059611825.1 Ruegeria sp. CDSA221
GTCTTGCCGTGGTCAACGTGCCCAATCGTGCCAATGTTGACGTGCGGCTTATTACGCTCAAACTTTTCCTTTGCCATTCCTCAGGCGCCCTTTTGTGCTTTGGGGGACCCTTGGTCCCGTGGTTACATCTGCGCGCGCGAGATATTGGGTTCAAAGGAGAAAATCAAGCACATCCTGCGGGAAATGCCGTTCTTTAAGCCGGATTTTGCGTTGCTTCACCTGAATCGAGTGGCTGGATCAGTTCGGGACGCCGGTCGAACCAACCGTTTTCCAAATGTTCCTCGGCCAACCATTCTTCGACTCGGTCCGCAACTTTCAGAGCCAGCCCGCTCATTTGCTCTTGTTTCGTCCGTTCATGACCCGACCCTTTCAGGGCACTGCCGCCGGTTGTGTCTTCCAGCACCTGGAATTGCTTACCTTTGGCAAGAAACTCTTTCTTGTTCACGTCATAAACGTTGACCAGAACAATCGCAGTGCTCTTGGGGTTGTAGATCACCGGAATTCCGGGAGGGGCCAGCATGTAGCCCTCGAGGCTGATGCCGATGTCGTATTCCTGAGCGCCCGTATAGCGCCCAAGGCGGATGTCCAACGCGTTTTGAATGGCAGCAGTCCATTCGTCGGGCGTCGCATCCCGGCTTACCGGCCCCTGCACCGCCTTATCGGCAAAGGCATAGTTTACCCGCAACTTGAATTCGCCCAGCGACTCAGGCTCTTCGTAAACCTGCGTTTGGGTGCAGGCGCCCATCAGGGCCAATCCGGTGATCAGTGTCAAAATGCGCAACATATCTCGTCTCGATAGGCCTGTTTTTCTTTGATCTAACGCACCGATACGGCTTGTGCCAAGCCGTATCGGCATAAATCCTCTGTGACCGGGCCTGATCAGGAGAATTTAAAATCACGCGGGAAGCCGTATGGCGGCTTTTTCCCGACGCTGGCACGCTTGGCCAGCCATTGCGAAAGATCTGCCTCGTGCCGGGTCTTGTCGCCACCCATGGACCATTTCAGGCCCTCTTCCCAGTTGAAGGTGGTGATATCTGACAGCCCGCCGTCCAATTCCAGCGTCCCCTGCCGCCCGCGCGCCATATTGTATTTTTGCAGGCGAACGCCCTTGCCGCGGGTCATTTCAGGCAGTTCCTCGGTCGGGAAGACCAGAAACTTGCCGTTCTGAGAAACCACTGCAACGTGGTCACCTTCGATCGGCTTACAGATAATCGCTGTTTCGTCGCCTTTGACGTTCAGCACCTGTTTGCCGTTTCGGGTCTGTGCCAGCACGTCATCCTCGGGCACGGTGAAGCCATTACCCGCATCCGAAGCCACCAGCAGCTTGCGCCCCGGCTTGTGGATCAGGATGTCGATTATCTGCGCCTCATTCGGCAGGTCGACCATCAGGCGCAGCGGTTCGCCCATACCCCGACCGCCGGGCAGATTCGCGGCACTGATCGTATAGAATCGACCGTTCGAGGCAAAGACCAGCAGCCGATCGGTGGTTTCCGCATGGAAGATAAACCGTGGCCCATCGCCATCCTTGAACTTCAACTCACGGTTCAGGTCGATATGGCCGGTCATGGCGCGAATCCAGCCCATCTGAGAGCAGACAACTGTGATCGGTTCGCGGTCGATCATCGCCTCAAGCGGGACCTCTTCGACCTGACCTGCTTCGGCAAACTGGGTGCGCCGCGCTCCGCCCTCATAGTCCTTGCCGAAGGTTTTCTTGGTCTCTTTCAACTGCTCGGCGATGCTGGCCCATTGCAGGCTTTCGTCGGCTAGCAGATCTTCGAGATTGGCACGTTCCAACATCAGCTCATCGCGTTCGCGAACCAGCTCCATCTCTTCCAGACGACGCAAGCTGCGCAGACGCATGTTAAGAATTGCGTCGACCTGGACCTCGGACAGCTCGCCCTCGCCCGGTTTGGGCGAGACATAGTCGGCCTCATTGGTGGCGCGGACATGGTCGATGCCCCAGTCTTCGCGCATCAGCGCAGCCTTGGGGTCATCGTCATAGCGGATAATGTCGATCACGCGGTCAAGATTCAGGAAGGCAACGATAAAGCCCTCCAACACCTCCAGCCGATGGTCGATCTTGGCCATCCGGTGGCGCGACCGGCGCAGCAGAACCTCTTGCCGGTGATCAAGGAAGGCGCGAAGCACTTCTTTCATCGAGCAGACTTTGGGTGTCACCCCGTCGATCAGCACGTTCATGTTCAGGCTGAACCGCACCTCAAGGTCCGAGTTGCGATAGAGCATGCCCATCAGAACCTCGGGGTCCACATTCTTGGAACGCGGCTCAAGGATCAGGCGGATGTCATCGGCGGATTCGTCACGAACGTCGCCAAGGATCGGGATTTTCTTGGTCTGAATCAGCTCGGCGATCTTTTCGATCAGCTTCGATTTCTGAACCTGATAGGGAATCTCGGTGACGACGATCTGCCACTGACCGCGGCCCAGATCCTCGACCTCGAACTTACAGCGCAGGCGGAATGACCCGCGCCCGGTGCGATAGGCCTGCGCGATATTCGCAGGCGGTTCAACGATTACGCCGCCGGTTGGGAAATCCGGTCCGGGCACGTAGTTCAGAAGCGTATCGTCGCGCGCATCCGGCGTCTTGATCAGATGCAAACAGGCGTCACACAGTTCCGAGATGTTATGTGGCGGGATATTCGTCGCCATGCCCACCGCAATACCGCTGGAGCCATTGGCCAGCAGATTCGGAAATTGCGCGGGCAGAACCACCGGTTCGGTCAGCGTGCCGTCATAGTTGTCACGGAAATCGACAGCATCCTCGTTTAGACCCTCAAGCAGAGCCTCGGCCACGATGGTCATCCGAGCCTCGGTATAACGAGAGGCCGCCGGGTTATCGCCGTCGATATTGCCGAAATTCCCCTGCCCGTCGACCAGCGGATAACGCACGTTGAAATCCTGCGCCAAACGCGCCATCGCGTCATAAATCGCGGCATCGCCGTGCGGGTGATAGTTACCCATCACATCGCCCGAGATTTTCGCCGACTTACGGAACCCGCCCGTTGCACTGAGTCGCAACTCGCGCATCGCATAGAGGATTCGCCGATGCACCGGCTTCAAACCATCCCGTGCATCGGGCAAGGCCCGGTGCATGATGGTGGACAGCGCATAGGTCAGATAACGTTCACCAATCGCGCGGCGCAGCGGTTCGGCTACTTCGCCCCCGTTTTCGGGGGCCACCATATTGGGGTCGTCGATCGTATCATTCATAGATGATGTGATACGACGCAAGGGCGCGCGGGTAAAGCAAGCAAGACATATTTTACTGGGGACAAGTGGCGCTTTTTGCAACAGGGGGAGGCAACCCCCCGATTTCCCCCGTTTTTCGACTTGGGTCGCGAATTATGCTAGGATGTCTGACATTAGTCTGCTGCCTTTTTTTGGTTTGATTGATCGACCGGGGGATGCGCCATGACGCGCCTGATTGTAATGAGTTTCGCTGCACTTGGCTGGTGCTTTTACGTCATGAGTGGCGGGCCTAATTTCGAGCCGCGCGGTGTGCGGTCGGAACAGCCTGTGCGAGTCGCCTCGAAAGCGGCCCCCAAAAGCGTAGCACCGTCTCCGGCAAAAGAGCTTGTGACAAATGTCGCTATGCGCTCGCCGGTCGTGCGCGAGCGCCCGATTGATCCCCAGCCAGCAGTCGCAGCGATTGTCGCAGAACCTGCCAGTCTGGACACTTTCAACGCGCTTTCGGTGTTTGACGATCAGACTGCCAGCATCACGCTTGCGTCTCTGGAAGACGGTGTAACTGGCCTGAAGCAAATCACCAAGGACGTGCAGCCTGAACCCGCCGCCCAGCCTGAACCCAGGAAAGATATCCGGGAAATCTCCGGGACCCGCGTGAACATGCGTGACGGCCCTGGAACGATCTACCCGATTGTTGGCAAAGCGCGCATCGGCCAGAAGGTCGAGGTGCTAAGTGACTCGGGCACCGGATGGTTGCGACTGCGCGTGTTGCCGCAGCAACAGGTGGGGTGGATTTCGACCTCTTTGGTCAGAAAAACACCAGACTGACGTGGAGCAATGATTGTTCCCATACTCTGTGCACCCTAGCTTGGGGCTGGTTCAGAATCGGGAAAATCATGCAGAAAACCATTCTAATTACTGGCTGCTCATCGGGCATCGGACTGGATGCGGCGCATGGGATGCGCGCGCGGGGTTGGCGCGTGTTTGCCTCGTGCAAACAACAGCGCGATTGCGACCGGTTGCGGGCGCAGGGGTTTGAAAGCCCGCGCATTGATTATACCGACACGGCCAGCATATCGTCGGGTTTGAACGAAGTGTTGGAGGCCACCGGAGGCACCCTGGACGCGCTGTTCAACAATGGCGCACATGGCCTGCCCGGCGCGGTCGAGGACCTGCCGACCGAAGGCCTGCGTCAGATTTTCGAGGCGAACTTCTTTGGCTGGCACGAACTGACCAGACAGGTCATCCCGATAATGCGCAATCAAGGACACGGGCGAATCGTTCAGAACTCTTCGGTGCTGGGTCTGGTGGCCTATCCGTGGCGCGGCGCCTATGTGGCCACGAAATATGCAATCGAAGGGCTGACGGATACACTGCGCCTAGAACTGGCTGATACGGGGATCAAGGTCATTTTGATCGAACCCGGCCCGATCACATCTAAAATCCGCGAAAACTCGATCCCGTTCTTCGAGCGGTTCATCAACTGGCAAAACTCGGCCCTGCGCGAGCGTTATGAGTCCTCTTTGTTGAAAAGACTGTATGAATCGTCGGGGCCGGATCGGTTTGAACTGCCCGCATCAGCAGTTACGACCAAGCTGGCCCACGCCGTAGAATCCAAGCGCCCGCGCCCCCGATACTATGTGACAACACCTACATTTATCGCCGGTTGTTTGCGCCGCATCCTGTCGACACGTGCGATTGACCGCATCCTTGCAGGGGTCTGAGGCGAAATAACCCGTTCGCTTTTGGCACGCACGGGGCTAGATGATAGCCCTAGGCAAACAGAAACGCGGACGGTGTACTCATGGACCTAATGATGGTCATTTTGCTTTTGGCCATGGCGGCGGTTGTCGTCGTATTGGCGCTTGGCATCTCGAATTTTGGCAAAAGCGGCAGGGACGCGGCACTGAAAAGCAACAAGTATATGCGCCTGCGTATCCTGTTTCAGTTCATCGCCGTGATTCTGATCGTGCTTTACGTCTGGCTGCGCGGTCAGGGAGGTCAGTAAATGGTCGTATTGAACAAGATTTACACCCGCACCGGTGATGATGGCAAAACCGCTCTCGGCAATGGCGAACGCGTTGCCAAATACTCGGGCCGCGTGACCGCTTATGGCACCGTGGACGAGTTGAACGCCTTTGTCGGCGTCGCCCGGACCGAGGCAGATGGGGATGTCGAAGCTGCACTCGCCCGCATTCAGAATGACTTATTTGATCTGGGCGCAGATTTCTGTCGTCCCGATATGGAAAAGGATGCCGAAGCAGACTATCCGCCTCTGCGCATCGTGCCCTCGCAGATTGACCGGCTCGAGGTTGAAATCGACGCGATGAACGAAGCCTTGGAACCGCTGCGCAGTTTCATCCTGCCCGGTGGCTCGCGTCTTGCGGCGCATCTGCATGTATGTCGAACCGTATCTCGCCGGGCCGAACGGCTTGCGGTTGAGCTGACCAACATGGAGCCGGTCAACGAAACCGCAGTCAAGTACCTGAACCGTCTGAGCGACTGGTTCTTCGTCGCAGCCCGTTGTGCCAATGAAAACGGAACCGAAGATGTTCTGTGGGTTCCGGGCGCGAACCGCTGAAAGCGGCGTTGCGTCCAGTGGACGCGGCGGCGACCGGAAGGGCGAAGCCCCGGCCCGACGGGCGGGCGCAAACCGATAGCTTCCTGCCTTTTTGGGTGGGTGTGTGGTGCTTGGTCACGTCAAAAATAGCAAAACGCGACGTCCGTTGCAGATGACGTGACGATTTTGCCCTGTTGCCGCCTGAATTGAATCGCTATTCAAGCCCTCATGAACATTGGTGGAGTCGCGACGCGGCTTGCCGTTTTTTGTGAGGAGCTAGCGCAAAATGAAGGTACTCGTGCCTGTCAAACGCGTGATTGACTATAACGTTAAAGTTCGCGTCAAAGCGGATGGCAGCGGTGTCGATCTCGCCAATGTCAAAATGTCGATGAACCCGTTCGACGAAATTTCTGTCGAAGAGGCAATCCGTCTGAAAGAAGCCGGCAAGGCAGACGAAGTCGTCGTTGTTTCTATCGGCGTAAAACAAGCCCAGGAAACACTGCGCACTGCGCTGGCCATGGGCGCGGACCGTGCCATCCTGGTCATTGCTGCAGATGATGTCCATCAGGACATCGAACCCCTGGCCGTTGCCAAGATCCTGGCCAAAGTGGTCGAGGAAGAGCAGCCCGGTATCGTTCTGTGCGGCAAGCAGTCTATCGACAACGACATGAATGCAACTGGTCAGATGTTGTCAGCTCTTTTGGGCTGGTCACAAGGCACCTTTGCGTCCGACATCGACATCGACGGCGACAGCGCAAAGATCACTCGCGAAGTCGATGGTGGCATGCAAACCATCAGCGTCAAAATGCCGACAATCGTGACCGTGGACCTGCGCCTGAACGAGCCCCGTTACGCGTCGCTGCCCAACATCATGAAGGCGAAGAAAAAGCCGCTGGACGAGAAAACCGCCGCCGATTACGGCGTCGACGTCTCGCCGCGCCTGGAAGTCGTCAAAACCGAAGAACCACAGGCACGTGCCGCTGGCATCATCGTCGGCTCGGTAGACGAGCTTGTCGCGAAACTCAAAGAAGCGGGGGCTGTGTAATGGCTGTTCTTCTTCTCGCCGAAGTCAACAATGGTGAACTGGCGCTGGACGCAACCGCCAAAGCTGTAAACGCAGCAAAGGCACTGGGTGATGTAACCGTTCTGGCCGCAGGCGGTTCCGCTGCTGCTGCCGGTGAAGCTGCCGCCAAGATCACCGGCGTCTCAAAGGTTCTGGTCGCCGAGGACGAATCGCTGGGCCATCGCCTGGCGGAATCCACTGCTGCGCTGATCGTAGGTCTGGCTGATGGTTATGAGCACATCGTTGCCCCCGCCACCACCGATGCCAAGAACGTTATGCCGCGCGTTGCCGCGCTGCTGGACGTCATGGTCATCTCGGACGCGTCCGGTGTCGTCGACGGCTCGACCTTCGAACGCCCAATCTATGCGGGCAACGCGATCCAGACCGTCAAATCTGTGGACGCCAAAAAAGTCGTCACTTTCCGAACCGCAAGTTTTGATGCTGCGGGCGAAGATGGCTCGGCAGCCGTTGAGACCATCTCGGTCGGCGAGAACCCCGGCCTATCGTCCTGGGTCGAAGACAAGGTAGCTACAAGCGACCGCCCCGAGCTGACTTCGGCTGGCGTTGTTGTGTCGGGTGGCCGTGGTGTCGGTTCTGAAGAGGACTTCAAGCTGATCGAAGGTCTCGCTGACAAGCTGGGGGCCGCAGTTGGCGCATCGCGCGCCGCAGTCGACTCGGGCTATGCTCCGAACGATTGGCAGGTGGGTCAGACCGGCAAGGTTGTTGCCCCGGATCTGTATGTCGCTGTCGGCATCTCGGGTGCGATTCAGCATCTGGCAGGTATGAAAGACTCGAAAATCATCGTGGCGATCAACAAAGACGAAGAAGCGCCGATCTTCCAGGTTGCCGATTACGGTCTGGTCGCCGACCTGTTCCAGGCCGTTCCGGAACTGACCGAGAAACTCGGCTGATCAACGGGCTAGACTTTTCCACGAAGAATCTTGCATTGGGCCCGCCATCGGCGGGCCCTTTTCATTGCAGGTTTCTGATCGGACCGACCAAGGCGTCAGCAATCGACCTGTGTGCCGCAGGACCTATCATATGTTCCGCCATGGGCTGTTGCAGTGTTCCAAACAGCATATCTTCAAGCTCATCGGACTGCCCCGACACGCTGACCGTCACCTCAACGATCTCGGCGCTGAGAGGGCGCAGGGCCTCGATCATCTGTGGCGTGATCCGAATATCAGCACCGTGCTTGGGCTGATCACTTTCTGCCTCACGCAGGACCTGCAAATTCAACAAGACAACAGGCGCCTCAAGCGCCTCAACAAGCCCCCCAATGCGGTCGATCCAATTCCGTCGCAGCTCTTCTGCGATTACCTCGAACCGCGCATCATTGCGGCCCTGCAACAAAATCATCAGGTGATGTACGAAATGGACATCAGCAAAGTCGATCTCGGGATAGAGAGATTTCAGATCCTCTGTTGGAGCCAGAAAACGGTCGTTGCGTCGGGGATGAACCCGGTAGAATCGATTGGACTGCCCCAATATGTCGCTAAGCTGCACCACGCAGAGCTCTGCTTGGTTCAGTAAACCCTTCAACTCCGTGTCATCGCACAGCGCATCTACGCCGCAAAAAAGACTTCCGAAATTCAGGCATCGTCTGTCCAACCTCTCTTCGAGAACTGCCGCGAATGGCTGCTCGACGAATCGCCCGAATGTTTCGGTCCCACCTGCGCAGGCCACAAATGACGTCTCCAGCGAACGCATTGGCCCACGAAACCACAATCGTGACTCACCGTATTGGCACACGTCATGCTCGAGTCGCCCCGAGCCAGCTTGATGATAGCTCATATCACTCACCCAATTTTCACCCGGATGCCATCTTGCAGCCGCAAGTCTTGAGAATCTCCTAATGTGCGCATTTGAAGCAAAGTCGAACGGTCTGATCCCCTTGCCGCCCGCCCCGATCTGCCGATAGTGTCATCCTACCCCGTGGCACAGAGGCGTCAAAAAATGGATGTAAAATCAGTCGGAGTGATTGGCGCAGGCCAAATGGGCAATGGTATCGCCCACGTACTGGCTTTGGCGGAATATGACGTTCTGCTGAACGACGTTAGCCAGGACGCGCTGAACAGCGCCATGGCGACGATTGAAGGAAATATGGCGCGCCAGGCATCGCGCGGAAAAATTTCGGATGAGGAGATGCAATCCGCGCTGAAACGCATCACGACCACAATGGAGCTGCCACAGCTGGGCCAGACTGACCTGGTGATCGAGGCCGCAACCGAGCGTGAGACCGTCAAACAAGCCATTTTCGAAAGTTTGCTGCCACATCTGCAACCGCATACAATCCTGACGTCAAATACGTCATCTATTTCGATCACACGTTTGGCGAGCCGAACAGACCGGCCCGAACGCTTTATGGGTTTTCACTTCATGAACCCAGTTCCGGTGATGCAACTGGTTGAACTGATCCGGGGCATTGCTACGGATCAACCAACATTTGCTGCCTGTAAGGCCGTTGTAGACCGCCTGGGCAAAACCGCCGCCAGCGCCGAAGATTTCCCGGCTTTCATTGTCAACCGCATCCTGATGCCGATGATCAACGAGGCCGTATACACCCTGTATGAAGGCGTGGGGAATGTTCAGTCGATTGACCAATCGATGAAATTGGGCGCAAACCACCCGATGGGACCACTAGAACTGGCTGACTTTATCGGCCTGGACACCTGTTTGGCCATTATGAACGTGCTGCATGATGGATTGGCCGATACCAAATATCGCCCTTGTCCGCTGTTGACGAAATATGTCGAAGCGGGCTGGCTGGGACGTAAAACGCAGCGTGGTTTTTATGACTATCGGGGCGAGGCCCCAGTGCCGACCCGGTAAAGGCCACCGCCCGGAATTCATCCGGGCGCAGCCACCGAGATTGTCCTGATCAGGTGAAATTGCAGGTCAGAGCTTGGTTGCCTGCCCCAGACCCAGCGTGTGCTTTCTGAGCCAAGCCATAAAGCCGCGCGGATCTCGTTCCAGCAGCTGCATATCCTCATCCGAGATCGGTTCTCCGATCACCGGGGATTGCGGTTTGTTGCAGGATCGAACGATCTCGTGCAGCAACAAACCCTGGCGCAGAATCGCAGAAAGCTTGTTGGCGATCTGGTAGGCACGCGAATTCCTGCCAGGGAAAAAGATCGGCAGGACCTGCGCGCCGGATCGACGGATCATTTTGGCCGTGAACACGTTCCACTCACGCTCGATCACCGGCCCGAACCAGTCATCCGAAGACATCACGACGCCCGAAGGGAACAAGGCCACAACGCCCCCGTTTTTTAGATGCTCCATCGCATTGCCGCGCATCTCAAGCATCTTGGCCTGTGCCTCGGGATCGTGCGGGAAGGGCACCGGAATCATGAACGACGTCGCCGCCTCGTCCAAACCTGTCAGAACCGAACGGGTCAAGATCCGATAGTCGCTGCGGACCCTGCCGATCAGCTCTGCCAAAATCATGCCGTCGACCATGCCATGGGGATGGTTGGCTACGACGACCACGGGCCCCGTTTTCGGAATACGCGCGATCTGTTCCTCTGGCGTGGTCAGGTCGATGCCCATTATATTAAGCGCACCTGCCCAGAACCGTTGGCCGCGGAATTGTTCATTCTGCTTCTCGAACTTGTTAACCATACCCAAAATGGTCAACTTACCCGTACACCATTCAATGGTGCGGATCGCTGTTGCAGTCCAAGGGTCGTCGAACGAGTTTGCGTAGGTCAGGGTCTTACGATCATAGATCTCGCCCTGGTCCTTGGTCCCATCCACCACCGGGCCTGTCTTGGTCTCGTGCGTTGTTTCCGCCAATTCCTGGTTATCCCGTTCTTCGTATCACGGCGGGTGCGGTCAGAAACCTTCTCCGAACTTGTCGTTCACCAGAGTCTCCAACGCATCAGCCAACGCCTCAGCATCCGGTCCGGACGTCTCGACGTCAATAGTCGTTCCGCGAGACGCTGCCAACATCAAAAGACCCATAATGCTGTCGCCGGATGCGGAAAGCCCGTCTTTCGACACCTCGGCCTGAGCGTCGAACCCTTCTACCAACTCAACCAGCTTGGCCGAGGCGCGGGCATGCAGGCCCTTTTCATTGATAATTTTCAAGCTTCGGGTGGTCATTCTTTATCTGTCCGGTTCTCATCAAACGTCACATTTTGCGCATTGATATACTTACGTCCAGCTTCCATTGCCTGCCGCACGGCTTCGCCAATCGGCAGGTGGCGGGATTTAGCCAGTTTTATCAACATGGGAAGATTTGCGCCGTAAAGGATGCGGCGATCCTGCGGCGCGCAGGCACGCAGGCTGAGATTCGACGGGCTTCCGCCAAACAGATCGGTCACGACGACAACACCGTCACCAACATCAACACTGTCGGCGGCCGTACAGATTTCCGATTGCTTCGCTTCGCGATCATGATCGGCCTCGATCGAGATCGCGGCCAGGCCGGGCTGATTGCCGACCACATGCTGCATCGCGGCCAAATATTCTTTGGCCAGCCCACCATGTGCTACGAGTACGATCCCGATCAATCCGGCCTCACATTCAACGATCGTCTTTCCATTTCGCGATGCCTAATTGCCACTTGCTGCCCCCCCTCTGCAAGGGCCTTTGCAACCGCTTCGGCCATTGCAACCGATCTGTGTTGCCCTCCGGTACAGCCAAAGGCCACGGACAGGTAGGCTTTGCCCTCGGCCCGGTAGGCGGGCAACAACAAAGTCAGCAGGTCAACCACCCTTTCGAAGAAAGGCGCATAGTTCGCGTCGGTTTGAATATAGCTCGCCACATCCGAATTGCGACCATCTTCGGCCCGTAGCTCGGGACGCCAGTACGGGTTGGTGAGAAAACGGCAGTCAAAGACCATATCCAATCCGCGAGGCAAACCACGCTTATAGGAAAATGATTCGATGGTTACCGCCAGATGCCGCCCACCCTGAGGTGCAAACCAACGCTCTACCTCTTCGCGCAGTTGGTGAACATTCAGTGGTGTGGTGTCGATCAACGTATCTGCAAGTTCACGAATTGGGGCCAGCGACTCTTTTTCCTGGCGCACTCCGGTTTCAGGGCTGGCATCCGCAGACACCGGGTGACGTCTGCGGGTTTCCGAATACCGGCGCAGCAGGACTTCATCGCTGCAATCGAGATAAAGCGTGGTCAGGTCAACCTGTTCCATCCACCGAAGCTTGGCCAGCAATTCGATGACGCCAATCGTGGAAAAATCGCGGTTGCGCGCATCAATACCAAGCGCCATGGGACGGTCGGTTTTTGGCCCGTCTAATAGACGCAGCAAAAGACCCATGGGAAGGTTGTCGATGGCCTCGAACCCCAGATCCTCTAACACACGGATTGCGGTGGACCGGCCTGCGCCGGATGGGCCGGTGACAAGTACGATGCGTCTTTGGGTCGTCATTGATTGGGCCATTCCGGGTCTGCGCACCCGTTTTTCATCAGTAGCAAGAGCGCTGCTGGTAAATTGGAGACGCCAGCGCCCCGAAGCAAGGGAACAGTTTGCCTCAGGATAAGAATTGAACGGGGTTCTGGCAGGCGCTCGGGTTCTTCTTGCGCCATGTCCACCACAAAGCCAACCGGCACCGGCCCAACCGAGACTGCCCGCAACAGGCCAAGACCTCTTGCCTCGATCAGTCCACCGATATTTGGAGCCGCCTCTGCCAGGGCGAGATTGCCATCCATATACAACCGAACCCGATCGTCCGCGACCAGATCGGCCCCCAACGCCATCATCTGCAAAGACAGCGCTGACTTCCCGGTGCCCGAAGGTCCCACGATCAAAACAGCACGGTCTGCTACCGCGACGCAAGAGGCGTGAACGATGGCAGTATCTTTGTGTTCAACAGAGGAGAGTGCGGACGTGCTCACCGCGTCAAACCGGCAGGCCCACGACAAATCGCGCGCCTTGAGGGTCTGATGTTATGTCCGCTTCGGTCGGGCGGATATTTTCGGCCCAAATCACCCCGCCATGCGCCTCGACGATCTGCTTGGAAATTGCCAGACCCAACCCCGAATTATTGCCGAAATGCTCGGCTGGTCGCTGGGAATAGAATCTTTTGAACACTTTGGTCAGGGCTTGCTCGGGGATGCCTGGGCCGGTGTCTTCAACAACAACCAGAACCCGATCCTCGCGCCGGCGTACCCACACACGTATGGCATCGCTTTCTTCGCAGAAGGAAATCGCATTGGTGATCAGGTTTACGAACACCTGCGCCAATCGCGCCTCAAGCCCGGTCACGGTGATTGGTTCGGGCGGCAGATCAGTGATGTAGTCGATTCCCTTGGCGCGCGCATCCTCGCCCAGATACTGACCGAGGTTTCCGATCAGGTTCAACAAATCAAATGGCTGCTCTTCCTCCTTGACCAGTTCGGCGTCCAGGCGCGAGGCGTTCGAAATGTCGCTGACCAGACGATCCAGCCGACGGACATCATGTTCGATCACACCCATCAGCTTATCGCGCTGGTCGTCTCTTTTAACCATGCGCAACGTGCCCACAGCAGATTGAAGGCTGGCTAGGGGGTTTTTGATCTCATGCGCCACATCTGCCGCGAATTGTTCGTTTGCATCAATCCGGTTGTACAGCGCTGTAACCATGCCGCGCAAAGCTCGGCTGAGTCGTCCAATTTCGTCCGGTCGCGCGCTCAGATCGGGGATGCGGATGCGGCCCGGGTTGACCCCCGCACCGCGGTCTTTGCCCATCTCGGCGGCGGATGCCAGGTCGGCCAATGGGTTGGCGATGGTCGATGCTAGGACAAGGCTCAATCCGACTGACACCAAAAGCGCCACGACGAACATGCGCAGGATTCTCTCTTGTTCATGGCGGGCCAATGCGTCGATTTCTCCGGCGGGTCCAGCCATGGCAACCGCGCCAACGGGCTTTCCATCCAGTTGGATCGGGGCCGCAGCAACGATAACCGTTTCGCCTGCGTCATCCTGAACCGCCTGAACCTGAATATGCCCGGTCAGCGCCTGTGGAATGATGGCCTGAACGCGTTGGGCCAAGGTTGGCGCTTCGCTGGCTTCTTCTTTGTTGAACACTCTGGACAGCCCGGTCCAGACCGCATTCAAGGCATCACTGATCAGTGTGCTTCCAGTCTGTGCATCAGCTTCTGAGCGCAGCATGACCGGCATCTCTGAGACCGCGGGTGCGCCGCGCGTCCAACCAATCAGCGTCCCTCGGGCATCGTAAACAAAGACTTCACCGCCGACCGGCAGGCTGAGACCAGCCAACGTATCTTTGACATCCAGGATGGCCGCGTCGCGGGTAATGCCAGTCACATTCTGTCGCAGCTGGGTTTCAAATACGTTGCTGACCAACTGCGCATCACCAACCAAGTTCCGGGCGGTCTGCTGCACCTGTTCTTCTCGCGAATTATCCAGATATAGCAATCCGGTGACCAGAATCACCAATGCAATCATGTTGAATGTGATGATCTTGCGCGCCAGAGGCGAGCCCCGCAGAGAAAACAGATTGCGGCGGCCGCGTGTGGCCCTGAGTTCGGCGGAATCGTCGCTCTGGGGGATGACCCAGTCATCCCCAAGAACGACGTCACCGTCGCGTAACTCGTTTTCTTGCTCAGTATCGCGCACGAGACCCAGTAACCCCTTAACTTAGGCCACGCTTATTCTTCGTTGTACCGATACCCAATACCATACAACGTTTCGATGGCCGAAAACTCCGGATCAGCAGCGCGCATCTTTTTGCGCAGACGCTTGATGTGGCTGTCGATCGTGCGGTCATCTACATAGACCTGATCGTCATAGGCAACATCCATCAGCTGATCGCGGCTTTTGACAAATCCCGGACGCTGCGCCAAGGCCTGCAGCAACAAGAACTCGGTCACTGTCAAAGAGACATCCGATCCCTTCCAGCTCACCGCGTGGCGCAAGGGGTCCATCCGCAATTCGCCCCGTTCCATCACCTTGGCGTCGCCTGTGTTGGCAGCCACGGGATCACCCGAGGTCGCTTCCTGACGACGCAGCAAGGCCCGTATCCGTTCTACCAGCAACCGTTGCGAAAAGGGCTTTTTGACATAATCATCAGCACCCATACGCAAACCCAGAACTTCGTCGATCTCGTCATCTTTCGAAGTCAGAAAGATCACCGGCATCTGAGTCTTCTGCCGCAGTCGCTGCAGCAAATCCATGCCATCCATACGCGGCATCTTGATATCCAGCACTGCCATATCGGGCAGCTTCTTGTTAAACGCATCCAGAGCAGCCTGCCCGTCGTTATACGTTTCTACCTCGAAACCCTCGGCTTCGAGCGTCATGGATACGGACGTCAGAATGTTCCTGTCGTCATCCACCAGTGCAATCTTTGACATCGGGTTAACCCCTATTCCTGCTCTCATACGAAACAATTCGCTTATTTGTAGGGCATTTTTGTCGTTTTTATGGCCGCGAATCAATCGCCATCTACGAATCGTGCGATTGTTGTCACACACATGCGGCAAAAAAGCCGTTAATGGTCTTCGAAAAGTGTCTGTATTTCCGGCAGAAAAAACATGGTGGCGCTAAACCTGAACTTGGTTGCGCTAACTGCGCCAAACCGTCCTGTTCACGCCCTAAACGACCATGATAAGACCCGCCCAATCGCCGGTTTTCCCGGTACACTGCCCCAAGAGCGCACCTTGGCCAATCTGCCGCCGCGCCGCCACAGGAGAAGACACACATGACATCTGGACGGGTGAACCCGCAATTCCGCCTCGAAGATCAGGGCATCGAGGGTCTGGGCAATGTCTATTACAACTTCATGGAACCGGCACTGATTGAAGAAGCCCTCAAGCGGGGTGAAGGTACACTTGGCAATGGCGGAGCTTTTCTTGTCAGTACCGGCAAGTTCACTGGCCGTTCTCCCAAGGACAAGCATGTTGTCCGCACCGACAGTGTCGCCGATTCGATCTGGTGGGAAAACAACGCCGAGATGAGCCCCGAGGGTTTCGAAACGCTTTATGCCGATATGATCGAGCACATGAAGGGTCGTGACTATTTTGTGCAGGATCTGGTCGGTGGCGCCGACCCCGCTTATTCGATCAACGTGCGCATGGTCACCGAACTGGCATGGCACAATCTGTTCATCCGTCACTTGCTGCGCCGCCCGGATCGTGAAGACCTGGATGAGTTCATCGCGGATTTCACAATCATCAACTGTCCCAGCTTCCAGGCTGATCCGGCCAAGCACAACTGCCGTAGCGAGACAGTGATCGCACTGAACTTCGACCGCAAATTGATTCTGATCGGCGGCACAGAATATGCCGGTGAAAACAAGAAGTCCGTCTTCACCCTGCTGAATTACATGCTGCCCGAAAAAGGCGTGATGCCGATGCATTGCTCGGCGAACCACGCGGTCGGCAATCCCGTTGATACCGCAGTCTTCTTTGGCCTCTCGGGAACTGGCAAGACCACCCTGTCCGCTGATCCGGCCCGCACCTTGATTGGCGATGACGAACATGGATGGTCAGACCGTGGCACTTTCAACTTCGAGGGCGGGTGCTATGCCAAGACGATCAACCTGAACGCCGAGGCCGAACCCGAGATCTATGCAACCACCAGCAAATTCGGCACCGTGATCGAGAATATGGTTTTCGATCCCGAGACCAAGGAGCTGGATTTCGAAGATGACTCGCTGACCGCAAACATGCGTTGCGCCTATCCGCTCGAGTATATCTCCAATGCCTCGAAAAGCGCGTTGGGCGGGCATCCGAAGAACATCATCATGCTGACTTGTGACGCGTTTGGTGTTCTGCCCCCGATTGCGCGGCTGACCCCGGCTCAGGCGATGTACCACTTCCTGTCGGGCTTCACCTCGAAGGTTGCTGGCACAGAGCGCGGCGTGACCGAGCCCCAACCCACATTCTCGACATGCTTTGGCGCGCCGTTCATGCCGCGTCGCCCAGAAGTCTATGGCAACCTGCTGCGCGACAAGATCGCCCAGCACGGCGCGACCTGCTGGCTGGTGAATACCGGCTGGACTGGCGGCGCCTATGGCGTTGGCAGCCGGATGCCGATCCGTGCGACCCGCGGTTTGCTGACTGCCGCTCTGGATGGATCGCTTCGGGATGCGGAATTCCGCAAGGATGCGAATTTTGGCTTTGATGTGCCGGTTTCCGTCCCCGGTGTCGCCGAAGTTCTGCTGGATCCGCGTCGCACCTGGGACGACCAGGCCGCTTTCGATAAACAGGCTGAGAAGCTGGTTCAGATGTTTGCTGAAAACTTTGAGCAGTATCTGCCTTTCATCGACGAAGACATCAAAGCCGTAGCAATCGGTTAATGTTGCAAAAGGGGGCCAACCTCTCCCCTTTTTTTCGGACAGCACATCTGTTGGCAATCGTCCTTATACGTCTAACGTAAGGTGTCCTTACAAATTCGTTGCCCGATTTGCCGGTTTAAGCTATCCAATGATGTCATTAAGATAAATTCGCCCGACGCAATCGCGCCGGGCGTTGTTTAAAAATACCTTGGGTAACTCAGCCGCGCACTCACATTCGCGAATTGAGAAACCTAATCAGATAGCAAGTGTATGCCAATGGGGATGAGTGTCAATATGAGACTTTCTGAACATTCAGATTTCAGTTCGTCTCATACCGCTGCTTTGTCGCAGCGCGTGACATGGGAAACGACAGGTAACGAAATGACTGAAATCTTGAAACTGACCGAACTGCGCAAACTGATGCAAAGCATGGAGCGCACGCTGGGGCTGGAACAACTCTCACCGGTAGAGCGCGATATCTATTACGCCGCCGAAGAACTGTCCAAAGCTGACCAGGAAGTTCGGACATTTGGGTTGATTGAACACACGCTTGTGCAAAGCGTCTCGCGCCCGACCTTTTTTCGTGCGCTGAAGTCGCTGGTGCAGAAGGGGTATTTGTCACAAAGCGGTAGCGCGAACCGTGGACGGTATGTTGTGCATGCGCCTAAGTAATAAAGCGTTTGATCTGCGCATTGCTGGCTGACCGCCGTGCGCAGATGGGCCTCTGAAACGTTCTTTGCCTCACTGACCTACGTGATTGCCTCGTTCCTTACGTTCGAGGTTCTGATGCCACTGCAGAACGTATTCTTCCCCGAATATCCCAGCAAGGCCAGCTTGCTGTTTCTCCCGCATGGTGTGCGTGTGCTCTCTGCTTGGTTGTTGGGGTGGCGGGCGATTTTTGCGCTCTTGCCCGGTGTCTTTCTTGTCTTTGCCTTTCTCGGCGGAAGCGACGTCTTCCTGCCCAACCGTCTGGCCGCCATAGCAATCGCCGTCACAACCGTTCCTGCTGTATTTTACCTATGCAAATGGGTCGGCTTCGATCTGTTTCCCCACCCGGACCGCAAACCATGCTGGTCCTGCGTCATGGGGGTCGGGATCGTCACGTCAATATTGGTGTCCGTACTGACCAATCTGGCTTTTGGCAGCGGTGGGCTGGAATATATCGCCTTCCTGATCGGCGATATCTCGGGCCTGTTCTTTCTGATGCTGGGGCTTTATTTCACGCTGCGCACGATAGATCGGCGTGCCTAGCCCATCAGCCCGCGTCGCAACAGGTTCAGCCCTGCGATAAGCAGCACGAACAGGGTGATCTTGCGAAACAGCGCCTGATCTATGCGCGACTGCAGTTGCAACCCCACCCACATGCCCGCCAGCCCCGGCAGCACCAGAGCAGCCGAGAACGGAGCGGTTTCGGCGCGGAAAATCCCGGAGCCCATATGCGCGAACAGCAACGCCAACGCCCCCAAACCATAGATGACCCCCTGCACACGCATCTGCACCGCTTTCGGGGTGTTTAAGGCGGTCAGATAGGCAACGGTTGGTGGTCCCCAAATTCCAGACATCCCCCCGACAAAGCCTGCAACCGCGGCGATCATGGCCTCTATTCGGGCAGATGGGCTGGCCAATTTCAGACGCAGCCCCAATACTTGGATCAATGCAAAGACTGTAACCGGGATGCCAATCATCAACAAAAAAGTTGATGCTGGCACTGCGCTGACCAACTGAGCACCAATCAGCAGAAACACCAACCCGACAACCAGAAATACACGGAACTGACGGATCGAGGACACGGCGGCCGGAACACCCCCGCGCAATGCCTGCACCCCATTTGTCACCAGGGTTGGCAGAATAAGCCCCGCGATCGCCATATCCGGCGAAAGGAACATGCTCAGCCCCGAGATCAGAACCATTGGCATGGCAAACCCGACCATGCCTTTGACCCAACCGGCAATGAAGGCAACCCCACAGGCCAGCAGCAGTTCTTGGGCAGAGAGCATAGAAAACAACGTCATGTCCCCCTGATATCACTCCTGACGGGTGCTGCACTGCAAAAATGATCAAGCAACTTTAGAACTTTTTAGTCACATAATTCGTATTTTTGTTGCGCTGCACGTGCAGCATGATATGACCAGACGACTTTAGGAGAAAGCTGATTCATGGCCCATGACGGACAGGATATGACCCAGATGATTACATCCGCGATTTTGCCCGAGCTTCTAACGCTGACACGTGCGGCTCTGCCCGCCGTGGAGACCGTATTCGAACGCGCCCGCGAGTCGGTTCGCGCGATGGTGACAGAAGATGGTCGCGTGTCCGGCGCTCTGATCGAGGCCAATCAGACCGCCGCTCATGGGTTGGCATGGCTGGCGACATACAACCAGTCGCTGCAGCAAATGCAACGCTGGGCCGATGCTTTGGAGGCAGAAGGCAAATTCGGCGAGATCGAACAGCTGCTGCACCAAATCGCCTTTGGTGAATACTTGCATCAGGTCGCGGGCGGCATCCCAATGAACCAGGGTGAGATTTTGCGTCTTCAGGACATGGGTCTGGGCTGGGACGCGCTGTCCGGTTTCCAATGCGCCGAAGTTCAGACACTGATGGCACAGGCCAATTCACAGGCCGCACGCGGTCGCTTGGTTGAACTGATGGAAGAACAGGCCGGTGCCACGATGTTCGGAACGTCGGGCTTGGACGAAGAACTGGAAATGATCCGCGACCAGTTCCGCCGCTATGCCCAGGAAAAAGTCGAACCAAACGCCCATGATTGGCACCTCAAGGATGAGCTGATCCCGATGGAGATCATCGAGGAACTTGCCGAGATGGGTGTCTTTGGCCTGACCATCCCCGAGGAATTCGGCGGGTTTGGCCTGTCCAAAGCCTCGATGTGCGTGGTGTCCGAAGAATTGTCGCGCGGCTATATCGGCGTCGGTTCGCTGGGCACCCGGTCCGAGATTGCGGCCGAGTTGATCATTGCCGGCGGAACGGATGAGCAAAAAGCGCAGTGGTTGCCCAAGATCGCCAGCGCCGAGATTCTGCCGACGGCTGTTTTCACCGAACCCAACACGGGCTCGGACCTGGGCAGCCTGCGCACCCGTGCGGTCAAGAATGCGGATGGTGATTACGAGATCACCGGCAACAAGACCTGGATCACCCATGCGGCGCGAACCCATGTGATGACTTTGCTGGCACGCACCAACTCTGACACCTCCGATCATCGCGGCCTGTCGATGTTCCTGGCGGAAAAGACGCCCGGCACGGACGACAACCCCTTCCCCACCCCCGGCATGACTGGCGGTGAGATTGAAGTGCTGGGTTACCGCGGCATGAAGGAATACGAGCTGGGCTTTGATGGCTTCAAGGTCAAGGGTGAGAACCTTTTGGGTGGCGAAGAAGGCAAGGGATTTAAACAGCTCATGGAAACCTTCGAATCCGCCCGCATCCAGACCGCAGCCCGCGCCATCGGTGTGGCCCAAAGCGCACTGGACATCGCCATGCAATATGCGCAGGACCGCAAACAGTTCGGCAAGTCGCTGATCAACTTCCCCCGCGTGTCCGGCAAGCTGGCGATGATGGCCGTCGAGATCATGATCGCACGACAGCTGACCTATTTCTCGGCTTGGGAAAAAGACAACGGTCATCGCTGCGATCTTGAGGCCGGGATGGCCAAGCTGCTGGGCGCCCGCGTGGCCTGGGCTGCTGCCGATAACGGCCTGCAGATCCACGGCGGCAACGGCTTTGCACTGGAATACAAGATCAGTCGCGTGCTGTGTGACGCACGTATTCTCAATATTTTTGAAGGGGCTGCCGAAATTCAGGCACAGGTGATCGCGCGGCGTCTGCTGGGCTGACCTGTTACGGCAATCCTGTTTCCCCAACTCGACCCGGCGCACGCGCCGGGTTTTTTTTGCCCGCAATACTACAATCTTCTGTTCCCAGTATTATTATTGATACCTGCCCTCATGTCCACGCTCGACCATGACCAGCCGCAGCACAAACTTCCCCCTATCACTGCGTCGATTATCCCGGTAGATCAGCGATTGATCACGAACCAGCGGCGAACACATGACCCGATCCATTCTTGTCCTTCTGGCCACGCTTGCGGCACTGGCCCTTGCCGGCTGTGCCACCCCTCAACCGACCGCAACGCAGAACGACATAGACGAGCTGGCGCTCGCCATCCGTTCTATGGGCCCTGAGGTTGATCCAGCCGAGGCACAGAAGGCGGCCACCATTGCCTATACCTATTCGCAGAGTCTGGCCCGAGAATGGCAGGTCACCGACCCGGCCATCATCCACAACGCCAAGGTCATCAACGGATTTCGTGAGCGCGGCCTGTGCAACGACTGGGCCGAAGCGATGACCAGCCGTTTAAGGGCCGAAAACTTCCGCACCCTGGAAATGCACTGGGCTACATCACCGCCAACGCCGCTGAGGATCATCCACCATTCCGCAGTGATCAGCGCAAAGGGCGACACGATGTTCGAGGGCATCGTCCTTGACCCATGGCGCAACAGTGGCGCGCTGACATGGGCGCCAACGCGCGAAGATACGCGATACAACTGGCGTACCCGCATGGAGGTGCGCACCGCTTTGCTAAACGGAGAGCAACCCTACTGAGTTTAGGACGGGGTCTTACACTGGCTGATCCGTTCCGCCACCACGGGCAGCATCCGCGCAGCCACCAGCTTTGACCCTTCGGGCGTCAGATGCGTGTAATCGACATACAGCACCTTGTCTTTGTGGAGGGGGCCGCCGATCTCGGCAATATCGGTGAAAGGCACATTGGCCTCTTCAAACAAAGCAGGGAAATCGACCCGCGCGCGATGCATCAGATTTTCGCGTCCCGGCTTGTACCAATCCCGCGTGAGCTGGGCGATTTCGCGGTCGGTCTCGCTTAGGACATTGGTGTCCTCATAGACGACCTCAGGCTGCAAAAAGACGTGATAGCAAAACCCATGATAATCACCGAATGTCTCGATCAGCTTGTAATTGCGCAAAAAACCGACCTTTGCAGTCTGTGCAAGCTCAGCTGAAAAGTCTCTTTGCAAGGCGGTAACATCCCCATACGTGATGTTTTTGGGGATTTCATAGCGGTCGAACAAGCCTTGCGTAAATTTCGAAGCCAGTTTGAAGGTATAGGAATACTGCGCCGGGTACCGCAGGAACGCATAGGCTGAAAAGAAGGGTTTGCGATCATTCAAGGCGTCGATCATGCGTGCGGACGAGTAAGCATAACTTTGGACCGGATTATCGACCCCAACATTGTAAAAATCATTGTGGCCATCCAGAAACACAATCATGTCCGGGCTGTACTCATATAGCGTCTCGTACAGGTACAACACATGTTGAAAACTGTGATACGCAACCACTCCGGCGTTGATCACCTCAATCGTCACACCGGGCATCTGATCGCCCAACCGCTCGCGCAGGTCCTGCTGCAGGAAATACGCAACCGTTTCCTGGTTGGTGAGCGTTGGGTGGTCAGGATAAATACTGCCCTGCGATCCGATGGCATAAGCAGTTGAGCCACCCATCAGAAAAATGCGGAACGTGTCGTCGGGTTTTGGCTGTTCAATCAGCGTATCGTGGCGGAACCCTTGATCGGAATGGATACGCTGTCCGCCAGTATCAAATCCTCGCTGATAGTCTGGGTTCAGTTTGTGACCACGGATCGAAGAGTATAGATGTCGCTCTGCCGTATTGCCCAGCGTGTTGTCATACACATAAACCACGGTGAAATACGAAAGCAGTTCAACCAGCAGGAAGAGAAAGAGGGCATAGATCAAAATCATAAAAAACTTGGTTACAGGTCGCATCCGCCCCATGCCAACATCATCATTTCCGCTCACTACGAAGCTCCAATTCTATCAGGTCAAAATCAAATAAACCTGGTGTAGATACCGGTGTAAAAATTCCACCTAACTGCCCAAATCTTAGGAAAGACCCGTTATTCGCTTTCAATATGTCCAAGATGTTTTGCAAGTCAACGGTCAGCATTGTATCCGATCCTTTACCTAGTCGGTTCAAAACAATGCGTCCAAGCGCAGGAAACTGTTCTTCGCTGATTTCAGGAATTCTGCCATGTTGCGTTACATAATGCTGCTTTCCCTTTCCGGATTACTCCAATGTCAGAAGGATGAAACCGTTGCGGCCTATGGTGCCGCCGAACGGGAATGGGCCCTGCAAGAGATCAACGGTCAGCCCTACAATGCAAGTGCCTTGTTGCGATTTCTGGAAGAAGGCAAAGTAACGGGCAACGCCCCCTGCAACAGCTACACGGGCAGGCTTAACGCGCCCTATCCATGGTTTGAGCTGACCAGCCTGACAGCGACCCGTGCCGCCTGTGCCGGGCTTGAGGCAGAAGGGATCTATTTCGCCGCCCTGCTTGCCATGACCCAATCCGAAGTATCAGGGAACCTGCTGATATTGCGCAATGAGGACGGGCAGGAAATGGTGTTCAAAGCTGCCGATTGATCTGATCAATAAACCGCGCCCGTGCGCCGGGCAGAGGGTTGTTCCCCAACGACGGAGCGACATGGTTTTCTAGAAAATGTCCGGTGGTCAACAATCCTTGCACCAATTCGGTATCCGGCGCGTCGCCCACGCCACGTAGGCAAGGTGGCAAGGGAAGCAACCTATCCACCCAGTCCCCTGCCCCATCAACGCTGACCGCACGACCTGTTTTCGGAGATACATATTCCAAACCTTCTGTTACCCCCGTCACGGCACAGCGTGTCAGGTCAAGGCCAAACCCCAGCTCTTCCAGCAGCGACAATTCCCACCGCAGATAGGCAAGCACCCAAATTTCGTCCTGACCCAGCAGGTCCATCAACTGTTCGGTTTGTTTATAGATGCGCGGATGCGCTTCGCGCTCAGGCAAACAGAACGAGAGCAGGGCCACCACCGCATTCAATCCGGCCAGCGCAAGCCTACCCGAAAACGCCGCCGCCGCCCGCGACCGCAGGGGCTCGACCTGAAAAGTGCCGATATGCTCCTCGAGCCGCGCGCGCCAAAGCACATCTAATTGCGCCCCGGGCTGCAGAATCGGCGCAATCTTGCGGCTGGTTCCACCACGTACGACGCCGGCATGACGACCGTGGCCTTCGGTAAAGACTTCGATAATCGCCGCCGTTTCGCCATGGCGGCGTGAGGTCAGAAGTATGCCGTGGTCGCGCCAGTCCATTGGTGGTTCCGTTTCCGTGTCACAGGAATCAAAAGGTTTCGTTCCTCAGCCGCCAGCAGCTCATTGCAACGCGCTTCATCAATTCAATCTGACCAGCCAATGTATGCGCAAGTCATCCCGCGGGTACCAAAAACACTAAAAATGTTGTATAGAAGTCGCCTAAATACCTTTTTAGGAGACCTATTATGGCCGAAATTTATAGCGTTGACAAATTGGACTTGGCTATCGAAAAGTCACTGCCACCTAATCTTATTGTCACTGCAGAAGGCACTGTAAACACTGGAGGATGGTGCAACTTTTCTCTGTCCTTGGTAGTTTATGTTGTCGCGCCGAGTGACGGGATTCAGGAATATGTTTTTATCGGCACAAAGCCTACTGGCAGCGTCACTGAAGGTTTTGAAAGCGAGAAAGTAGCGGTTGCACGCATCGAAGAACTAGACGAACAAAACTACTGGGGCAATGGAATACCCTTGAAGGGTATTAGAGTTAAGGCGCAAACCAACAATAAAGTTGTGATGCTCTAGTCCAACCCCTCCTCACCCAACAGATGTCGCCCCTGACGGTCCTCGACCTCGATCACCCAGAGGTCGGGGTCAAAGCTGCGTTGACGTTGGATCGCGGCATCGACATCTGCCTCAAGGCCAGAGCTGAGTTCGATCCATTTGCGATTCCCGCTCATCAGATCAAAGCTGCGCTGAAACGCAACAGCTTGGCCATCCAGCGTATTCAGTTTGACCAACACAGCACCGGCAGTGTCATCGCCATGGGAAACAACAAAAGCGGGGATTTCTTGGAACCGAAGCCGCGCTAGATAGGCGTGAACCCAGAATTCGGCGGTCAAACGGGTCATGGCGTACCCTGCGCCACCAGGACCGAGAATTTTCGTCGAAAATTCTTTCCCAGCGTCATGCGTTGCCGTCTTTGAAATCCAGGCCCATTTCCGAATAGCGCTCGGATTCCTCTAGCCAGTTTGGCCGGACTTTGACCTGCAGGAACAGGTGGATTTTTCGATCAAGAAACTCTTCCAGCTCGGCCCGGGCCGCCTGGCTGACCGCCTTGATGGTCTCGCCCTTTTTGCCCAGAACGATACCTTTATGGCCGTCGCGCATGACATAGATGATCTGGTCGATCTTTGCCGACCCGTCCTTGCGCTCTTCCCAATTCTCAGTCTCGACGGTCAGCTGATAGGGCAGTTCCTGATGCAGCCGCAGGGTCAGCTTTTCGCGGGTCATTTCCGCCGCAATCATACGCAATGGCAGATCAGCGATCTGGTCTTCGGGATACAGCCACGGGCTTTCGGGCAATTCGCCGGCCAACCATTTGCGCAGATCGTCTACGCCATGGCCTTTCTCGGCCGAGATCATGAACGTCTCGGCGAAAGAATAGCGGGAGTTGAGATCGCTGGTCAGGGCCAGCAGAACTTCGGACTGCACCCTGTCGATCTTGTTGATGGCCAGCGCGACGGTGCGGCCCTGCCCGATCTCATTCAGACCTTCAAGGATGCGCTCTACACCCTCGGTGATGCCACGATGCGCTTCGACCATCAGGACAACCACATCGGCATCCGCGGCGCCGCCCCATGCGGCGGCAACCATCGCCCGGTCCAGACGGCGGCGCGGTTTGAAAAGGCCCGGCGTGTCCACAAAGACCAGCTGTGCATCACCTTCCATCGCCACGCCCCGGATGCGGGCTCGGGTCGTCTGAACCTTATGTGTCACGATCGAGACCTTGGCCCCGACCATGCGATTCAGAAGGGTGGATTTGCCTGCGTTGGGCTCTCCGATCAGGGCGATAAATCCGGCGCGTGTCGTCATCTGGGGTTTGATCCTGTTTGCAGATGGGCCTCCCTATCGCAGAAAGAGGCAGCGGACCAGAGCGATTTGCAGCTTGGGCACATGCGATCTGGATGGCATTGGGTGGGGTATGGTGGGCGACCCATCACCGGATAGGACCCGTGTTCGACCGATAGGCATTTCCGGCCAGCCCTCAGGAGACAGACTGTTTTTACCCGGTAGACTAATTCTGCAAACGGTCCAGCAACGACTTGGCAGCCGCCTGTTCGGCCTGACGCTTTGACCCTGCTGTTGCCTGCTCTTCTGCCCCGTCCTGAAGACGCGCAGCAATGGTGAAGACCGGCGCATGGTCCGGGCCAGAGCGTCTGACTTCGACATAGCTGGGCGGTTTCTGGCCCCGTGCCTGCGCCCATTCCTGAAGCGCCGTTTTGGCGTCACGGGCGTCGGCCTCGACATCGTGGATGCGATCACCCCAGAGCTTTAGGATAACGGCGCTGGCGACCTCGAACCCGGCGTCGCGATAAACCGCAGCAATGACTGCCTCCATCGCGTCGCCAAGCAAAGCTTGTTTGCGCCGCCCTCCGGACAGCATTTCAGATCGGCCCAGTTTCAGTACAGCACCCAAATCAATCTGCAGCGCCACATCTGCACAGGCCTCTTTGCGCACAAGCGCGTTGAACCGGGGGGCAAGCTGACCTTCGCTGGCCTTTTTGTCCGCCTCCAGCAAGGCCGTCGCCATCACCAGACCCAGCACCCGATCACCCAGAAATTCGAGCCGCTGGTTGTCCGGGCGCGTGGCGGACGAAACCGATCCATGGGTCAGCGAACGCACCAGCAGCTCGGGGTTGGCAAATTCATGCCCCAGACGTTTTTGAAACGCCTTTATTTCGGCGGAAAGCTTCAATTCACAGCCTTAAAGAAGCGGTCTCCGCGCCAGGTCCAGAAGAACAGCATCGACCGGCCAGCGGAGGAGAACATGATGCGATCTGCACGACCAATCAGGTTTTCATAGGGTACATATCCGACACCCCCGGCCGATTGCGGCAGGCGGCTGTCGCTGGAATTGTCGCGGTTATCGCCCATAAAGAAGTATTCGCCTTCGGGCACTGTATAGACGCCGGTATTGTCCGACCCCTGATTACCGATATTGAGCACATCATAGGACACCCCGTTGGGCAGGGTTTCGATCATGCGGGATTTCTCACACACGCCACCACGGCCAACCGGGCCGTTTTCACAGCGCGGGCGCAACCCTTGCGGACCTTGCGGCGCCGCGACCTCGGTGAAGACGCCATCGGGTTGCTGCGGAACCGGAGTACCGTTCAGGATGATCTGGCCCTCGATGATCTGGATACGATCGCCGGGCAGGCCGATCAGGCGTTTGATATAATCGCGGCCCGTTACCGGATGACGGAATACGATCACATCACCGCGCTCGGGATCGCCGGCCCAGATACGGGTGTTGTCATCACTTTGCATCCAGCCACAAACATCCTCGGCGTCGATATTGAGGCCGACGCTTGGAATAATCAGACTGGGGCAAGAGGCATAGGAATATCCATAGGCCATTTTGTTGACGAACAGGAAATCCCCGATCAACAAGGTCTGTTTCATCGACCCTGACGGAATCCAGAACGGCTGAAAGAACAGGGTACGGAAAACGCCCGCGATCAACAGCGCATAGACGATGGTTTTGATCGTCTCCCACACGGGATTTCCGGTTTTGACGTCCTCGGCCATACTGCTCTCCGGTCCTTGGTTTGTTGGGGTGCTACATGCGCGGCGCGGCGGGGTTAGTCAAGACAGAGCGCTGCGTTCGCGAATTGGGCGCGCCTCGATCACCACGAAGGCCTGCGCCCAGGGGTGGTCATCGGTTAGGGTGACGTGGATGATCGCCGCATGACCCTCGGGGGTCATATCGTTGAGCCGTTCCGCCGCCCAACCGGTCACATGCATCACTGGCTGGCCGGTTTTAAGGTTGGTCACAGCCATGTCCTTCCAGGAAATCCCCATACGAAGCCCGGTGCCCAGCGCCTTGGAGCACGCCTCTTTCGCGGCCCAGCGCTTGGCATAGGTGCCTGCTGTGTCGGCGCGGCGTTCGGCCTTGCGCTGTTCGATGTCGGTAAAAACACGGTTGCGAAACCGGTCACCAAACCGGTCGAGCGTGCCTTGAATGCGGTCTATGTTTGCGAGGTCTGTGCCGATGCCTAGGATCATGACAACCGCACCGTCAAAATCTTGTAACTTGCCACCCCAAAGAACCCGGCAAAGGCAAAATCGAACCAGCGGCGGGCGCGGCGGTAGGCGCGGACTGTGCGTTCGGAAGAGAAAAGGAATGCATAGCTGATGAAAATCAGCAACGAGCCCGCGTAGAGCAGGCCGAAATAGCCAAGCAGCATCGACAAGCTGGCGTCATTCGGGGCAACGATAGCGTAGATCGAGCCCCAGCTGAGGATCGCCTTGGGGTTGGTCAGGTGAATCGCCGCGCCTTTGGCAAAGATGGTGCGTAGCGAGCCGGTGACCGGGTTGCCCAACGCCATCTCATCCGACGACAGCGCCCGTTTCAGGGCCTTGAGCGCCAGCCAGCCCAGATAGGCTACACCGACATAGCGGATCACTTCGAACACCCAGACATTGGCCAGCATGATCGCCGACAGGCCCAGCGCGGCGGCGATGCCCCAGGCAGCGGACCCAGCACAGATGCCCAGTGCAAAGACCAGACCGGCGCGGCGGCCTTCGTTCATTGCAGTTCCGGCGATGCCCATGGTTGCCGGACCGGGTGAGCCTCCGGCCATCAGCCAGGCGATCCAGATTGCTATGAAACCCGCGGTTATCATCCCCGCGCCTCATCCATCAGGCGGCGCATTTCCTGAATGGCGGGGGTCATGCCCAAAAAGATCGATTCGCCAATCAGAAAGTGACCAATGTTCAACTCGCGCACCTCGGGGAAAGCGGCGACAGGTTTGACCGTGTCGTATGTCAGACCATGTCCGGCATGCACTTCGAGGCCAAGCGAATGGGCAAAGGTGGACATGTCGCGCAGGCCTTCCAGCTCTTGCGCTGCCTCATCCAGTTTGCCTTCGGCATGGGCGTCACAATAGGCGCCTGTGTGCAGTTCGATCACTTCGGCGCCGATGCGATGCGCTGCCTCAATCTGTCGACGGTCGGCGGCGATAAAGATCGACACGCGACAGCCCGCATCACGCAAAGGTGCAATGAAATGGGCCAGTTTGTTTTCTTCGCGCGCGACTTCCAGCCCGCCTTCGGTGGTCCGTTCCTCGCGCTTTTCGGGGACGATGCAGACCGCGTGCGGCTTATGGCGCAAAGCGATTTGTTGCATCTCGGGCGTGGCTGCCATTTCAAAATTCAGAGGCACCGAAAGAACCTCCATCAACCCGTCAATATCTGCGTCCGAAATATGCCTGCGGTCTTCGCGCAGATGGGCAGTAATGCCATCTGCACCGGCCTGCTCGGCCAGCGTGGCCGCGCGCAAAGGGTCGGGATAGACCCCACCACGTGCATTCCGCACAGTGGCCACATGGTCGATATTCACACCGAGACGCAAACGGTTCTCAGACATCCTTTGATTCCTTTCCCAAATCCTGGCTCGAGCCTAGTTGGTTTGACTCTGGAACGGCAGCCTCGGATTCAGCCAGACGTTTGATTTCTTCAAACTTCTTTTTGATCCTGTCGCGACGCCGTTGCTGATAGGTGTGGACCAGCGGCAGGCTGAGATAGTAGCAAACCACCCCAGCCAGCAATCCGGGAAGAATGCCGCCAATCAGGTACGGAAAGAAAACCTCGTCGTAGAAAATTCCCAGCCCGTGCCAGTCAGCCACCCGGTCGGTGAATACTGCAATCAGGTTGTCTTTGAGATCACCGATAGCATTGGCGAACTTCCCCATAAGCCCATGGGTGTCGCCCTCTTCAAACTCGGTGCCCAACAGGAAATGCCCGGTCTGAAGGCAAACCACCCCGATGGGCACATAGGTCAATGGGTTTCCGAAAAACGTACCGCTGAGTGCAGCCAGCATATTGCCGTTGAACAATCGCGCAGCCAGGGCGGCAATGCCAAAATGCAGCCCGTAAAAAGGTGTAAAGGCCGCAAACACTCCAAACCCTACCCCGCGGGCGATGCGTTCAGGTGAATCCGGCAATCGCCGGACGCGGTGTTTCACATAGTGAAAGGCCCGGGTCCAGCCACCACGAGGATAGACGAATTCCGATGCGATCTGGACAGGCGAGCGTCGATCTCGGCGCTTGAATACCACTCCTGATCACCCCTTCTCAGCCAGCCGCAACTGCGGATTTAGCTCTGTCTCTGAAACGTTCAACCGCTGCAACATCGCTTTCGGCCTCAAGCATCAACATCAACGAATGCAACTGCTCTAGGTCGCGCAGTTCTACGTTGACCAGCAGGCGGTAAAAATCCGGTTTGCGATCCACAAATTCTAGGTTCGAGATATTGGCCTTTTTCTCGCCGATCAATGTACAAATGCGACCCAGCACACCTGCGTCATTGCCAATCGTAACATCAATCGTTGCCCCGTAAACAGCCGGGTGAGTTCCCGAGTGCCAGTGCAGATCGACCCAGCGTTTGGGCTCACTCTCGTATTCGCTCAGGCGATCGCAGTCGATTGCATGCACGACAACACCTTTGCCGCGATAAGTGATCCCGACGATCCGTTCACCCGGCAATGGCTGGCAGCAAGGGGCGCGGTCAAACTTCTGCCCCGGCTCAAGACCGATCACGGCCCGGCGCATCGGAATGGCATCACCATCATCCTGCGTCAGTTCCGGGTAGACGGCGCTGACCACATCATGGGCAGTTAGTTCTGCACTGCCCAGGCGCGCCAGCAGCTCATGCCGGTCTTTCAGGCGCAGATGCTTGGCAGCAGTGTCCAGCGCCTTGTCGGTCGCTTTGCGCCCGACATGTTCAAATCCCGATCGCGCGAGTTCTTTGCCCAGCTTGATGAACCGCTCTCGGTCAACCTCGCGCAGGGCGCGACGAATGGCTGTACGGGCTTTGCCGGTGACGGCAATTTCCAACCACGTGACTTGGGGAGTCTGACCGTCAGCTGTTATGATATCCACCGACTGACCGTTTTTGATCCGGGTCCAAAGTGGCACGCGAATACCATCAACCTTGGCCCCTACACAGGCGTGCCCGATGCGCGTGTGGATGGCATAGGCAAAGTCAATCGGCGTCGCACCACGCGGCAGTTTCACCACGTCCCCCTTAGGCGTGAAACAAAAGACCTGGTCCGAATACATCTCGAGCTTGACTGCCTCGAGGAAATCCTCGTGATCCTCTTCGCTGTCGAATTGTTCAGTCAGGTTGGCGATCCACTTAGCCGGGTCGACGGCAAAGGGGTTTTCCGAACGCACGCCATCCCGATAGGACCAGTGCGCGGCCACGCCGGTTTCGGCGACATCATGCATCTGACGGGTGCGGATCTGAACCTCGACCCGCTTGCCGTCACGGCCTGAAACGGTGGTGTGGATCGACCGATAACCGTTCGATTTCGGCTGACTGATATAATCCTTGAACCGCCCCGGCACGGCGCGCCAACGCTGGTGGATCGCGCCAAGGGTTCGATAGCAGTCTTCTTCGCTTTGCGTAATGATGCGGAACCCGTAAATGTCGGACAGACGCGAGAACCCCTGGTCCTTTTCCTGCATCTTACGCCAAATCGAATAGGGTTTCTTGGCACGGCCAAAAACCTCGGCTTCAATCCCGGCCTTTTCAAGTTCGTGCCGCATGTCGCCGGTGATCCGGTGGATCACGTCACCCGTTTCGCGCTGCAGCGTGATGAAGCGGCGGATGATGGACTGTCGGCCTTCAGAGTTGAGAACGCGGAAGGCGAGGTCTTCCAGCTCTTCCCGCATCCATTGCATACCCATACGGCCTGCAAGCGGCGCGTAGATATCCATCGTCTCGCGCGCTTTGACGATCTGCTTTTCGGGCCGCATCGCCTTGATTGTGCGCATATTGTGCAGACGGTCTGCCAGCTTGACCAGAATGACCCGCAAATCCTTGGACATCGCCATAAACAGCTTGCGGAAGTTCTCGGCCTGTTTGGTTTCGCGGCTGGACAGCTGAAGGTTTGTCAGTTTGGTGACCCCATCAACCAGCTTGGCGACTTCTTCGCCAAACAGCTCAGACACTTTGCCGTAATTGGCCTTGGTGTCTTCGATCGTATCGTGCAGCAGCGCCGTGATAATAGTCGCATCATCCAGACGCTGTTCGGTCAGGATGGCGGCAACGGCAACAGGGTGGGTGAAATAGGGCTCGCCAGAATGGCGGAATTGCCCTTCATGCATCTGCTTGCCGAACTCATACGCCTTGGCAATGCGGTCTGCATTCGTTTTTGGATTGTAGTTGCGGACCAGCGCAATCAGGTCTTCAGCAGAAATCATCCGGTCCGCACCTTCATTTGTGGGGATTACCCCTGGCCTTGAGCCTCCATCAGAGCGCGCAGCAGCTTTTCTTCGGACATGTCGTCATCCGCAGGCTTGTCTGTTTCCGCACCCATCAGCAGCGCCATCTGGTCTTCTTCGGGCTCGTCGACCTCGATTTGGGTCTGGTTGGCCTCGATCAGCCGCTCGCGCAGCTCGTCAGCGCTTTGAGTCTCGTCAGCGATCTCACGCAGAGAAACAACCGGGTTTTTGTCGTTGTCACGGTCAACGGTGATCGGACCACCGGCGGAAATCTCGCGCGCACGATGGGCGGCAAGCATCACCAGTTCAAACCGGTTCGGAACCTTGTCTACGCAATCTTCAACCGTCACGCGGGCCATGGGGCGCTCTCCGTTACTGAATCCATGTCAGGAAGAGGTTTATCTAAGGGCGAATCCCTGCCTTGACAAGCAGGAAATGCTGCAAATGCACCAATCATAACGGGGTAACTGCCGCAATATCGCCTGAAGGAAGCCCCGCAAGCATTTCCCTGACGGTCTGATCCAGTATTGGATGCCTCCAGTTCGGGGCAACATCCGCCATGGGAACAAGCACAAACGCACGATCCTGTACCCTTGGGTGCGGCAGGATCAACTGATCCGGCGCCTGCTGTTTCTGATCTTCGGGCGGCAGCGATAACCAGCTTTGAAAAACCTCGCGGTCGGGCAGAACCAGATCATCGTAACAGACCAGGTCCAGATCCAACGTCCGCATTCCCCAGCGCTGAATCCTCTCGCGCCCGTAATCATGTTCAATTCCATGCAATATCTGCAGCAACTCAAAGGGTGACCTTTCAGTCTCGATCAACACGGCCGCATTCACATAGTCCGGCCCCGCGCCTGCAGGAAAACAAGGGGTCGCATAAAAGCGGCTTTCTGCCCGAATCAACAGCCCCTGGCGCAAAATCGCGTCAATGGCATGCCGTAGCGTCAGATGGGGCTCAAAACCTCTCACTTTGAGATTTGCACCGAGGGCAAGCACTGCTTTTGAGGTGGTTTTGCGCATCCTACTCCCTATATTCGGCGAATTGCATACTTGCGATACACCATAAAACCCCTAATTATGGAGATATCAATGCGCTGTATTTTCCCAAGACTCACTCACGTAACACGCAGCGCGCTGATTTGTACCGGAAGGACCTATTTATGTTTTATAAAGACGAACGGCTAGCGCTGTTCATCGACGGCTCGAATCTTTATGCAGCCGCAAAAGCACTGGGGTTTGACATTGACTATAAACTGCTGCGCCAGGAATTCATGCGCCGCGGTAAGATGCTCAGAGCTTTCTATTACACAGCGCTACTTGAAAATGACGAGTATTCGCCCATCCGTCCACTGGTTGATTGGCTGCATTACAATGGCTTCACCATGGTTACGAAACCGGCAAAAGAATACACCGACAGCATGGGGCGTCGGAAAGTCAAAGGTAACATGGATATCGAACTGACCGTCGATGCCATGGAGCTTGCACCACGTGTAGACCATATCGTGCTGTTTTCCGGCGACGGAGATTTCCGCCCGCTGATCGCAAGCCTGCAACGTCAGGGGGTACGCGTTTCTGTGGTGTCGACCATCCGCAGCCAGCCACCCATGATCTCGGACGAATTGCGCCGCCAGGCCGACAACTTCATCGAGCTGGAAGATCTCCGCGACGTGATCGGTCGTCCGCCGCGCGAAATGCCGATGGAACCGCGCACCGTTGCCGCAGGCGGGTAGTAACTGGCCCCAAAGCAAACTCGGTTGAAAATTAGCGCGGTCAGGGGAAACCCTGGCCGCGCTTTTTAAACAAAGATCAGGTGCTGAAAACACCTATTGGCTAGCATTGAACCATGTCGGATCAATGACATTGTCCTGACTGGACCATGGCCGTGAAAAGACTTACCTGTGTCGGTAAGGAGAACGCGACATGACCAAGCCCCCCCTGACCCTCTATCTCGCCGCCCCGCGCGGGTTCTGTGCTGGTGTCGACAGGGCCATAAAGATTGTCGAGATGGCGCTGCAGAAATGGGGCGCCCCGGTTTATGTTCGGCACGAGATTGTCCATAACAAATTCGTGGTCGATGGACTGCGTGCCAAAGGTGCGATCTTTGTCGATGAACTGGAAGACTGCCCCGACGATCGCCCAGTGATATTCTCGGCGCACGGGGTTCCCAAATCGGTACCCGCGACGGCGGCGCAGCGCCAGATGGTCTATGTCGACGCCACCTGCCCGCTGGTCTCCAAAGTCCATGTCGAAGCACAGCGCCACGCCGAAGCCGGGCTGCAGATGATCATGATCGGACATAAGGGCCATCCCGAAACTATCGGAACGATGGGACAGCTACCGGAAGGAGAGGTTTTGCTGGTCGAAACGGTTGCAGACGTTGCAGACGTCCAGGTCCGCGACCCTGACAAACTGGCCTTTGTCACTCAGACGACCCTGTCGGTTGACGATACAAAGGATATCATTGCAGCGCTTCAGACCCGATTTCCATCTATCGTCGGCCCTCACAAAGAAGATATCTGTTACGCCACAACCAACCGGCAAGAAGCAGTCAAGGTTGTGGCCCGGAAGTCAGATGCCCTGCTGGTTGTGGGGGCGCCGAATTCATCTAACTCGCGCCGTTTGGTCGAGGTCGCGGCACGCGCAGGATGCAGCTATGCCCAACTGGTGCAGCGCGCGACCGATATCGATTGGCGCGCCCTCGAAGGTATCTCTTCGATCGCTCTGACAGCAGGCGCTTCTGCCCCCGAGGTTCTGATCAACGAAGTTATCGATGCGTTCCGCCAGCATTATGATGTGACGGTCGAGATGGTCGAAACAGCGACCGAGAATGTCGAATTCAAAGTCCCGCGCGTCCTGCGCCAACCCGCATGAGCGGCATACCAAGGGCGCCGCTGTTTCTGGGGTTGGCCGGGCTGATCCCCTTCATCTGGGGCGCTCTGACCTATCTGAACGACGATCTGAACGACTGGGGCCGACAGGCACTGGGCGCACGTTTTGTCGGTCCGTATATCCAGTTGTATTATGGGGCGATCATCCTCAGCTTTATGTCCGGCGTGCTGTGGGGGTTTTCCAGTAAAACCTCTGGCAGCAAGGCCGCGACCTGTTATGCGCTGTCCACATTACCCGCCCTGTGGGCCTTTCTGAAAACCGGCAGCGGGCCTGTCAGCACTGGCACAAATCTGATGTGGGGGTTTGGCGGGCTACTGGTGTTAGATGCCATCTTTTCGTATTGGCGGCTAACACCGGTCTGGTGGATGCGGTTGCGCATTTTGCTGACCGCAGTCGTATTGGCCTGCCTTGCCGTCGGAGTCTATCTGTGAGCGATCCCAAAACCATCAACGCCTATACCAACAACGTGGCCGAATACCTCAAGGTTCCTCTACCACCGGAGCAGCTGACATCACGTCAGGAATTTGTCGATGCCGTCGGTAAGGGGCATGTGTTGGATCTGGGCTCGGGCCCCGGGTCAGACAGCGCGTTCTTTCTACGCCAGGGCCTGAGCGTGCATGCGCTGGATGCGGCGCCCGCTTTTGTTGACTATGCGCGCGCCAATGGCGTGGACGCGCATCTGGGTACTTTCGACGACGTGACCGAAGTGGCCGCATATGACGGCATCTACGCCAGCTTCTCGCTGCTGCACGCGCCCCGCAAGGATTTCCCACGCCATTTGGTGGCCATCCACCGGGCGCTGAAACCGCAGGGCGTTTTTTTCCTGGGCCTCAAACTGGGCACGGGCGAACATCGCGATCATCTGGATCGCTATTATAGCTACTTCTCGCAGACCGAGATTGAGGAGGCCCTGGCAGATGCCGGCTTTACCATCGACGGGATTAGGACCGGGATCGGCAAAGGTCTGGCGGGTTCTTACGATGGCTTCATTCTGGTGCTGGCCCATGCCTGAACTGTTTGCCTATACTGACGGTGCTTGTTCCGGTAATCCAGGCCCGGGTGGCTGGGGTGTGGTGCTGCGTGCAATGGACGGCGACACCGTCCTGAAACAGCGTGAACTGAGCGGCGGCGAAGCTGAAACCACCAACAACCGAATGGAACTGCTGGCCGCAATCAGCGCGCTTGAAACGCTCGAACGTGCCTCGAAAATCACCGTAATCACTGACAGCGCCTATGTGAAAAACGGCGTCACCGGCTGGATATTCGGTTGGAAAAAGAACGGCTGGAAAACCTCGAACAAAAAACCGGTCAAGAATGTCGACCTGTGGCAACGGCTGGATGAGGCGCAGGTGCGTCATGATGTGACCTGGGAATGGGTCAAGGGCCACGCGGGTCACCCGGAAAACGAAAAAGCCGACGAACTGGCCCGTGCAGGCATGGCCCCGTTCAAGCCCAAGAAGACGCAGCCATGAACGGTTTGGACCTGCTCGATTATGCCTCGGTTCTGGTTTTTGCGCTGACTGGCGCATTGGTCGCCAGTCGCGCGCAGCTTGATCTTGTAGGGTTTGCCTTTATCGCCTGCCTGACTGCCGTTGGCGGCGGCACGGTGCGTGACCTGCTGTTGGATCGGAATCCGGTGTTCTGGGTTGGCCAGCCCAGCTATGTCCTGATGGCCTGCAGTGCGGCGGTGCTTGTGTTCTTTACAGCCCATCTGGTCGAAAGCCGATATAACTGGCTGGTTTGGTTGGACAGTTTCGCCCTGTCCATCGCGGTCGCTGCTGGCACGGGCGTCGCATTATCCTTGGACCAATCCGGCACGATCGTGGTGTTGATGGGTGTCACCACCGGATGCTTTGGCGGCCTGATGCGGGACGTGGTCTGCAACGAAGTTCCGCTGGTGCTGAAACAGGGTGAGCTTTATGTGTCCTGCGCCCTTGCAGGCTCGGTAGCGGCCGTTATTGCCAACCGGATGGGGTTCGAGGAGCTGACCGTGCTTGCCGCATGCGCCCTGATCTGCTGGGCATTGCGGGCAGGATCGCTGCTGTTCGGCTGGAGACTGCCGGTCTACAAAAGCCGCCCGCCACGCAGTCGCCCTTGACCAAGGCTTAGCGGCGCTTATAGGTCTGCCAGATCCAGATCACCAGAAGCGCCCCCAGCACAGCGCCGACAAACCCGGACAACCAGCCCATCATCGTGACCAATGCCCGCAGAAGAAACCCACCAACCAAGGCACCAATGATACCGATCAGCATGGTGGTGGGAATATCTGCCTCGATCCGCATCAGGCGGGTGGCCAGAAAACCCGCAGCGGCGCCGATGACGATCAGGGCGATGACGGGCATGTCACTTCCTCCAATGAGTCGGAACGATGATCAGCGCCCCGATCGAGGACAGCACTGCATCCAGACCGGGCGGGCCAAAGCTGATCCCGAACATGATGCGCACGAAATAGAACAGGAATGCACCACCTACGCAGATGATGATCGACTGCAGAATGCCATTATGGGTAAAGCCGGATTTCTCGGACAGATAGCCGACAATCCCAGCAATAACGACAGTCCCCATCAGGATCATGAACATGGTGGCCTACTCCGATGACAGGCGGGTACCAACGGCAATCGGCCACCCCCGCAGAAAAGTTCCCCTATCCTGCGCCCCTTTACCCGCCCGTTGCAAGCGCAGTAGCTCAATCGCGTCATCGTCACAGGCAACCTTCAGTTGGTCGTCAAGAACCTCTCCTGCAACACCCTGCCCCTCGGCCAATTTGGAACCAAGCAGCTTGATCCGCTCGCCATTCATCTCGGTCCAGGCGCCGGGAAAGGGGGACAGGCCACGGATCTGACGGTCAATTTCGACCGCGGGTCTGGCCCAGTCAACACGCGCCTCAGCCTTGTCGATCTTGGCGGCATAGGTCACGCCGACGTCGGGTTGAGGCTCGGGCGTCAGGTTCGGCAGTTTGGACAGTGCCTCGACGATCAGAGAAGCGCCCATTTCAGACAACCGGTCATGCAACTGCCCTGTGGTCTCCTGCGCACCAATGTCGGTGGCCCGCCGCAACAGGACTGGCCCGGTATCCAGACCAGCCTCCATCTGCATGATGCAAATACCGGTTTGCGCATCACCCGCCATGATCGCCCGATGGATCGGCGCAGCCCCCCGCCAGCGCGGCAACAGGCTTGCATGAATGTTCAGACATCCCTGCGTAGGCGAATCCAGAATCGGTTGTGGCAACAACAGACCATAGGCCACGACGACAGCCACATCCGCATTCAACGCGGCAAAGGCGTCCTGTTCTTCCGCTGATTTCAATGAGACCGGATGCCGAACGGTCAGTCCCAATGCCTCGGCCCGAGCATGAACGGGGGTTGGACGATCCTTTTTGCCTCTGCCCGCTGGGCGCGGAGGCTGGCAGTAGACGGCGGCAACCTCATGCCCCGCATCAATCAGCGCGTCCAGCACCGGAACCGAGAAATCGGGTGTCCCCAAAAAGATCAGCCGCATGCCTACCCCAGCTTTTTAGCTTTGCGCAGCAGAATGTCTCGTTTGACCTTGCTGAGCCTGTCGAAATACATCTGCCCGTTTAGATGGTCGATCTGGTGCTGCACGCTGGTGGCTTCGATCCCGACAAAGTCACGGCGGTCGATGATGCCTTTTTCGTTGAGAAACTTTACCGTCACAGCCCGGGGACGTTTCACATTGGCCGACACGCCAGGCAAGTTTGGGCTGGCTTCTTCATGCTCGCGCAATTCGACGGATCTGTGCAGGATCTCAGGGTTTGCCAGCCGCACAGCCCGCCCCCTCTCGGTCGAGCCATCGACCACCGCCAGCCGGAGCATCACGCCGATCTGCGGTGCGGCAAGGCCGACGCCGGGCATCGCCTCCATTGTGTCGATCATGTCATCCCAGATGGCACGAACCTCGTCAGTAATTTCGGTGATATCTTCGGCTTTAGTCCGCAGACGCTTATCAGGCCATGGCAGGCAGGTACGAACGGTCATTCGCGCGCCTGCTCGCGTTTCAGCTTTTGCATTTTTCGGGTGATCATCTGGCGTTTCATAGGCTTAAGATAATCGATGAACAGCTTCCCGTTCAGGTGGTCAATCTCATGCTGGACACAGGTTGCCCAAAGGCCATCGAATGTTTCCCGCTGCGCGTTACCATCACGATCGATCCAAGCCACGTCCACGACCTTTGGGCGCGTGACTTCGGCGAATTGTTCGGGGATCGAAAGACAACCTTCTTCATAGACATTCGTCTCGTCCGACGATGCGACCACTTCGGGGTTGAACATAATCAGCGGGCGTGGAGCCTCGCCCTCTTCCTTGACACAGTCCATAACGATCAGCCGGTCCAGCATCCCAATCTGAGGCGCTGCCAGCCCGATACCAGGTGCATCATACATCGTCTCAAGCATGTCATCAGCCAGCTGGCGCAATTCGTCCGTCAGATCCACCACAGGAGAGCAGATCTTTTTCAGGCGGGGGTCGGGATGGATCAGTATATTGCGTTTCATGAGGTTGATTTAGGCCATCACGCCCTAAGCCGCAACGCCCCCCTTGCACCTGCCGAATTTGCGGCTAGCTTTCATCCGGACAGATGGAGCAGATATGACATTCAACGACCTGATCGACCGCCGCGGCACTAACAGTTCGAAATGGGACAAGCTTGAAAAGCTGTATGGCCTTTCGCCAGATGACAGTCTGGCAATGTGGACGGCCGATTCCGACTATTCTACGGCGCCTTGTGTGATCGACGCTGTGCGTAACGCGGCGGATCACGGTGTTTTCGGATATTCCTGGATGCACCCGGACTACCTGAATTCCATCCAATGGTGGATGAAGAACCGCCACGGGTGGGAGATCGATTCTGATTGGATTCTGACGTCGCAGGGTCTGGGAAATGCGATTGCGCTCTGCCTCGATGTCTGGACCAGTCCGGGCGACGGAGTGGTCATCTTTACACCCGTCTACCATGAGTTTGCACATAAGGTGAACAAGTCGGGTCGGCGCGTGGTGGAATGCCCCTTGATGCGCGACGGCGACGGCTATGGCCTTGATCTGGAAGACGCGCAATCGCGGCTGGACGGAACCGAGAAGATGCTTTTGTGGTGCTCGCCTCAGAACCCCTCGGGCCGGGTCTGGACGCCAGAAGAATTGCGCGCAGTCGCGGCATTTGCGGAACGGAACAGCCTTATTCTGGTATCGGACGAGATTCACCACGATCTGGTCTATCCCGGCACGACCTTTGTTCCGATGGATGTCGCCGCGCCGGTTGCGCGGCCTTGGACGGTGACACTGACGGCAGCGTCCAAGACCTTCAACATCGCAGGTCAACGGACGGGGAATATGATCATTCCCGACCCGCACCTGCGCGCCGCGATGCGTCGCCGAATCCAGACACTGGATTATGATCCCAGCGCATTGGGAGTCGCAATGATCACCGCTGCCTATTCGACTGAAGGGGCCGCTTGGGTGGATGAACAGATCGCCCATCTTGATAGCAATCGAAAAATCTTTGACGCTGCAATCGCAGAAATCCCTGGCCTGTGGTCAATGCCCCTACAGGCAACCTATTTGGCTTGGATTGATTTCTCGGGCACCGGAATGGACCACGCAGAATTTACCCGACGTCTGCGCGAGGATGCAAAAATCGCCACCTCGCCCGGCCCCGGCTTTGGTGCGGGTGGAGAGACATTCGAGCGGTTCAATCTTGCGACGCAACGCGGGCGTGTCGAAGAGGCCAGCAAACGGCTGAAACACGCGTTTTCCGATCTGCAATAGCGGGATGCCCATCGGCAGACCCGATGGGCAAAAGCCTAGTCCTTGTTTCCAAGCAGCGCGATGGGCGCGTCCGGAGATCGATAGAAATCCAATGGGGCCTTGTCGGAGGCGGCCGTGCTGCGCTTGAATTCATAGCGCATTTCGCCTGCCTCACATTCATCGGCAATGATCAGGCATTGATATAAGTGACGCGCGCCATCGTAGATATCGACCAAACCGCGCAATCGAGGCGTGGTCGCGGCCTCTACGGTGAAGCCATCCTTCCACAATCGGAGAATTTTGTAGGTATTGTCGCCCAATTCGACACGAAGTCGGCTGGTTTTCTTCAGACTCGCGATTCGCGCAGCATCCAATTCGGCGCTGATTTCTTTGGAAACATAGGTACTCATATCAAAACTCCCCCGCAGCGGACTCTATTTTGGAACGTAGACTGTAAAAATCCAGTGAAGCCGATCACTCAACGCGGTCGAATCCAAACCTGTTGCACGGAAATCCCATTCCAACCTGTGCGAAAACGCAGGCACAATGCGCGGCGGCTCGCATAGGATCGGTCCCCTTCAAAGCGTATGTTCCGGGAAACCGCATTACGGAGGATCCAAGCATGGGCCTATTGGTCGACGGCAAATGGCATGACACGTGGTATGATACCAAATCCACAGGCGGCGCCTTCAAGCGTAGCGCGGCGCAATTTCGCAACTGGTTGACCGCTGATGGCAGCGCCGGACCCTCGGGCACGGGCGGCTTCAAAGCCGAACCTGACCGGTACCATCTTTATGTCAGCCATGCCTGCCCCTGGGCCCACAGGACACTGATATTCCGCGAACTGAAAGAGCTGTCCGATCTGATCCCGGTTTCGGTCGTACACCCAGACATGCTGAACAAGGGATGGACATTTGCAACCGACGAACACGGGGCGGCGGGCGACGTACTGTACGGAATGGACTATGCCCACCAAATCTATACCAAGGCTGACCCGACCTATTCGGGGCGCGTAACCGTTCCAATCCTGTGGGACAAGGAACAGGAAACCATCGTCTCAAACGAAAGTTCGGAAATCATTCGGATGTTCAACTCGGCCTTTGACGGGATCACCGGGAACACCGATGATTACTGGCCCGAGGCAATGCGTGACGAAATCGAACAGGTCAATGCCCGCATCTATTCCGACATCAATAACGGAGTCTACAAATCCGGCTTTGCCACCAGCCAGGCGGCATATGACGCAGCCGTTGGACCGCTCTTTGACACGCTGGACTGGCTCGAAGACCGGCTGTCCACCAGCCGCTATCTGATGGGCGACCGCATCACCGAGGCCGACTGGCGGTTGTTCACCACGCTGATCCGGTTTGATCCGGTCTACCATCTGCATTTCAAATGCAACCGGCGGCGTCTGATCGACTATCCCAACCTGTGGGCCTATACCCTCGAGCTGTACCAGTGGCCGGGTGTCGCGCGGACCGTGAACTTAAACCATATCGTGCGCCACTATCACTACAGCCATGAGAGCATTAACCCGCACCGGATCATCCCGACGAACCCGATCCTGAACTATCTGGAGCCCCACGGGCGCGATCAGCGTCCCGCCGCGTAATGCTCAACCATCGCCGCCAGATCCTCTGGCGGCGTGCCGCTTTGCACATAGGCGCAGGCATTCGGGCTATGGGCAAAGATCGAGCCATCCGAAAAGAAAGTGGTGTTGGTCACGAAAATCACACGAGCTTCGGGCCTGCGATAGCTGGCAAAGTCTGCCACGGCCAAAGCGCTGCCGGTCTCCAGCACCAAATCCAGAACAATGATTTCAAACTCGGCCCCATACAGGGCGAGGATTGCATCCTCCTGACCGGCCACAAGCGTGACATCGGCACCCTGGCGTTCAAGATGCCTTTTCCAAACCCGACCTAAATCGGGGTTACTCTCAACAATCAATACATTCATTCTCAACAACCTCGGCACATTTATGGTGAGTGGTGCCGACCCCTAAGGTTTGTGTTCACGCCAATTCATTAACAAAGTGTTAACCGAGCCGGAGCACGCCCCTGATCACGCGGATTTGCTTGTAAAACTGGCAGAAATCCGCTTGAAACAGGCAAAATTTGGTGATTCCGGCGAGGGGCCCGATGGCGCGCAAAAATAGAGATTTGAATCCGCGGGCCGCTCGGGACCATGGCGGTGGATTGGATGGGGCCATGTCAGTTTATGGCGGTAAGCGAACCGATTGGATCGACCTGTCCACCGGAATCAATCCGGTTCCATACGAAGTTGCCGGGCTCACCCCATCGGATTGGATGGAATTGCCCGACCATGGCGCATTTGAACGGCTGGCCGATGCGGCCCGCAGTTTCTGGTCAGTTCCCAAGGGTGCAGAGATCCTGCCTGCACCCGGCGCATCTGCTCTGATCGCCCGCATTCCTGCGTTGGCTGCAACCGGCCGGGTTCAGATTACCACTCCGACCTATAACGAACATGCCGCCGCCTTTGCCGCGCAGGGCTGGACGCTACAGAACTCCGGCACAGTCGAGGCGCGCGTGATCGTGCACCCCAACAACCCAGATGGGCGCATCTGGAGCGTGAACGATGTGGATGCCCCCCTGACGATTATCGACGAGAGCTTTTGCGACGTCACGCCCGATGCCTCGCTGATCCATCTTGCCGACCGGCCCGGTGTTATCGTGCTAAAAAGCTTTGGCAAGTTCTGGGGGCTGGCGGGGGTTCGGCTGGGATTTGCCATCGCACGCTCCGGTCTGATCGCACGTTTGAACGATCTGACCGGGCCTTGGGCGGTCTCAGGTCCCGCCTTGCGGATCGGAGAGCAAGCGCTGCACGACACGGCCTGGGCTGACGAGACCCGCCTGCTTTTGGCGGCCGATGCCGCCCGGATGGATCGGATGGTAACGCAGAAAGGCGCGCAGCTGATTGGCGGCACCAGCCTGTTCCGGCTCTATCAGGTCGACGACGCCAGCGCCTGGCAAGACCGTCTGGCCCGCGCTCATATCTGGAGTCGTGTATTCCCCTATTCGCAAACCTATCTACGCCTTGGCCTGCCACCGGCAGATGGCTGGGCGCGGCTTGAGGCGGCCCTGTGAGCACCGCCTTTATCTTAGTCTGCGCCATGTGTCTGGATGCTGCACTGGGCGAGCCGGATTGGCTGTGGTCGCGCGTCCGGCACCCCGCCGTTATGATTGGTAAACTCATCGGGTGGCTTGACGACCGCCTGAACCATGGCTCGTACCGTCGCCTCAAGGGCATAGCTGTTGCCGCGCTGCTGGTCGCAGGTGCCGCTGGGCTTGGGGGGCTTCTGTCTTTGCTTGGCCCGATCATCGGCACCATCATCTGCGCTGTGCTGTTGGCACAAAAATCGCTGGTGGAACATGTCCGCGCTGTTGGCGAGGGTTTGCAGACCTCGCTGGTCGATGGGCGCGCGAAGGTCGCCATGATCGTGTCACGTGACACCAAGGACATGACTGAAGCACAGGTCGCCCGATCCGCGATCGAGAGCGCGGCTGAAAACCTCAGCGACGGAGTCATCGCGCCGGCCTTCTGGTTTCTGGTGGGTGGCCTGCCAGGGCTTCTGGTCTACAAGGCGATCAATACCGCCGACAGCATGGTCGGCTATCGCACGGATAAATACCGTGATTTCGGATGGGCAGCTGCGCGGTTGGACGATGTCCTGAACCTGATCCCGGCACGACTGACCTTTCTGTTGATCGTCATCTTGTCAAACCAATGGGCGAAATGGGAGCAGATGGTGGGCGATGCGCGCCGCCATATCTCTCCCAACGCTGGCTGGCCCGAGGCGGCAATGGCACGCGCGCTGAGCGTGGCCCTTGCCGGGCCGCGCAGCTATGACGGGCAGATCAGGGATCTGGCCTGGGTCAACGGCGATGCCCCGCGCGACATCGGCGCGCCAGAGGTTTTCCGCGCATGTGACATGCTTTGGAGGATATGGGGGCTTGCGCTTGGCCTCGTGTCAGTGTGGGTTGGGGTCAGCTTCATAATCTGACGGACCTGTCCATGCGTTTTCTTTCCGGCCTTGTTGCCGCCGCCTTGTTTGCTTCACCTGCGCTTGCCCAATGTGGCGGGGGTTTCAATTCCTTCGTGAAGGGGTTGAAGGCCGAAGCCGTTCAGCAAGGCTTTGACAAATCCACCGTCAATGCCTTCTTCAAAGGTGTGCAACAAGACAACGCGGTATTGAAAGCCGACCGGGCACAGGGCGTGTTCCAGAAACCGTTCATTGATTTTTCGCGACACCTGATTTCACAAAACCGGATCGACCGGGGTCAGGCCATGTCGCGCAAATACGACGCGGTGTTTGACCGGATCGAGCAACAATATGGTGTCTCGCGCGGGGTGCTGTTGGCATTTTGGGCGTTCGAAACGGATTACGGGTCGTTTCAGGGGGATTTCAACACCCGCAATGCGCTGGTGACACTGGCGCATGATTGCCGTCGTCCAGAATTGTTCCGGCCTCAGGTGTTCGCTGCGATTGAGCTGTACAGCCGGGGAAATTTCGACCCGGCCCGCACGTCAGGTGCTTGGGCTGGCGAGATTGGAATGGTGCAGATGCTGCCCCGAGACATTCTGGAAAACGGGGTCGATGGCGATGGTGACGGCAAGGTTTCGCTAAAGACCTCTGCGCCCGATGCGCTTATGTCGGGCGCCAAGATGCTGTCGCATCTGGGCTGGCAACCGGAGCAGCCTTGGCTGCAAGAGGTCACCGTACCCGCACGGATGGATTGGTCGCTATCGGGCCCGGGCAAACCGCGTTCGGTTTCTGACTGGCAGGCGATGGGCGTTCAGGCACGCAACGGGTCCCTCACCAACCTGCCCGCCTCGCTGATCCTACCGCAAGGGCATAACGGGCCTGCCTTTCTGGCCTATCCAAATTTTGATGTGTATTTCGAATGGAATCAGAGCTTTGTCTATGTGCTGACCGCAGCCTATTTCGGCACCCGGCTTGAAGGGGCGCAGGTCTATGACGCGGGCAACGCGGCCCAAGGCTTATCGGGTGCACAGATGAAGCAGCTGCAAAGCAAGCTGCAGGCGCGCGGCCATAATGTGGGCAAGATCGACGGGATTCTGGGCGCAGGGACCCGCGCGGCTGTCCAGTCAGAGCAAGCACGACTAGGCCTGCCTGCGGATGCCTGGCCAACGGCTGAGTTGTTGAACCGGCTCTAGTCGCTCTTCGATACGGCGATCTAGGCGACTTCGGCGTCCAAAGATCGCCCGTTCGGCTCAAACACATACATCTGCAGCCTATCGCCGCGTGTTTCGATGGCGGTATTTGCCGGGATCTCAGCCCAATCGCCATTCTTCGCATCCAGCGGCTCAGACGCGATAATGATCCCATCATCGCAGGGCCTGTAATGCAGGCTGGGTGCGAAACGGTCCGAGGCATAGCGCGCAGCAAACAGGCGATCTCCATCGGACCAGCAGGCGGCAAAGCGCATATGGGGTAGGCTTCCTTTGGCGCGGGCAAGCACCTCGACACGGTGCACCGCACGCTCCATCGCGGCGATGGGTTCGGCGTCCAACCCTTCGCCATGGGCAATCAGAAAAATCGCCTCGCTTTCAGTTGCGCCAAGGCGATGATCGTACAGGTGGCTAGGTATCATCCCGTCAAGCTGTTGGCGGATACGGTCATGGCCGCCGGCCTGCCCGTTATGCATAAAGCTCCACTTACCACAGCCAAAGGGATGGCAGTTGTTCCGCGACGTGGCAGTCCCCGTTGAGGCACGTACATGCGCCAGGAACAGGTGCGATTTCGTGTGATGGGTCAACTGTTTCAGGTTGGCATCCGACCAAGCCGGGTTGGTGTCTTTGTAAAAACACGGCGTTTCGCGCCCGGAATACCAGGCCAACCCAAAACCATCCGCGTTGATCGGCGTTTTGCCAATCAGGGCGTTTCTGCTTTGATGCACCAGCGACTGTTCCTGGTCCATAACAAGTTCGTCCAGAAACCGTTTCGCACCCGCCCAAGCCAGAAATCTGCACATCGACCCGCCTCTTTTGATCCGTTGTTGATACGGGAAATTACAACAACGCGGGGTGAGAATTCGCCCCTGATCTCCATCTAATTTTGAAATATTACGATTAAGTGACCACCAAAAATCCAAATATTCAGATCAATTTCAACAGTTGCCCGGTTTCTTGAATGTCACTCGGGCCGTACCGGGAAACGCTCTCCCTTTTCCGTGATCAGGATCAGGCGTCCAGCACTCAGGACATAAAGATCACATCGACCGAACCCGTTTCTGTATTGCACGCAGATACTGCCATCCTCCGCGATGGAATAGGTTCCGAACGCGGATTCTCCGCTGGCATAGGTATAGGAATAGGCCCCGCCAGCCGAGTATCGCGACTGCCCGTCATCATAAAAGGTCAGCGTCCGACCCGCCAGCGCCGTCAACTCTTGTTGGGTCAGAGGGACGTCATCGGGCTTGGTCGTCCATTCCGCGGCCCCTAAAGGGGTAGCAGTCAGTAGGGCGATGATCAGGAAACGGGTCATGGCAGCAGCCTAACCCAATTCTTACGAAACCGCTCATAACGTTGCAGTGAGAGGTCAGGCGACCATCTGTTCGGCTTTCTTCAGATCAACCGAGACCAGCTGGCTGACACCCTGTTCTTGCATGGTGACGCCGAACAGACGATCCATCCGCGCCATGGTCACCGCGTGGTGGGTAATGATCAGGAACCGTGTGTCGGTCTGGCGGCACATCTCGTCCAGAAGGTCGCAGAACCGGGTCACGTTGGCATCATCCAGCGGAGCATCGACCTCGTCCAGAACACAGATCGGAGCCGGGTTCGCCAGAAAGACGCCAAAGATCAGGGCCGTCGCGGTCAGGGTCTGTTCACCACCCGAAAGCAGGCTGAGCGTCGACAATTTCTTGCCCGGCGGCTGGCACATGATTTCAAGGCCGGCATCCAGCGGGTCGTCGCTTTCGACCATGACCAGATTGGCCTCGCCACCGCCAAAGAGATGCTTGAACAACATGGCGAAGTTCGAATTCACCTGTTCAAACGCGGTCAGTAGCCGTTCGCGTCCTTCGCGGTTGAGGCTGGAGATGCCGCTGCGCAGCGCTTTGATCGCCTCTTCGAGATCGGCCTTTTCGCCGTTCAGCGTGTCGAATTCTTCCTGAACCTCTTTGCTGTCCTCTTCGGCACGCAGGTTTACCGCGCCCATCGCATCTCGCTGGCGTTTGTGGCGGTTGACCTCGGCCTCAAGAGCATCGGCAGCCGGCATCTGGTCGGGATTCACATCCAGCTGATTCAGCAACTGGTTCGGGGTTAGCTGTTGATCCTCAGCGATACGCTCGGCCGCTGCCGATACGGCCTCTTTGGCGGCATCACAGCGCGCCTCAGCAGCGGCGCGGCTTTCGCGCGCTTCCGAAGCCAAACGTTCCGCTTCGCGCTCAGCCAGCACAATCTCTCGCTGGCGGGACTCGGCGGCAGCCAGCTTGTCGGCGGCTTCGGCCCGGCGGGCTTCGGCAGTTTCGATCAATTCGTTCAACTCTTCACGCGCCTCGGCGATTTCGCCCGGAGCAGCCATCGCTTCGGATAGCTCTTCCTCGGAACTTTCCTTGCGCTCGGCCAGTTCCGAGATCCGCTTTTCGGCGCTGTCCAGGCGGTGCCGCCAACCGCTGAGGTCCTTGGTGACCTCTTGTGTACGGCGGGTACGGGCCTCGCCCTCGCGGCGCAGCTCGTCATGGGACGAGCGGTGAGTCAGCATCGTGATCCGCGCCGCCTCGACCGTCTGTTTGATGTCTTCGACCTGCGCGCGGGCATTGTCGAGATTGCCCAGACCGGTTAAGGCGCCCTCGGCCTCGCGCAGTTGGGCACGGGCGGACATCGCATCCTCTTTGTGGCGATCAACGGCAAGCGCCAGCGTTTCCAGCCTGCCCTGCGCCAGATTGCGATCGGCCTCGGCCCTGCTGAGCAGACGCGCGGTTTCAGCCATGCGCTGATCGGCGGCGCGGCGTGCCTCGCGGGCGCGGCGGTCAGCCTCGGTCACGTCGGCCAGTTGTTGCGACAGCGTCTCGTGCGCGGCGCGGGCCCCGTCGGCCTGCGCCTCGGTCCGGGCCAGTTCCTGTTTCAGTGCCTCAAGTTTGTTGAGCTGTTCAAGCCGCAGGGCGGCCGCACTTGGCGCATCCTCGGCCCAGGCACGGAACCCGTCCCACCGCCACAGATCGCCGGAACGCGACACCAACCTTTGGCCCGGCTTCAACGATGCCTGCAACCGCGCGCCCTGATCCGCATCGACCAAACCAATCTGCGCGATCCGGCGGCTGAGGCGATCAGGACCGGATACATGCAAGGCCAGTGGTTCGGCCCCATCGGGCAGCGATTGATCGGCATCGTAACCCGCCACCGGAACCCAGCCTGATGGCCCGTCGCCCTCGACCAACGGCGCCCTCAGATCGTCGGCAAGCGCAGCACCCAACGCCTTTTCATAGCCCGGTTCCACGCGCAGCATGTCGAGCACCTGCCCGCCTTCTGCGGTATCCCGTTCAACCAGCTTGGCCAGAGCTGTGGTCTCGGCGCGGATCGCACCCAGCTCACCTTCAGCTTCGGATCTTTTCGCACGCGCCTCGGCCTCGCGGCCCTGGGTTTCATTGCGTAACTCGTCAGCGGCGGCCAGTGCCTCTTCGGCGGCTTCAGAGGTCTCGCGAGCCTCTTCTTCACCCTCTTGCGCGGCCTCAAATGCCTCGGCGGCGCGGGTCAGGGCTGTTTTCGCCTCATCCACCGCTGCGCGGGCCTTTTCCTCTTCACCTTCCGACCTGGCCAGCGTTTTGCGGCTGTCGTCGACCAATCGCTGGCCGGACTGGTGGCGCGCAACCAGACGCGCCATATCCTCAGTCTCTTGTGACAAGTGGTCTTCGCGGTCTTGCAGGACAGAGGCCGCTTCGCGCGCGACCTCGGCTGCCTCGGCGACTTTTTCGTCGTGGCCATCGGCAGCTTTGGCCAATTCACGAGCTTCCCATTCCAGCCGTTCGATCATCTGCCCCGCATCGCGGTTCAGCCCGGCCTCGCGCTCGATATCGTTACCAAGCTGCTGAATGCGATTGGTCAATGTCTCAATCGTCTGACGGGCGCGGGTTTCCTGATCCGACAGCTGATCGCGCTGCACCTGTTGGCGCTGCAGGACGGCGGCGGCAATGGCCTCTTCCTCGCGCAGGGGCGGCAGGGTTTCTTCGATTTCGGCCCGATTGGCGACGGCAGAGCGTGCTTCGGCTTCGGCGCGCGACGCCTCGGTCAGGCGTTCGCGCAGCTTTTCCTCGGCCTGCTGACGGGCCATGTCGGCCTCTTTCCAGCGACGATAGAGCAACATGCCTTCGGCTTGGCGCAGCTGCTCTCCGATTTCGCGATAGCGGGCGGCCTGACGCGCCTGACGGGCCAACTGCGCGAGCTGTCCGCCCAGCTGTTCCAACACGTCATCGACACGGGTCAGGTTGGCCTCAGTACCTTTCAGCTTCAACTCGGCCTCGTGTCGGCGCTGATAGAGGCCCGAAATTCCGGCCGCCTCTTCCAGAATGCGGCGGCGAGAGCGGGGTTTGGCGTTAATCAGTTCGGCAATGCGGTTCTGTCCGACCAGCGCCGGAGAATGTGCACCCGTTGACGCGTCGGCGAACAACATCTGCACATCACGCGCCCGCACATCCTTGCCATTGGTCTTATAGGCGCTGCCGACATCTCGGGTGATGCGGCGGACAATCTCAAGCTGGTCGCTGTCATTGAAACCCGAGGGCGCGAGCCGCTCGGAGTTGTCCATGGTTAACACAACTTCGGCAAAATTGCGGGCCGGCCGCGTGGCGGCCCCGGCGAAAATCACATCTTCCATCGCGCCACCGCGCATGGATTTGGGTCGGTTTTCCCCCATCACCCAACGCAGAGCTTCCAGCAGATTGGATTTGCCACAACCATTAGGCCCCACAACACCGGTCAACCCATCCGCGATAATCAGATCGGTCGGATCAACAAAGCTTTTGAAGCCGGTGAGTTTGAGTTTGCTAAAGCGCAAAGGCAATGGGTCCCGTGATTCCTATACCTTCGAAGTCTGCGCAACGGATTGGGGGTGAGTCAACGGAGTCGCGCAGGATATGGGATATATGGCCCACTTATCCACAACATCTTGCCTAAATCCGCAAGAAAAAGCGCGATTCAGTAGGCTGTACACTCAAAGACCTGATAGCCGTCGCCGTCACCAAGGTCTTGAAACAGCCCGGTATCAATGCATTCGTAATTCGGGACTGAAACCGCCGTCAGCAGCAACCGCTTGCCCATGGCGCGGTCACAACCCAAAACGCCAACGGTCACGGCCGCGTCGCCCAGGACATCCAGTATCGGGCATCCCGAGACCTGAGCCATCGCCATGGCCGCTCGTTCGCGGATCGGGCCAAGACGCGGAGCGTATTCCGAATTAACCCGAACGGCTTCGGCCAGATCTCCGCGCACGCGAACATCAAATACGCTGCCATTCACAGCGATACGCGTCGCCTGAACATCGCGAAAGTGAGGGGTCCCGGCCGAACATGCTGCCAGCATCAGAAAAGACAAAATCCGGATCATATCCGCATCATTGCCAAAACTGGTTAACAGAACCTTTCCTTCGCTCAGGCCCTAAGTACTATTCCCAAGCGGCGAATACCTTCGCGGATCGTATCCTCATCCGAGTTCGAGAAACTCAACCGGATCGTATTGGCGCCCGAGCCATCTGCGAAAAAGGCCCGACCCGGTACAAAGGCCAGTTTCACTGTGTCGAGCGCACGGGCCAGCAGGTCTGCCCCGTTCATACCAGTAGGCAGAGTCACCCAGATGAACATACCACCCTGGGGATGCGTCCACTGAACGCCATCGGGCATGTTCTGTTGTAACGCATCCAGCATAGCATCGCGCCTGGCACCATAGGTCTGGCGCAAAAGCGGGATGTGCGTGTCAAAATGCGCGCGGGCAACCTGCTCAACCGCCATCTGGTTCAACGTGGGCGAATGCAAATCCGCCGCCTGCTTGACCAATACCAGTTGCGAGATAATGGGCTTGGCGGCCACCACCCAGCCAACGCGCAAACCGGGAGACAGCGTTTTCGAGAAGCTACCGCAATAGATCGTACGGCAGGCCTCGATCGACCCTTTTCGCGCCTGTTCTAACGCCAAAACCGGAGGGATGGCATCTCCTTCATAGCGCAGAGCCTGATAGGCGCCGTCCTCGATCACCGCTATATTCAGATCATCGGCAAGATTCAGCAGGTATTCTCGACCACGCAGGTCAACGGTCTCACCGGTTGGATTTGCGAAATCAGGCGACAGATAAGCGAATTTGACCGCGCCCTCGCCAGCAGCTTCGGAATATTCGGCGGCACCTCTATTGCCGTTAAGCATAAGACGGTCGAACCGGGGCTCGTAGGCATCAAAGGCGTTGATCGCCCCCAGATAGGTCGGCCAGCCGATCAACGCAGTATCCTCTGGCGACAAATAGAGCTTGCCCAGATAATCCAAGGCCTGTTGCGATCCCGAGGTGATCAGGATGTTATCGACACTACAATCGACGCCGATCTCGCGCATATGCTGCACAAGCCATTCGCGCAATGGAACATAGCCCTCGCTGACTGAATATTGCAGCGCCTGCGGCCCAGCACTCAAAGCGGCCTGACAAGCTTGGGCAAAGGCCTCGGTGGGAAACAGGTTTGGGTCTGGGATGCCGCCCGCGAACGAGATGATTCCCGGCTGATCAAGAAGTTTCAACAACTCGCGGATTTCCGATGCTTTCATCCGGGACGCCCGCGTTGCAAACAGATTCTGGGTCATCCTTGGCCTCCTCCTGCCCTGTTGCGACCCACCCTAGGTGCAAATTTTATAATGTCAATATTGCTGACCTAAATTCAACTCCACCCCCCTGCTTGAACCAGGCCCGGATACGTGGTCATATGAATTGACCAATTTCGAAAACGCGCCGCCATGCCCTTCCAAAAGATCCAAACTGAAAAGCTGTCCATTGCGGTGGTCAAACAAATCGAGTTGCTGATTCTGCGCGGGATCCTGCGCCCCGGAGAACGTTTGCCTGCAGAACGGGAACTGGCCGACCGTCTGGGCGTTTCACGCCCCTCACTACGCGAAGCGATTTCTGATCTTCAGCATCAGGGTTTGCTGACAGCCAAGGCGGGGTCAGGAATCTATGTTGCCGAAGTCTTAGGCTCGGCTTTTTCACCGGCTCTGATCCGGTTGTTCAGCAGCCATGACGAGGCGGTTTTCGACTATCTGTCCTTCCGCCGGGACATGGAAGGGCTTGCAGCAGAACGCGCGGCAAGACTGGGGTCGGAAAGCGACCTGAAGGTCGTACAGGCGATCTTTGACAAGATGGAAGCCGCCCATGCCCGCAATGCGGCCGAGGAAGAGGCCCATCTGGATGCGCAGTTCCACATGGCCATCATTGAGGCCAGTCACAACGTGGTCATGCTGCATATGATGCGGTCGATGTTTGACCTGCTACGACAGGGTGTCTTCTACAATCGGCAGATGATGTTCCGGCAGCGTACGACGCGAGACGCCATTCTGGATCAGCACCGGGAAATCAATTCAGCGCTGCAGGCTCGCGACCCTGAGGCGGCGCGCGTTGCAGTCCAGGAGCATCTGGGCTTCGTTCGTATCTGCATGGAAGACCACCAGAAAGCCCTGCGGAACGAAGCCATTGCGCAGCAGCGCCTGGACCATGAGACAGGACAGCACTGATGTTCATTGGGCACCTACCTGGTGCGTATCTGGTCTTTCGCACTGCGACGCCCGGATTGGATAAAGCTGCGTTTGCCGCTGCGATGATTGGTTCCATCGCCCCAGATATCGATTTGCTGTGGTTCTATTTCGTAGACAATCGCAGCCACCACCATCACGAATACCTCACACACCGCCCTCTGCTTTGGCTCGGCATCCTGACGCTCGGCCTGCTGCTGCGGCTAAGATTCCCGCGCGCAGGACTCATTACTGCAGCCTTCGGCGCCGGGGGTCTGGTGCATATGACCTTGGATTCGATTGTTGGCGAAGTGGCATGGGCTTGGCCAATTTTCGAATTCACCCACCCGCTGGTGGTTGTTCAGGCCACGCATTCTCATTGGATTTTGTCTTTTCTAAGCCATTGGACCTTCAAGATCGAAATCGCAATCACTCTCCTGGCGGCCTATGTGTGGTGGACCAGCAGGCGCAAGAAACAGCAGGGCCTTGAGGGTTAAATTCCGTTCAGCCGCCGCTTAAGACTGTGAACCCACAAATTTGGCCGTTTCATTGCCTTCGGGTCCTGACTGTACAGCGACGGAAACAACCCTTCAGCTTCGGTCCGAGAGCGCAATTCCAACGGCGTGTCCAATATCGCCCCGATCAGGTCATCCGACCGGCTCTGCGCCTGACGCTCGACTTCAATCGCCTGAAGCATTTCCGAATGGTAAGCCTCAGCCGCTTCGGACCGCTGGCCCTTGCGGAACCGGAAAGCCCCGACCTGAGCATGCACGGGCACCAAATCGGTATGTCGCGAAAACCGCAGCCATAGCTCTCCGTCGACGGCAAGCTTGAGGTTCTCGTTTAGTTGGCCCCCGACCTGATCCCAAAGGTCACGCCGCCAATAGGTCGATTCCTGCTGAACCCACTGATAGTCCCCGGCAAGCAGTCTTACCCGTGAAACGGGCTTTGGGCGCCGTACAGTCAGGACATTGTCTTCTTCGTCAATGCACGTGACCCGCCCGGTCATCCAATTCATGTTTTTGTTCAACGCAAACAGCGATCCTACCGTGGCAAGGCCGCCGGGAATAAGAACATCGTCCGAATTGATCCAACCCATTACGTCGCCCGTGGCCACTGCAAAGCCTTTGTTTACAGCGTTGGCCTGCCCGGTATCCGGGCCCGAGATGATATGTGAAAACGCATCGCGGTACTTTTCGACCACCTCCATCGAACCATCGGTGCTACCGCCGTCCGACAGGATCAGGTCCAGCTTGGGATATTCCTGCTCAAGCACAGAGAGGATTGTCCGTTCGATGAAATCGACGCAGTTCAGGTTGGGAATAACGACACTGATCGTCGGCAATTCGGTCATAAAGGGCTCTTATCCAGTCCGGTTTCGGCAAATGCCGTCGCACGGGCGCAAAATTGGTTGGAGTGTTTCCGAATATGTAACGCAGACAATCGGTCCCCGGTCAAATCGGGAAGCGGGGTGCGATATTCGCAGCCCAATGTCCGGACCCGGCAGATGTGCTGCCGGGCCGGAATTGTCTTAGTGAAGCTTTTCGTTCACATCCACAATGGATGCGTCGATCAGCTTGTTGGCCTGCGCGGCGGTCATCTGCTTGGCCAGCACAGCATTGGCTGCAGAAATAGCAACGGTGATGGCCTGATCGCGGACTTCCTTGACAGCCGACGCTTCAGCCGAAGCGATCTGATCCTGCGCGGTCGCCAGACGGCGCGCGATGGATTTCTCCAGATCGACCTTGGCTTGCTCAGCTGCCAGAACCGCATCTTCCTTTGCGGCGGCCACGATGGCATCCGCCTGACCCTGAACCTCGCGTTGCTTGCGCTCGTACGAGGCAAGCAGGCTGCGCGCTTCTTCATGCAGGGCGCGAGCTTCGTCCAGTTCGGACTTGATGCCTTCGGCACGCTTATCCAGCGCTCCACCGATCATGCCCGGGACCTTGAAGTAGAACAGGACTGCGATGAAAACGATGAAGCCCAGCAGAACCACAAAGTCGGTGTTGCCAAGCGAGAAAAACGGGCCACTTGCGGCCAGCGCGGGGCTGGCGGCAACAAATGTCAGGATAAGGGCAAGAGTGTTCCGCATGTCACTTATCCTTTTGTCTGCGCGTCAACCGCACCGTTGATGGTTTTGGCATCAGCCTCGCCACCCAGAGCGGTAACCAGTTCTACTGCCGTATCCTTGGCAACGATTTGAATGCTTTCCAGCGCACCTGCACGGATGTCGGCAATAGCCTTTTCCGATTCAGCCGCTTTTGCAGCGATTTCAGCATCTGCCTTGGCAATCGCGTCATCCAGACCAGACTGGATTTCGGCGCGTGCTTCGGCAGCGATACGCTGTGCCTCAGAACGGGCATCGGCCAGCGCCTTGTTATAGGCCTCTTCAGCCTCGACCGCTTTGGCCTTTAGATCTTCGGCCGCAGCCAGGTCATTTGTAATGGTCCCCTGACGTTCCGCCAGGATTGCCGCGATGCGGGGCAGAGCCACGCGGGACAGGACCAGAAAGATGACGACCAGCGTGATGACCAGCCAGAAAATCTGGTTGGGGAACCAATCGAAGCAAAGCTGAGGCATACCAATCGCCGACCCATGAGAGTCAACGCAGGTGCCAGCCACCTCTTCGTATACGGGTTCTGTCGCCATGATGTCCTCCGTCGGAACGTTGTCTTTACAACAGGCGGGCCGCTATGGCTTGGGCCCACCTGCGCGTAAGGATCAGGTTCCGCAGATTAGACGGCGAACATCAGCAGCAGCGAAACTAGGAATGCAAAGATCCCCAGGGCTTCTGCAAATGCGATACCGATGAACAGGGTTGCGGTCTGCGAAGCAGCCGCCGAAGGGTTGCGCAGAGCGCCAGCCAGGAAGTTGCCTGCTACGTTGCCCACCCCGATTGCGGCTGCGCCGGAACCGATTGCTGCCAGGCCTGCGCCGATGTGTGCGAGATCGCCTTCCATGATGTTTCTCCTTACGAATTGGAAGTTTCGATGTTTGGGTATCGGACCTTAGTGCGACGGATGCAGTGCATCCTTCAGATATACACAGGTCAGAATGGTGAATACGTAGGCCTGGATAAAGGCCACTAGGACCTCAAGACCGTACATTGCGGTGATCGCCAGAACGGACACAGGCGAGATCACGGCAATCGCGGCGAAGCCTGCGAAAACCTTGATAACCGCGTGGCCTGCCATGACGTTACCGGCAAGACGAATAGAGTGGCTGACCGGGCGCACGAAATACGAGATCAGCTCGATGATCGCCAGGATCGGGCGCAGCGCCAGCGGCGCGCTGGAGACCCAGAACAGGCCCAGGAACCCGGCGCCGTTCTTGACAAAACCCAGAATGGTCACAGTCAGGAACACGGCCAGCGCCAGTGGGATGGTCACGGCGAAATGCGATGTGGTTGTGAACGAGGTCGGGATCAGACCCAGGAAGTTCGCGGTCACGATGAACATGAACAGGGTCATGACATAAGGGAAGTATTTGACGCCATCCTTGCCGCAGATGTCTTCAAGCATCTTGTAGATAAAGCCATAGGCCAGTTCGGCCACCGACTGCATGCGCGTCGGGACAATGGCGCGCTTGGACGTGCTGAGCACCAGCAGGCCAATCACGGCGAGAATTGCGAAAAACAGCCACAGAGTGACGTTAGTGGGCGTGTACCAAGCAATCGCACCGTCGCCAAAAAGCGGTTTGACGATGAACTGATCCATCGGATGGAAAACCAGGCTGCTGCCTTCTGCTGCGGTGGTCTCAGTTGCCACGTTCAGTCCCTCTCGTCTTCGTCGGCCTTGTCGGCCATCTGTTTCTCTTGCGCCTGTTGTGCGCTGCGGAGCATAACCTTTACCCCGGCGACCAGACCCAGCAATGTGAACAGCACCAGGAAGATCGGGATTGTCCCGAACAGGCTGTCCAGCCCGTATCCGATGCCAAATCCGATCCCCAGACCGGATACCATTTCGATGACCATCCGCCAGGCAAGCTCGCCTCCCGAATAATCGGCGTCCGCACGGGTCTCAGGCTTTGACTTGGCCTTTTTCGCCGCCGTGATCTTAGCCTCAAGCTGCGCCATACGCTGCTTTTGGTCATCATCAGTCACGGGCGTTTCCCTCGTACAGTCTTGGGCACGGTGCTAAGGGGCGGAGAGCGCAGAGTCAACGGCGTTGGCAGCCCGAATTGCCGCACTTTAATCTATTGTTTTTAAAGGTATTTTTTCTGAGTCAGCATAGGCGTGATCAGCCCGAACCACAGGAAGCGGGTACAAAGGTACGGAATCCGCATATTCAACCTTTTGGTTGATCTTTGCCCGACACCCCCTGCCAGATACGTCTGATCACGCGCCCGTCGATCAGAAGCAGACCGGAGAAGATCGCTGCCATTCCCAGCAGATGCTCGGGCCGCAGGGTTTCCCCCAGCACCCATGTTCCAAGCACCAGCGCCGAAACAGGCGCAATCAATGTCACTGTCGAGATATTGGTCGGGCCAACTTTGGGCAGCAACCAGTAGAACGCGATAAAGGCGGCGGATGTCAGCACAAACCCGATCATCGCCAGCGAGGCCCAAGTCTCGGCCTGGGTTATGTGGGGTAGTCCTTCTTGCCAAAGCGCCAAGGGCGTGATGGCCAGCGTAGCACCCGTCAATGCAAGGGCGGTCAGAACCACAGGCTGCATATCCCGGAAGGCCCGCGCGATGTTGACTGAGAACGCATAGCAGATCGGTGCGCAAAGTGTCAGAAGGATCGCCCAAAATTCGGACGACGCGCCACCGCCCAATACAGGCAGGGACAGCACAACGATACCGGTGAAGCCGCAAACCACGCCCAGAGACTTTAACAGGGTGGCACGTTCACTTCCGGGCCAGAAATGCGAAACAATGACGGCAAAGGCCGGTGTCGTTGCATTGACGATCCCTGCCACACCCGAAGCGATATGCTGTTGCCCAAGCGCATAGAAGGCAAAGGGCGCGGCATAGCTGAGCGCACCAAATCCCAACAACCCAAACGCACGTGCCAGTGTCAGATTGACTGGCAATCGCGCCCCGATCACATAGACCCAGCACCCCAGCGCCCCAAATGCAACCCGTCCCATCGACACCGAAAGCGGCCCAAGTTCCCGCAGCAAAATGGCATTAAACATGAAGGACATGCCCCAGCCGATGCCAAGAATACAAATCACCAGCCAGTATTTTAGTGACATCCCAACCCCCGAAACACATGCCGGGGCACAGTGACCTCATACCGAAAATTGTCAAACCGGTTCTTGCGCTTTAGGAAAGGAGTATGTCCAACGATCTTGATACAGTTTTTGCGGCCCTTGCCGACCCCACACGCCGCGCCATCCTTGCGATGCTGCTGGAGGATGACATGGCGGTGACGGATGTCGCCGAACCGTTCGAGATGTCGCTTGCCGCGATTTCAAAACACCTGGTGATCCTGACCAGAGCCGGTCTGATCAGCCAAGAAAAGCGCGGACGGGTGAAGTGGTGCAAGCTGGAGCCTGACGCGCTGCGATCCGCATCCGTCTGGATGCAAGGGTTCGGGCAGTTCGAGCCGGTCAATCTGGACGCGTTCGAACGATTTCTTGAGGTTGAACTGCCCGCAGCCGAGGAATGATCCGCCTACCTGACTACAAAAACAGAGACACTGGCATGTTTCGCCAGATACCCCGCATGGCTCGAGAATATATAGTCGGTAATACGCGGCGCATGGGTGCCGACGACGATAAGGTCAGCTTCGATTTCTTCGGCAGTTCGTGTCAGGTCACCGTCAACTTCGGCGGCGACATCAACCGAATGGATATTGCGATACGCCACTTCGGTCCCGCTGCTTTCAGCCAACTGTTTGGCAAAATCACGTAGGTTCTTGTCAATCGCAGCATCTGACTGAACAGGGTCACCCGGTTGGGTGCCGGTGACACTGACCAAAGTAATCTTGGCCCCCTGCCATTCGGCTATAGCTGCTGCAACTTTGGCGGCCTTGCGCACCTCGGGTGGCAGATGAAGATCAACCGGGATCATGATATGACTGTACATGGGACGTTCCTCCTTGGCCTGAAGCATAGAGAAACCAGAGGGTGCCAGGCCTTGATCTGCCTCAACACCGTCGCCCGCTTGGTCAAACATTGAAACGGGCTAGCCTTCCTGACTGTATTCAACACCGGTCACGCCCCCCGAAGGGTCCGCCCGACACAGCCACGGGGCCTGGGCCCCGGTAACGGAAACCGTCGTGACCGACCCGCCCGGTTCGGTATCGGTGGACAATGCCCGAACATCCCCGGGCCGCGTTCCAGTTTCGGCTGCGACCAGCGCCTCGCAACTGGCTTGTAAATCCGTTTCAGATGACCCGGCACAGGCGCCGCAAGCCACCAATATCATTATGGAAAGAACTGGTTTCATGTCGTCCCCTTGGACGTTTCATATTCTGGTCTAGGGCCAAGCCTGACACAATTTGGTCGTTTCACAAGTTCAATCGGCTTGCGGCAAAGGACGCGCGGGTTTGTCCTCCTCGGATTTCAGCAGCAAAACCAGGGCCAGGATCGTCAGACCGGCACCAAAATAGACGACAGGGCCAACCGCCTGCTGCCCCAGAGAGATTTCCCACAGAATGACCCAACTGGGAACCAGATAAGTATAAGCCATCACCTTTGCCGATGGCAGGCGCAGCGTTGAATACTGAACCAGCACGAAACTGGCCGCGGTTGCAAAGACCGAAACATAAATCAAACCCACCCAGACTATCGCTGGCAGGTTCGCCCAGTCGGTAGCACGGATCTCGGACCACCCGTAGATCGTCAGCATTAGGCATCCCGCCAGAAGCGTACCAAAGGTAAACACCACTGCAGGCTCTCCACGGTTCAGCTTGCGTACAAGGGGGGTATACAAAGCATGCGCGACACAGCCCCAGAAATAGATGATTTCCCCCTGCCCGATATCGAACGCGCGCACGGCTTGCCAATCGGCGCGAAAGATCACCCACAGCGCCCCGACTGCCCCAAGGGTCAGTGCAAGCGCCATCCTTGGTGTGGTGATCTGGCGCAACAAGATCCAACCGGCGAATGCGGCCATAACAGGAGTCAGCGTAAAGACCGCTGCCGCGTTGACAGGCGGTGCAGTTTTCAACCCGTAGAACATCAACACGAAATAGGCCGCGAATACTCCGCCCAGAACCAAATAGCGCCACGGGGCTTGTGCCGCGCTGCGCGGCAGACCGGTGGTCATAAGGGCGGCACCCCCAATCACCACGGATGCGATGCCGAACCGGGCCGCGGTAATGGCTTCGGGCGCGATCTGATTGGCGATCAGTGACCCCAGCGAGAAACTCCCTGCAACCAGGGCCGAAAAAATCAGCATGGCCAGATGGCCACGCGCCTGTTGACTCATTTTGCCCAGCTCTTGGATTGCTCTTTCAGATAGGTCAGAAAGGCCTGCACCTTGGTCGTGCGATGCAGATCCACATGGGTAACAAGCCACAGATCACCAAACCACTCCGGCATCGGGTCGATCACTTCGACCAGGTTCGGATCTCCTGCAGCTGACCAACGTGGCATGAAACCGATACCCGCGCCGGACAGGACCGCCTCGCGGATACAGAAGTTGTTGGTACAACGGAAGGTGATGCGCTCGGCTGGCACGGTCTGGCGCAACCAGCGGGAAAACGGCGCTCGGCTGTTTTCGTCATCGGTACTGATGAAAGAATGATCTGCAAAGTCATCGAGGCTGCCAGGCTTGCCGTGCAGCGCGACATAATCGGTGCTGGCGTATAACCCGACCTCTTGCTTCATAAAGGGCTGAACCACGTTGTCGGGCTGATCAGGCGCTGACCCGGCACGGATCGCCACGTGCGCTTCGCCATATTCCAGACGAAACAGCCGATCACCGGTCAGATACCGGACGATCAGTTCCGGGTGCCGTCGCTGAAACTCGGCAAGAACCGGCACCACCAGAGATGCCAGAGAGGACAGCGACGTCACGACCAACTCGCCCGACACGTCATCACCCCGACCCTTCATACGGCCGATCAGTTGATTGAACTGATCCTCAGTCGCCTGTGCCACACGCAACAGGTCCTCTCCGGCTTCGGTCGGGGTATAGCCGCGCGCATGGCGCTGGAACAGCTTGACCGCCAGCCGGGCCTCAATTGCATCAATGTGGCGAATGACGGTGGCATGATGCACACCCAGGACCTCGGCCGCGCCACTGACCGTTCCCATACGCGCCACCTGATAGGCGGTTCTTACCTCGTCCCAGTTGTCCACTGCGGTTTTCCATTGTGCAAATTCTAACAGACCCTGTTGACTTACCAGAGTTTTGTTCGCTCGCGCAACGCTCATATCGGGCCAAGACACATCCTGTACACCAAAGGAAATTGAACCATGACCAAAACTATCCTGCATATCGACGCATCGGCCCGCCGCGAAGGCTCGACCACTCGTGACCTGTCGGCACGCATCGTCAATCACCTGGGCGCTGACCGCATAATTCGCCGCGACCTTGCCACACCTCTGCCGCTGCTGACCGAAGCCTGGGTCAGCGCAAATTTCACCCCTGCCGATCAGCGCAGTGCCATGCAACAGGACCAGTTATCCCTGTCTGACGAGCTGGTAACTGAACTGCAGCAGGCCGATACGCTTGTCATAGGCCTGCCGATCTACAATTTCTCGGTGCCCGCGGCGTTCAAAGCCTGGATCGACCTGATTGCCCGCGTCGGAGTGACCTTTTCGTATTCCGAAAGCGGTCCAAAAGGCCTGTTGGATGGAAAGCGCGCGGTTTTAGCCGTGGCGTCGGGTGGCACAGCTGTCGGGTCTGATGTCGATTTTGCCACCACCTATGCCAAGCATGTATTTGGCTTTATCGGTATTCATGACGTGGAAATCGTCGCCGCCGACCAGTTGGCGCTGGATGCCGAAGGTTCTCTCAGCAATGCACGAAATGCGGTTTCGCAACTGGCAGCCTGATTGACCTTCACCTCAGAAAGCGTCCAGTCTGTCCTGGATACCAAATGGGCAGACTGGACGCACGCAATGAAAAAGATCGGCATTCTGGGCGGCGTGGGCTGGGCCTCGACCGTTGATTATTACCGGGCGATTGCCGAAGGCGCGGGGCGGTTTTTCGCCCAGCGCGGGCATGGATCCCCTCTGCCCATCCCACCCATGACCATCGAGTCCGTGACCCAGGCTAAAACCCGTGCCCTACGCGGCGTCGCTGGCGATGAGGGCAGTTGGACCGGATTTGATGCTGTATTTCGGGAAGCTTTGTTAACTCTTGAAGCCGCTGGCTGTGACTTTGGGATTATCGCCTCGAACACACCCCACGCGCGGCTGCATGCAATCCGACAGGGCGTTACGATGCCCATTCTCAGCATCTTCGATGCAACCGCCGAGGTTACGGCCTCGACAGACGCCACGCGCGCGCTGGTTCTGGGCACCACGGTAACGATGCAGGCGACGCACTATGCCAACAAGCTGGGCGAGATTGGCATCAGCGCAAACGCCCGCCTGCCCGAAAGCGAAATTGCAAAGATGCAAGCGATGATCGACGGTGATTTCTACGGCGGCGCGTCAGAAAGCGCCCGTGCGCGCCTGCTGGCCTTTTGTAACCGGCATGCCGAACCCGGAACCGCAATCCTTCTGGCCTGCACGGAACTGCCGCTGGCCTTTCCCGATCATCTGGACGACCCTGTGTTCGAGGCTGACGGGCATCTGTTCATCAACCCGTCCGCTGCACATGTGGCCGCGGCCCTGGACGAAGCGTTAGTGCCCTGATCAGGGCAGCCAGTTCACCGCGCATGTAATCCGATCGAAGAAGGCCATCAAATCAGCGCGCGATATGGCAACTGTGCGGTCGTTGACCAAGGGATGCATGTTGATCACATCGACCTGTTGTGCGGCAGCATCCATGTAAAAGCGTACATCATTCTGCACCCCGTTGATCATCGCCAGCGGGCTGACAGCCCCAGGGCGGATGCCGAGGTTTTGCAACAGCCGATCCGCCGAGCCAAAGGACAGGCTGCCGACACCCAGCTCGGCGCCCAGCGCCTTGAGGTCGATGTCGCGGCTCTGTTCCAGCGTCACCAGATAGTTCCGCTTTTTCTTATCGCGCAGATAGAGGTTCTTGAGGCGCAGGGTACGCTCACCCGGCACAAGAAACTGATCTTCGACGCCTTTCGCATCCTCAACCGTGCGCAGCGGGATGTGGGTATGCAGCCTATAGGTCAGGCCCCACGCATCCAGCTGCGCCAACAGCCCATCGGAACTGAGCGGCAATGTGTCTTGAAAAGCGGATGATGCGTCCATGGGAACCTCCTGTCTACCTCGCTCATCGCCCAACACGGGCACGATTTCAAGCCGAGACAAACCGCAAAACGGGTGCTAGCGTGCCGCCATGAAAGTGACGCGCAATTCCTCTAACCAGTTGATCCTTTCCGATACCCCTTGGTTTATCGGCATCATGCTGGTCTTCTTCATTCTGGCATTTGTCGGCGCAGGCCTGTTCTTGGCCAGCGAAGGCGGTGAGGGCATCTTGTTCGGCATCTTCTTTGCACTGTTCGGCGGCGGAATGGGCGTCGGCGCATTCTGCGCCTTTGTGCGCCGTGTTCAGGTCATCCTGGACCGAAGCCAAGATCGCATCATGATCCGCAGGCAGTCGGTCTTTGGCTATGATACTGTCGAGCATGTGCTTTCAAACCTATCCCATGCGGAGATTGAAAGCACGATATCTAGAAGCGACAAGGGGTCATCCACCCTCTATCGCCCTGTGCTAATATTGGACAAGGGGATGAGCGCGGGACGTCATCCCATCGTCGAAGCGTTCTCGAACGGTCGTGGTGCGCATCGGCTGGTTGATGCGGTCAATAACTGGCTTCCTGCGCGCAAGGTTGACACCGCTAGCCGTTCAGCTTAAATCCCTGCCCAACATCCGGAAGCCTCAGATCTTCCGGTCCCTTGAGTCGTTCAGGGATCGCCCCCCACCAGCGAGTTTCGCCCGTGGGGGCAATTCCTTTTGGCAGGCTTGCACGTTTATCCGTGCGTGCGAGGGAAATTGCGAATTTAACCGGTGCTTCCTAGATAGGTGGTGCCACATCAAAACTGGCTAAGGAGGCCGCAGGCATGTTTGAAAATCTATCCGAACGCCTCTCTGGCGTCTTTGACCGGCTGACCAAACAGGGTGCGCTGTCTGAAGAGGACGTCAAGACCGCCCTGCGCGAAGTACGGGTTGCCTTGCTTGAGGCTGACGTCTCGCTGCCGGTCGCGCGGGAATTCGTCAAGAAGGTACAGGATCAGGCCACCGGACAAGCGGTGACCAAGTCGATCACCCCCGGCCAGCAGGTCGTCAAGATCGTGCATGACACGTTGGTTGACGTGCTGCGCGGTGAGGATGATCCCGGTGCGTTGAAAATCGACAACCCGCCTGCCCCGATCTTGATGGTCGGTCTGCAAGGTTCGGGTAAGACTACGACAACCGGTAAGCTTGCCAAACGGTTGAAAGAGAAAGAGGGCAAGAAGGTCCTAATGGCCTCGCTGGATGTTTATCGCCCGGCGGCGATGGATCAGCTGGCCGTTCTGGGCACGCAGGTCGGCGTCGATACGCTGCCGATTGTTCCCGGCCAGAAGCCCGTCGACATCGCCAAACGCGCCAAGCAGCAAGCGACGCTGGGTGGCTATGACGTCTATATGCTCGATACCGCGGGCCGTCTGCACATCGACGAAGTGCTGATGAACGAGGTCGAGCAGGTTCGCAACGCGGTCGACCCGCGCGAAACCCTGCTGGTCGTCGACGGTCTGACCGGTCAGGTCGCCGTTGAGGTCGCCGAGGAATTCGAAGCCAAGGTCGGTATCTCGGGCGTGGTTCTGACCCGGATGGATGGCGACGGGCGCGGCGGTGCGGCGCTGTCGATGCGCGCGGTCACCGGCAAACCGATCCGCTTTGTGGGCTTGGGCGAAAAGATGGACGCGCTTGAGACGTTCGAGCCGGACCGGATTGCAGGACGTATTCTGGGAATGGGCGACATCGTTGCCTTGGTCGAAAAGGCCCAGGAAACGATGGAGATCGAACAGACCGAGCGCATGATGAAGCGCATGGTCAAAGGTCAGTTCAACATGAACGACCTGAAGATGCAGCTGGAACAGATGATCCAGATGGGCGGCATGCAAGGCATGATGGGCATGATGCCCGGCATGGGCAAGATGGCCAAACAGGTCGAAGAATCGGGCATGGATGATAAGGTGCTCAAGCGCCAGATCGCCTTGATCCAATCCATGACCAAGCGTGAACGCGCCAACCCGCAACTGCTGCAAGCCAGCCGCAAGAAACGTATCGCGGCGGGTTCCGGTATGGAGGTCAGCGACCTCAACAAGCTGCTGAAAATGCACCGGCAGATGTCGGACATGATGAAGAAGATGGGCAAGATGGGCAAAGGCAAGATGCTGAAACAGGCCATGAAGGGCATGTTTGGCAAAGGCGGCCCCTCGCCAGAAGACATGGCGGCAGGCATGGACCCCAAAGCGCTGGAGCAGGCGGCCAAAGCGATGGGTGGCAAGATGCCCGGAATGGGCGGAGGCATGGCCCTGCCTCCGGGCCTCAGCGGATTTGGCAAAAAGAAGTAAATGACCGCCGCTGCACCTCATATCCCTCGGCTTGAGACTGACCGCCTGATCCTGCGCGCCCCGTGCGAGGACGATTTCAGCGCGCTGGAAGCATTCTTTGCCAGTGACGCATCGAAATTCGTCGGCGGTCCCAAGCGTGCGGATGAGACATGGCGGACACTTGCCCTACTGCTGGGTCACTGGACCCTTCGCGGCTATGGGTATTGGGCGGTAGAGGAAAAAGGCGCCGGCAAATACATCGGCCATGTAGGGCTGTGGTTTCCGCATAGCTGGCCTGAGCCGGAAATCGGCTGGACACTGATGAGCAGCGCAACAGGCAAAGGATACGCGACCGAGGCGGCGCTCGCAGCACGGACATATGCCTATGACGTACTGGGCTGGGATACTGCTATTTCTCTGATCGACCCCGACAATCTGGCGAGCAGAGCCGTGGCCGAACGATTGGGTGCGCGGTTTGACAGCATCTATAAACACCCGGCCTATGGCGAGATGCAGGTTTGGCGGCACCCGGCTCCATCAGACCTTGAGAACGGTGGAGTGGAGGCATACGCATGACGACGTTCTCCATCCCGATCATCGAAACTGAACGCCTTGTTCTGCGGGCCCCGCATGTGGATGACCTGCCTGAGTTGACTGCCTTCTATGCATCCGAGCGCAGCCATATGGTTGGCGGTCCGCGGGATCATGTGGGCAGCTGGAGCTCTCTGGCAACACGTCTGGGTCACTGGGCGCTGAAAGGCTACGGCCTTTGGCATCTGACCGAGAAATCCAGCGGTCGCTTTGTTGGCGGGGTTGGCATCATTGATGTACCTGGCTGGGACGAACCCGAACTCGGCTGGACCCTGATGGAAGGGGCGGAAGGCAAAGGTCTGGCTTTCGAGGCAGCCCTTGCAGCTCGCGACTATGCTGCACGCCAACAGGGTTTGAATGGCGTCATCAGCTATATCGCGCATGAAAACACGCGCTCTCGTGCCTTGGCCGAGCGTATGGGGGCTAGCTTCGAGCGCGAAGGCGAAGTGATGGGCAAGCCCTGCCAGGTCTGGCGCCATCCCACGCTCGATTTATCCGAACCTGCTTTGACCACCGAAAGGACCGGCCAATGACCAATCCCGTGACTCAGGCTGCCGCGTTGCTCAAGGACCACCGCGAAAGCATCGATCGCTTGGACGCGATTCTGGTTTACACACTGGGCGAGCGGTTCAAGCACACACAAGCCGTTGGCAAACTGAAAGCGGCACACGACCTTCCCCCGTCCGATCCCACGCGCGAAGCTGCGCAGATCGCACGGTTAGAAGACCTGGCGAAAGAGGCCGATCTTGACCCCGATTTCGCCAAGGCTTTTCTGAATTTCATCATTCAGGAAGTCATCCGACACCATAAGAAACACCAGAATTGACCGGGCCGTTCCCGGCACACGCCATCTAAAGGAGATACCACCATGGCAATGAAAATTCGTCTCGCCCGCGGCGGCTCGAAAAAGCGTCCCTTCTACCGCATCGTGGCTGCCGACAGCCGCATGCCGCGCGACGGCCGTTTCATCGAAAAGCTGGGCACCTACAACCCGCTGCTGCCGAAAGACAACGAAGAGCGCGTTAAAATGGACATGGAGCGCATCCAGTACTGGCTGGACCAGGGCGCCCAGCCCACCGACCGGATCGCCCGCATGCTGGAAGCAGCCGGCGCCAAGGAAAAAGCTGAGCGTAGCAACCCCAACAAGGGTACCCCGGGCAAGAAAGCTCAGGAACGCGCGGAAGAAAAAGCTGCAAAGGCCGCTGAAGCTGCCGAAGCTGCTGCTGCGCCTGCTGAAGAAGCAGCAGAAGAGTAAGCAGGGCGGCGCGTGCGGGATCAGACCTTTACCGACGATTTTCGCGCGCAGTTCGATCTGTTGTTGCGGCTCCGGCGCGATGTGCGCCGGTTTCGCGACGAAGCTGTGGACGAGGCAGTGCTGACGCGCTGCCTCGACGCATTTCGACTGGCGCCGTCTGTTGGGCTCAGCGAGCCTTGGCGTGTGGTCCGAGTCGAAAGTACCGCCGCGCGTGAGGCTGCGCTAAAGAACTTTCAGGCGGCGAATGCCCAGGCCCTAAAGGGATACTCGGGCGACAATGCGCAGCTCTACAGTCAGCTGAAACTGACGGGAATGCAGGAAGCACCGGTGCAGCTGGCCGTGTTCTGCGACGATTCCACCGACAAGGGGCGCGGTTTGGGTGCAGGTTCGATGCCCGAGATGCGGCGCTATTCCGTGGTCTCGGCTGTCACGCTGTTCTGGCTTGCGCTGCGGGCCGAAGGGATGGGTTTGGGATGGGTGTCTATTCTGGACCCAGAACAAATGGCGCGTGATCTGAACGTGTCGGATAGCTGGCGGTTGATCGGTTACTTCTGTGTCGGATGGCCCGAGAAGCACTCGGAAACCCCCGAGTTGCAGCAATCTGGCTGGGAATTCCGCGACGACAACCTGCTTGTGGAGGTACGATAGACATATGTTCGGACTATTACGGCTTCCTATCCTGTTGATGATCGCCTTTATTGTGGGCGTGTTTTTCGAACGCTCGAACCAGCGCGAAGCGTGTGAGGCACGCGGGTTATGGCAAGACGGGCTATGTGTGACGGTGGATGGACCAAATGAATGACCTGATCTGCGTAGGAAGTGTTGCGGGCTCATACGGGGTGCGCGGCGAAGTGCGCCTGAAAAGCTATTGCGCGATCCCTGAGGATATCGAAGCCTATTCGCCGCTGACGGATGAGCAGGGCGCGGAACGCTATCCGCTGGTCCTGACTCGTCCGATCAAGAATGGCTTTGCCGCCAGATTGGGCGGAGTTGAAACCAAGGAACAGGCAGATGACCTGAAGGGGCTGCGCCTGTTTGCGCGGCGCGATCAGTTGCCTTCGCTACCTGATGACGAGTTCTACCACACAGATCTGATCGGGCTTGCGGTCTATGACACAGGGGGCGCGTTGCTGGGTCAGGTTAAATCTGTCCAGAACCACGGTGCAGCGGACCTGTTGGAATTGCACGGGCCGGGCCTGAATGCCACTGTTTTGCTACCGTTCACACTCGAGTCGGTTCCAACAGTTGATCTGGAACAGGGCCGCATCGTCGCCGACCCGCCCGAAGGGCTGATCTGATGCGTCGGGTCCTGCTGCATCTGGGCCTGCACAAAACTGGCACAACAGCAGCGCAATCCTTCCTCTATGAAAATCGCGAGCTGATTTGGCCGCATTTTGCGCTGGTCCTACCGTATCGCACCCGCAATTCCGGCCTGTCCCGCGCGGCCACCAACCATTCCGTCTATGGAACAGTGGGAACCCTCTCCGAGTTTGGCAGTCAGTTGCGCGAATTTCTGGACAGCCTGGATTTCGGCGACAAGCGGGGACTGATCCTGAGCGAAGAAAACTTCGCCGGCCTCAGGCCCAGCCGCAATATCGACCAAGGCTATGCTGCGGCCCCCGATCTGGCTGCCTGTCTGGTGGATTCAATTCGCCAGCGATTTTCAGGGCAAGAGGTTGAGATCACGATATACCTGTCTCTGCGCCAGCGCGGAGGCTGGTTGCGCAGCCTGTGGGCACATGATCTGGAACGGATGCGACAGGTTTTTGACTTTGAAACCTTTCGCGACAACCTGGACCACCTGCCCCCGCTGCAAGACACCGTCAGCCGCATCAAGGAAAAGCTGCCTTCCGTCTCTGTTACGACTGAATGGCTGGAAGATTTGCAACTGCGACGGCTTGGACCTGGCGACCCCTTTGCCGAATTTATGGACCTGTCGCGTGAAAAGGCCAACCTTCTGGTGCCTCCGACTCAGGTCAATACCCGGCTCCCCGAAGACGTCCTGTCCGAGTTGCTGGAACTGAACCGTTCGCGCCTGGACGAAGCGGCTCTGGTTGCGCAAAAGACTGCCGTGATTGAACGCGCGCAGACAGACCTGATTGGTACATCATGACTGATACGTCCCCGAAATCTCATGGTCGCAAGGCGATCCGTCCTACGCTGAAACCGCGCGAACTGCTTACGCCCACGCCCGATTTGCATGGGGTGTGGAAGGCCAAGATCATCACCTTGTTTCCGTCGGCCTTTCCCGGAGTTCTTGGCGAAAGCCTGACTGGAAAAGCCCTGCAAGAAGGGTTGTGGCAGCTGGAAACCGTTGACCTGCGTCAGTTCGGTGTCGGCAAGCATCGCAATGTGGACGACACCCCGGCCGGCGGCGGAGCGGGGATGGTGTTGCGCTCAGATGTATTGGGCGAAGCAATCGAGCACACGATGACCGAGGCGCAAGGAAACTGGCCTCTGATCTACCTTAGCCCGCGCGGTCGCCGCATGGACCAGTGCATGATGCAGAACCTCGCGCGCTGTAATGGCATGACCCTGCTATGTGGGCGGTTTGAAGGTGTTGATGAACGGGTGCTGGAGCATTACGGCGTCCAAGAGGTCTCGCTAGGGGATTTCGTGATGACCGGAGGCGAGATTGCCGCGCAAGCGCTGATCGACGCCACGGTGCGTCTGATCCCCGGCGTTCTGGGCAATCAGGCCTCGGCCGAAGAAGAGAGTTTTTCGTCGGGCCTGCTTGAGCACCCCCAGTACACCCGCCCGGCCGAATGGAAAGGCCGCCCAATCCCCGAGATTTTGATGTCAGGCCATCATGGTCGCATCGCCGAATGGCGTCACGATATGTCCGAACAGATCACCCGCGAACGGCGACCCGATCTGTGGGAGGCCTATCTGGGTGAACAGGAAGAGACGTCTGACTGACATCCCCCGTGTGACATGAGCCCCGCAGCTGAGCGGTCCCGGTTGCAGAATTATTCGGGGGGGAAAAGCGCGAATGCAGGCTTGATCACTTCGTCGTGGGCGACACCATCGAAACCTATGGGGTGCCCAAAGTCTAAGGGCTACCAGATTTCCAGCGCGCCCAGATTTCCGGTGGCCCGTTGAAGACATTGATATCAACCCTCCCCTGAACACCGGGCACCAGCCCGGTGCCGGTGTATTGCCAGAGCCGCCACACCGCTTTGGGATACACATTTCGCGGATGACCGGCGACCGAACGCAACCAGAACTCGGTCTTGGGCAGCCGCCCGATATTCGTATCACCATAGAAATCCACCGTCGTATAGACGATCGGACGGCGCCCATAGTGGCGTTCGAGGATATCCAGGAACCGTTGAGCCTCGGCCCGGACCGTCGCACCATCGGGGCGCAGGGTGCAGGTCT
>NZ_JBXWPK010000019.1:0-70918 GCF_059611825.1 Ruegeria sp. CDSA221
AAGCCGAAGCCGAAGCCGAAGCCGAAGCCGAAGCCGAAGCCGAAGCCGAAGCCGAAGCCGAAGCCGAAGCCGAAGCCTCTCTTACGTCGCCTGATCAGACCGTCGCAGAACCGCCGGTCGAAAAACGCGGCGGCTTTATCCCGGCGCTGATTGGCGGTGCGATTGCTGCGGCGGCCGGGTTCGCTCTGGGTCAAAGCGGCGCGTTTTCCTCGGGTGAGTCCGGCGCAATCGCTGCGCTTGAGGCGAAGCTGACCGCACAATCCGATCAGATTTCAACACTGTCGAAGTCTCTGACCGACGGGTCGGACCTGTCCCAGAAGATTGACGCGCTGACCAGCCAAATCAGGCCAATCACCGCTGATCTGGATGGGGTGAAGTCCAGCATATCCGATCTGACCAACAAGGTTGATCCGCTTGCCAGCCGTTTGGCCGAGTTGGAAAGTGGCGCGCTGACGCAGGGCGCTTCACCTGAAACCGGCGCGGCCATCGAGGCCGAGCTGAAAAAACTCCAGGACTCTTTGGCCGCGCAACGGGCCGAGGTGGAAAAGATGGTGTCCGACGCTCAGACGCTCGAGGCCGAGGCTGCAGCAAAATCGCTGGCGGCGACCAATGCAGCCCTTCTGTCACGGGTGCATGAACAGTTGAATACGGGTCAACCTTATGGCGACCTGATTGCAGAACTGAAGGCCGCAGGCGTAACCGTTCCCGAGGCGCTGGCAGCACCGGCGACCGAAGGTGTCGCGACGATTGCAGCACTTCAGGACAGCTTTGCGCCCGCTGCGCGCACGGCGTTGGCCGATGCGCGGGACGCGGACAAGGGCACCGGAATTGTCGCGTTTTTGCAGCGCCAGACAGGTGCACGTTCGGTTACCCCGCAAGAAGGTGACAGCCCCGATGCGGTCCTATCGCGGGCTCAAGCCGCTTTGTCGGGCGGAGATGTCTCTGCTGCCCTGGATGAGCTGAAATCCCTGCCCGATGCAGCCAAAGCTGCATTTGAAGGGTGGGAACAGGCGGCCCAGACGCGGGTTTCTGCTGTGGATTCTGCAAATGCGCTTGCCTCAAGCGCGAACTCGAACTGAGGGGCCTGCTATGCTGTGGTCACTGTTTAAGATCCTTGTTTTTGTTGCGATTGTCGGCTTGCTGGCTCTTGGCGCCGGGTTCCTTATGGAAACCAAAGGCGGGGTGCAGATCACAGCGGGTGGCACGGAATACACGCTTGGTCCGCTTCAATCGGTCATTGCGCTAGGCGTGATGATCATTGCGATCTGGCTGTTCTTCAAGCTGCTGACCCTGCTGATCGCCACGCTGAAATTCCTCAATGGGGATGAAACAGCCCTGTCGCGTTATTTCGACCGCAGCCGGGAACAGCGCGGATATCAGGCATTAACCGATGGGATCATGGCGCTTGCCTCGGGTGAGGGGCGGATCGCGATGAACAAGGCCGCCAAGGCCGAAAAGCTGCTGAACAAACCCGAGCTGACCAACCTGCTGGTGGCCCAGGCCGCCGAGATGAATGGCGATACCCAAAAGGCATCTGAAACCTATAAGAAACTGGTGACGAATAATGCCACGCGTTTTGTGGGGGTGCGCGGTATCATGAAGCAGAAGCTGGCCGAAGGCGATGATGACACCGCCCGGAAGCTGGCCGAAAAGGCATTGGCCATCAAGCCACGCCATCAGGAAACGCAAGATATCCTGCTGGGCCTGCAGACCAAGTCGCAGGATTGGGCTGGGGCGCGATCAACGCTGACCGCCAAGCTGAAATCCGGGCATTTGCCGCGCGATGTGTTCAAGCGCCGCGATGCGGTGCTCGCTTTGTCCGAGGCAAAGGGCATTCTGGACGAAAGTTCGACCGTAGAACAGCAGGAACAGGCAATCGAGGCCAACCGCCTTTCCCCTGATTTGGTGCCTGCCGCAGCGATGGCTGCCCGTGCCTATATCGAAAAAGGCAAGCCGCGTGCCGCAACGAAGATTCTGAAAAAAGCATGGGAGGCACAGCCACATCCCGATCTGGCCCATGCTTTTGCCGATATTGCACCGGATGAATCACCGGCCGAGCGCATCAAACGCTTTGCGACGTTGACCCGCATACACGCGCAGAATCCGGAAACCTGCCTGATTCTGGCCGAGTTGAACATCGTCGCCGAAGATTTCCCCGAAGCCCGCCGCGCGCTGGGGGATGTGGTCGAAAAACAGGCTGATGCCCGCGCCTACACGCTGATGGCAGCGATTGAACGCGGCGAAGGGGCCTCGGATGTGGTTGTGCAGGGCTGGCTGGCAAAGGCGCTGAACGCGCCGCGCGGGCCGCAATGGGTCTGCGACAACTGCCATGACATTCAGCCGGAATGGGGTCCGGTCTGTCAGAACTGCCACAGCTTTGACACGCTCAGCTGGCAAACGCCTCAAACTCCAGAGATCGCCTCAGCCACCGGTGTTCACATGTTGCCATTGATTGTTGGCGCGCTTGAGGACAAGGCCAAGCCCGACATGGAAGAGGTCGACGAGGCCGATGAGCCTGAGGTTATCGAGGCTGAGATCGAACCGGTTCGGCCTGATATCGAACCTGCCATCGACGAAAAGACCTAGCGCGCACTTTCCACGTCGAAGGCGTCGTTCCACAGCTTAAACAGCTCGGCCCGTCGGTTCTGATCTCTGGCTACCAATAGGGCCGGCGATAGGGCGATGAACCTTCGGGCGCTGGGCGTTAACCCCGTATCGGCGGTGTCCATCTGGGCGACGAGACCCGAAGTTGCCAGCAGGGTTTGCGCCTGTGGCGACAGGAGAAAATCCAAGAATTCCGTGGCGGCTTGTTTGTTCCGCGCCTGGCGCGGGATCATCAGGGCACGTGACAGGACCAGAGTATAGTCTTCTGGCAGGATCACCCCAATGCCCGGGGCCTTGGCATTGGCCACATAAGACCCCAAAACGTTATAGGCGATCAAAAAGCGCCCGTTAGCCACATCGCGGATGATTTCCGCAGAACAGCAAGTGGCCACCGCGTCGATACGTGCAAAACCTTCGATCAAAGAGCCGAAAGTCGTGGCCTCAAGGCTGTCTCCATAGGCAAACAGATAACCCAGACCCGAGGCCGCGATGTCATAGGTTGCCACGCGCCCACGCAGTAGATCCGGCTGGGTCCGCATCATGTCCAGCAGGGCGAACCGGCTGCGTGGGACGTTCTGATCCTTTAACAAGGTCTTGTTGTAGACGATGACGGCGGGTTCGGTGGTGATCCCCCACAGCTCATCCCGCCAGCGTCGCGCGGCGGGCAGGGCATTGGTAAGGTCGGATTGAAACCGGTGTCCGCAGGCCGAATTCACCAGCCAGACCATCTGTTGAATCGCGGATGAGAACACGATGTCTGCAGGATTCTCACCTGATTTACAGACCGTGCGGCTGTGTTGGAACAGAGCGTTAGATCCCCATTGTTCATAAGTGACCTGCAGATTGGGGTTCAGCGCCGTAAATCGTTCGAGCACGGGGGCGATGATCGCAATGTCGGTGGTTGACCGGATCAACATCGGATCCTGACCTGCGCCGAATTCTGCGATGGCTTCTTGGGCGCGCGAAAGCGAAGGAATCAAACTTAGCGCTACAAGGGCTAGGGCTCGGATCATGTGCTGCTCTCATCTGTTCTGGCCGGGAAACTCAGCGCAGCGCGAAACCCGGTTTCATCCCGCCCCATCTCAACTCGGCCGTCAAAGGCCTCAGCGGTGGATTTCACGATGGACAGGCCCAGGCCGGTGCTGTCCTCGCCCGAACCGGTGCTGCGATTGAACCGGTCCCCCAGCTGATCGGCGATTATGGTCGCAGGTCCGGGACCCTGATCGCGCACCCACAGAACAGCGCGCGCGCCCTCTTGCGCGGCGCCAATACGGACGGGTGGCAAACCATGACGCAGAGCGTTGCCAAGCAGGTTCTTGGCGGCTTCGCCGATCGAAAAGGCATCGCCATTCACAAGAACTGGCGTATCGCCGATTTCCAGACGCACCTCGATGGTGGGGGCCATCAATTCATGATCGCTGTGTTCCAGCACGTCCAGCGCCACTTCGCGCAGGTCGACGGGCAGCCGCGGGGCGCTGTCGATACGGTGGATCACCATGGCGCGCGACAGCAACTGATCCAGCAGCGTGCCCAGTGACCGGGTGCGCCCCAACAACCGATCCAGCGCGCGCGTGCGGGCTGGAAGGTCGGGATCGTCCTGCGCAATCTCGGCCTGGACCCGGATGGCGGCCACGGGTGTGCGCAGCTGATGAGCGGTGTCGGCAATCAGGTTGCGCATCGTGTCTACCTGCCGGTCCAGCCGCCCCATGAACCGGTTCATTGCGCTTAGCATCACCTGCAATTCGCGTGGCAACCCGTCGCTGGCCATCGGTGTCAGGTCATAAGGATCGCGACGGGTCAGGTCATCGGACAGCGCCTCAAGCGGGCGCAGGGCCGAGCGGGTGACAAACCACGACATGATCAGCAGCAACATCCCGGCCACCGCCATGGGCAGCAAGGCATCGCGCATCAGGCCCACGGTCATGGATTGGCGCGCGCGCAGGGTTTGGCCGACCAGAATTTCCACCTCGCCCGAGAAATCGCGCTCGGCAAACAGGCGGGTAACGCGGACGAAACGGGCGGGTTCCCCGTTCAGATCAGAGGCGAAATAGACCGGCGCAGTGCCAGTCTGTGGCGGCACCTCGATCGCGGTGTCCCGGTCCAGCCCGGTGATGAAGGGGCCATCCGGCACCTGTACCGCATAGAAAATCCGGTCATCCGGCGCCTGTGCCAACAGTTGAAAGGCCGAGACTGGAAGATCGACAAAGGGTTGGCCATCTTGAATGCGAACGGATTCGGCAATGTCACTGGCCGCGCCCAGCAGCAGCCGGTCATAGGCCTGCCGCGCAGCAAGGCGACCATTGGCCCAGATCGACAGACCAACGAGAAACCCGCCCAGAATCAGGATCAAAACCACCGCGCTTAGAACGCGGGCCGTCAGGCTGTGGGGCAGGCGCAGCCTAGTCATTCAGACCGATCCGATACCCCACCCCACGCTGGGTGGTAATGCTGATGGCGCTGCCGGTGAATTTTTTGCGGAGCCGTGCGATATACAGCTCGATCGCGTTTTCCCCCACATCGGCGTCTTCGAACCCGTAAAGCGAGTTATACAGCCGTGATTTCGACAGATACTGACCTTCGTGCCGGATCAGGGCGTCCAGGACCGCCGCCTCGCGCGCGGTTAGGTTCAGGCGTTTACCGTTCAGCGTGGCGCTGCGATCCTTGGCGGCATAGCTCAGCGGACCCAGCGTGATCTGTTCGCTTTTGCGATCGGCATCGCGCCGGACAAGGGCGCGCAACCGCGCCTCAAGCTCGCGCTGGTCAAAAGGCTTGCCCAAATAATCGTCGGCACCTTTGTCCAAAGCGGCGACACGATCTTCGACCGAAGTCAGTGCCGTCAGCATTAGCACTGGGGTGCGGTCGCCGCTGTCTCGGATTTTGCCCAGAAAGTTCAGGCCGGACCCGTCAGGCAGGTTTATATCCAAAAGCATCGCGTCATAGGTTTGAACTGCGCGGAAATCACGCGCGGATTCGACAGTGGTCGCCAGATCGCAGACAACGCCCGACCGCGCCAGATGAGCTATTACGCCTTCGGCCAGATCTACGGCATCCTCGATCATCAATACGCGCATTGTCCCCCCGCGCCCTGCCCTGAATTTCTGTGACAGGTTCGTGACAGCATTATTCTGTAAACAGTACCAGCCCGCAAGGACAGTCCCTTGCGGGAACAGGTTTCGGTTGCAGGACGCAGCCCAAAAAGACCAGAGGAGGAGACACGAATGAAACTGTTTGGAACAAGCGGCGCGATTGCGGCTGCTGTTTTTGCCCTGTCCGGCGTGAGCGCCAGCGCACAGGAATGTATTGCCCCGGCCAACCCCGGCGGCGGTTGGGATTTCACCTGCCGTCAGGTCGGTAAATCTCTGCAGGATCTGGGTCTGATCGACCAGACCATGCAGGTTGTGAACCTGGCCGGCGGCGGTGGCGGTGTTGCCTTTGCCGAGGTCGTCAACAAGCGCGGCGAGGATAATGAGCTGATCGTAGCGGCCAGCGCAGCCACGGCGACCCGCCTGGCGCAGGGCGCCTATCCAGGCAACACCATGGATCAGGTGCGTTGGCTAGCGGCCATCGGTGCGGATTATGGCGTGATCGCCGTTGCAGCCGATAGCGCGGTTAACACGCTGCCCGACCTGTTGGATCAGATCAAATCCGATCCGACGTCTGTGTCCGTGGCGGGCGGTTCCGCCGTGGGCGGTTGGGATCACCTGAAGGTTCTGATCGCGGCCAATGCCTATGGCATCGAGGACGTACGGTCGGTCAAATACATCGCCTTTGATGGCGGCGGCGAAGCTGTGACCCAGCTGTTGGCCGGTTCGGTTCAAGCCTTTACCGGTGACATCTCGGAAGCCAAGGGTTTTGTCGACTCGGGCGATATCAAAGTCATCGCCGTATTGGCGCCTGAACGTCTGCCCGGCGAATTCGCTGATTTCCCGACGGCCAAGGAACAGGGCATTGATGCCATCGGCGCAAACTGGCGCGGGTTCTACGCCCCTGGCGGAATGAGCGATGAGGCCTATGGCGATTGGGTCGGTAAGATCGGTGATCTTTACGCCTCGGATGAATGGAAAGAGGTCATGGCCGCCAATGGTCTGGCCCCGCTGGACCTGCAAGGCGCAGCTTTCCAGGATTTTGTTGCGCAATCCGTGGGTCAGATCCAGACCATCTCGAAAGAGATCGGTATCATCAAATAAGACCAGCACTCACCTGAGAGCGGGGTGTCGCGCCGGGCGCGCGGCACCCCGACCAGGCCCATACTTCCCTTACATAGGAGATACCCATGAGTGATCGCATATTCGGGGTCTTCGGCATTCTTCTTGCCATCGGCTTTGCCCTGTCAGCGCTGGCGATTGAAGAGAGCTTTCTGTCAGACGCGGTTGGCCCCAAGGCCTTTCCACTGATTGTCGCCGCCATCCTTGGCCTGTCCAGCGCGGTCATCGCGTTGCGCCCGGATGCCGAGCCCGAGTGGCCCGCGCTGGGCCGGCTGGTCGAAGTCGGCGCCGCTGTAGTCGTGATGATGTTCTATGCCGAGCTGTTGCCGGTTCTGGGATTTGTAATCTCTACCGCCTTTGCTGCGGCTTACCTGGCCTGGCGGCTGGGATCTGGTCCGATCGAAAGCGTAATGGTCGGAATCGGTACTTCTGTCGGTATCTACGTCATCTTCCATCTGGTTCTGGGCCTGTCACTGGCTCGCGGACCATTGGGTTTCTAAGGGGAACGTCATGGAAACTCTTGCATCCCTTGGCGATGGATTCGCTATCGCGCTAACATGGCAAAACTTGTTGCTGGCCCTGCTGGGTTGTTTTCTGGGCACGATCATGGGCGCGTTGCCCGGTCTGGGCCCGTCGAACGGCGTGGCCATTCTGATTCCTCTTGCGTTCACGCTGGGGCTGGGCGCGACGCCGTCTCTGATCCTGCTGACCAGTGTTTATTATGGGGCAATGTATGGCGGGAGAATCTCGTCGATCTTGCTGAACATCCCTGGGGACGAGCCTGCGATGATGACCTGCTTGGACGGGCATCCGATGGCCAAAAAAGGCCTTGCGGGCGAGGCGCTCTCGCTGTCCGGTATCGCCTCATTCATTGGTGCGTTTCTGGCCACATGGGGCCTGATCTTTCTGGCGCCGCAGCTGGTCAAGATCGCGCTGCTGTTTGGACCGGCTGAGTATTTCGCCCTGTTCGCGCTGGCCTTCATGACGCTGGGCGGCGTGTCCTCGACCAATCAGGCGAAATCGGCTTTTGCCGCTGCGCTGGGCCTTGGGTTGGCGACCATTGGTGTCGATACCCAGACCGGCGTACCGCGGTTCACCTTTGGTGAGGTGCACCTGTATGATGGGCTGGATTTCCTTGTCGCCATTGTCGGCCTGTTTGCCCTGTCCGAAGTGTTCATCTTTCTGGAAAACCGTCATGGCGGGTCGGATGCCGCTGGGCGCAAGTTGAATATCGGGCGGCTTTACCCGCCGATGTCAATGATCAAGCAATGCATGCCGACCATGCTGCGCACCTCATTCCTGGGCTTTCTGGCGGGGGTTCTGCCGGGGGCCGGGGCGTCTTTGGGCTCGTTTATTTCCTATTCGATGGAGAAACGGCTGGTCGACAAGGACAACACATTTGGCACCGGTGATCCGCGTGGCGTCGCCGCGCCCGAGGCCGGCAACAACGCCGCCGCCGGGGGGGCCTTGGTGCCGATGCTGGCGCTGGGCGTGCCGGGGTCAGGGACCACCGCCGTGCTGCTGGCGGTTCTGCTGGCGTTGAATATCACGCCCGGACCGCTGCTGTTCACCCAGAACCCGGATGTGGTCTGGGGCCTGATTGCGGCACTGTTCATTGCCAACTTTATGTTGCTCGCGATGAATATCCCGATGGTGGGCTTGTTCACCCGCGTCCTGATGGTGCCCTCGCGTATCCTGATGCCCGTCGTGGCGATGGTCAGCTTTGTGGGTATTTACGGCATCTCGGGGTCCAGCTTTGATCTGCTGGTGATGATTGGGTTCGGTGTCATGGGCTGGGTTCTGCGCAAGCTGGACGTGCCGCTGGTGCCGATCATTCTGGGCACGCTGCTGGGCAACTCGATGGAGAATAACTTGCGCCGCGCAGTCACCATCGACAATGGCAACTGGTGGACGCTGGTTGACAGCCCGCTGGCCATCGGCTTGTGGTCCATTGCCCTGATCGGATTTGTTCTGCCTCTGATCGTAGGCGCGCGTGTCAAAGCCAAGATGCATCAGCGCCGCGACGAAGAGGGCGCGATCAGCGACTGACCGCATTGGGCGTCACCGCAAACCGGTGGCGCCCGATTAGGTAAGATTTGGGGTCGCGTATCCTGATCTGAAACAAAAAATTGAAACATTTGGCAAAAACCGCGTTATTGATAGGCACAAAGCTGTTGTGCGAAGGATGCCAGAATGGAACTCAGTGACGAAATCCGCATCGCTGCCCCGCGGGACGTGGTGTATGAGGCGCTGAACAACCCCGATATCCTGCAGGAATGTATCCCCGGCTGCGAAGAGCTGACCCAATCTTCGCCGCAAGACCTTGAGGCAAAGGTGGTTCTGAAAATCGGTCCGGTGAAAGCGCGGTTCGCGGGTCAGGTCACGCTGGATAAATCCAAGGCACCGGACGGATTTTCGCTGCAGGGCGAGGGCAAAGGCGGGGCTGCGGGGTTTGCCAAGGGCGGTGCCGATGTGACCCTGACCGAAGACGGGTCCGAGACGGTTCTTGCCTATACTGCTAAGGTGGATGTCGGCGGCAAGATCGCCCAGCTTGGCAGCCGTTTGATTGCCGGGACTGCCAAGAAACTGTCGGGGAAATTCTTTACCCGGCTCGGAGAGATCGTCTCAGAACAATCCGGCAGCTAGCCAGTTTCGCGCATTTCAGTTGACGGCGACCTCATTCGGCGCAATCACAAGAAAAACTGGCGGGCCAAACCCGAAGCAGGAGGCCAGAGTGATGGATTACGCGCAGCTGGAACGTCTTGAGAAGCGGGTTTCACTCAAGCCCAATGACCGACAGGCCATCCGGCAGCTTGTGACGATGCTGGAATACTCCAACCTGCCGAAACAGCATCTGGGCGCCTACAGCAAAGCGCAGCTTGAGGTGACGGGCGGGTTGAAAAAGGGCTGGCAGGCAGCCCTGGTCGACACAGGGCGGCAGACCACCGCCTATTCTGGTTGGATGAAAGCCCTGGACATACAGAATATCCAGTTGGCCGTGCCCATCGCCCAGATCTATGTGGGTCAAACCATCACCATCAATGGCGAGCATGGGAATTGCGGCCAACGCCTGAATTTCTTTGAAGAAACCAAGGTGATTTGTGGCCTGTGCCACGAGTGCTACAAGGTGCAGATCCTGCCAGAGAACCTTGAGGGGATGTTTCAGGTCTATTTCTTGCTGCTCATTCTGCAGCTGCCCAGGGACAATGCCAGAAAAAGCATGATCGAGCTGCGCGAAGCGGTCAAGTTTCCCTATAAGGCGTATATCTATTGTGAGTCGATCGAAGAGGCGAAAGAGTGTCTTGCGATTTTCCGTGCCGCACAGGTGGAATTTGAGATCACCGGGGTTCATTCGAAAATATCCCACGGATGTTCTGAATACAGTATGGAATACCCCGCGTTTAAGTATTCCGAGGATGCTGGGGACAACTTTGAAACACCATCCGATTGGAGCGGGATCGAAGAGGCGTATTTCACGGACATTCCGATGCCTGCCCCGGAAAGACCAAGCAATTCCAAACCGATCCTCAGCTTGCGGGACGTTTTTGCCTTTCGCACATGGGTCAGGTTCGCTGAGCTGATCGGTGATAAATCCTGCGAAAAATATGGAACACGTCTCGGCCCGGAGCTGCCTCAGCCCTTCGTCAAGCGTGTACAGGGGCAGGCGCGGGACCGGCACAGGGAAATGGTGGAGCTTTCTGCACAGGGTTAGCAGCTGTAGCCCATGTGCCAGTGCTGACGCGCGACCGTGGTCTAGACCGGAAAGTCCAATCCCAAATCCACGGTGCGCGCCGAATGGGTCAATGCACCTGAAGAGATATAGTCAACACCCGTTGCCGCGATTGAGGCGATGCGATCCAGCTTTACATTGCCCGAGGCTTCGGTCTTGAGCCTGCCATCCACCATCGCCACCGCCTCGCGCAGCATGTCATTGTCCATATTGTCCAACAGGACGACCGAGGCGCCTCCGACCTCAAGCACTTGGGCCAGTTGGTCCAGGCGATCCACCTCGATCTCGACGGCCATCATGTGGCTGGCATGGGCCTTGGTGGCCTCCAGCACCTGACGCACCCCGCCAGCGGCTGCGATGTGGTTGTCCTTGATCAGGATCGCATCTGACAGAGAGTAACGGTGGTTGAAGCCGCCGCCATGCAGCACGGCCAGTTTTTCAACCAGACGCATTCCAGGGGTTGTTTTGCGGGTGCAGGTGACGCGGGCCTTCGTGCCTTTGGTCTCGGCCACAAAGCCTGCGGTCTTTGTCGCGATCCCGGTCAGACGACCGGCAAAGTTCAGGGCCACCCGTTCGCCCGACAGGATTGAGGCGGCAGATCCCTTGATGGTCATCAGCGTATCGCCTGCCTTACAGGGTTGGCCATCGGCAATATGCGTGGTGATGTCCAAAGAGGGGTCGATCAGGCGAAACGCCAGCGCCGCGACCTGCATGCCGGACACGACCGCATCCTCGCGCGCGTTCAGGCAGGCATCATAGGTGGTATCCGCCGGGATCACCGCGCGGGTGGTGACGTCGCCATAGCTGCCAAGATCTTCCATCAGGGCAATGCGGATCATCGGTTCAAGGACAAGATCGGGAACGGTAGAGAAGCTCATGATTGCTCCTTGCAGGCCTGCGCCCGGATGGCGAGTGCTTGGGAAAAGTACATTTCGGACCTTTTGCCGGGTCCGGCCGAGGGGTCGGGAAAATCGGATCGCTCATGCGCGCCGCGGCTTTCTTCGCGCGCTAAAGCGCCCGCCGCGATCAACGTGGCGGTGGCGCACATGTTCAGGAAAGACGGGTTGTCGCTGTTCGCCGCCTCTAGCCGCGCGATGATGCCAAGCGCTTTGGTCAGGCCCTTGCGATCACGGATAACGCCAACATAGCAGGTCATGGTTTGGCGCAGCTTGGACACGGCTGCAGGGTCAGATGGGGTGCTGCCGTCCTGAAAGTTGATTTCCAGCGGCGGCGTCGCGCTAGGTGTTGGCAGGGTCCGGGCGATGCCTTCCGCGCAGATGCGGGCATAGACCAGCGCTTCAAGCAGACCGTTCGAGGCCAGACGGTTGGCGCCGTGCAACCCGGTCGAGGATGCCTCACCGCAGACCCATAAGCCGTCGATACTGGCGCATCCGCTGGTGTCGGTCGCGATGCCACCCATGTGGTAATGCGCTGCGGGGGCGACGGGGATGGGCTCCTGCGCCGGGTCGATTCCATTGCGGGCGCAATATTCCGCGACCGAGGGGAACTGAGCCTTGATCTCCTCGCCCAGAACCTCGCGCGTGTCCAGCATGGGGCGGTTGCCCGCCTGAACCTGAGCATAGATGGCGCGGGCGACGACGTCGCGCGGGGCAAGCTCGGCATCCGGGTGGATGGCCTGCATGAACCGCGCGCCATGACGGTTGACCAGAATGGCGCCTTCACCGCGCAGCGCTTCGGTTGCCAGCGGCGCAGGGTCTTCGCCGACATCCATGGCGGTGGGGTGAAACTGCACAAATTCGGCATCCGAAATCAGCGCCCCCGCGCGCGCAGCCATACCGATGACCTGCCCACGGATACGCGGCGGGTTGGTGGTCAGCGCATAGAGCCCACCGGACCCGCCCCCGGCCAGCAACACGGCAGCCCCGCGCAGCATCACTGGGGCTGACCCGCCCTTATCCGCACGCTGAATGCTGACGCCGGTAACACGCCCATCCTCGACATCCAGCCCTAGGGCCATGGTGCCCTCCAGCACCTGGATCGAGGGTGTTTCCCGGACCTGCTCGATCAGGGCGGCCATGATCTGTGCGCCTGCCTGATCGCCCTTGACCCGGACGACGCGGGCAAAGCTGTGCGCGGCCTCGCGCGACAGCACGTAATCGCCGCCCGCGGTCCGGTCGAAAGGCGTGCCCAGCGTGGTCAGGTCCAGAATATAGTCGCGCGCCTGACGCGTCACCAATTCGGCCACCTGCGGGTCAACGGTGCCCGCACCGGCATTTACGGTGTCGTCCGCGTGGCTTTCCGGGCTGTCATGGGCGTCCATCGCCGCAGCCACTCCCCCCTGCGCCCAGGCGGAACTGGCACCGTCGCCCAACGCTTCAGGAGAGATCACCACCACCGGATGCGGGGCCAGTTTCAGCGCAGCATACAGCGCGCCCAACCCGGCGCCCACGATGATAACGCGGTCGGTGGTGAGGGTTTCCATCTCGGATCAGAGACCCAGCTTTCGCGACAGATCGATCATCGCCTGCACCGAATGGCGCGCTTTTTCCGCGATCTCGGCGTCAACCTCGACCTGACCTTCCATCGTGTGCAGCACATAGAGGATCTTTTGCAGCGTGATCTTCTTCATGTAGGGGCACATGTTACAGGGGCCGACAAAGTCGACCTCGGGCAGTTCATCGGCGATGTTCGAGGCCATCGAGCATTCGGTGATCAGCATCGCCTTTTCGGGCTTCTCGGTGCTGACATATTTGATGATCCCGCTGGTCGAGCCAGAGAAATCGGCCTCGGCCACCACTTCGGGCGGGCATTCCGGGTGGGCAATCAACCGCGTGCCCGGATTCCATTTGCGAAAATCGCGCAGGTCCTGCGCTGTGTATTGTTCATGCACGATGCACGAGCCCGGCCAGTACACGATGTTCTTGCGGCTTTCATTTGCCACGTTCTGCGCCAGATACTGGTCCGGCGTCATGATGACGGTGTCGGATTCCATCGCATCGACGATCTGAACGGCATTGGACGATGTGCAGCAGATATCGGATGCCGCCTTCACCTCGGCGGTGGTGTTCACATAAGAGACGACCGGCGCGCCGGGATATTTGGCGCGCATCTCGTCAATCCCCTCGGCGGTGATGCTTTCGGCCAGCGAACAACCCGCGGCCATGTCTGGCATCAGCACGGTTTTCTGGGGGCTCAGGATTTTCGAGGTTTCGGCCATGAAATGCACGCCCGCCTGCACGATCACATCGGCTTCGACGTCGCTGGCCTTCATTGCCAGCTGCAAGCTGTCACCCACGAAATCCGACACGCCATGAAAGATTTCAGGCGTCATGTAATTGTGGCCCAGAATGACTGCGTCCCGCTCTTTCTTGAGCGCATTGATCGCCTTGATATAGGGCGCATAGATTGCGAAATCCGGTGGCGCCACCACCCGGTCCATCCGTGCATAGATATCCTGCATATCCGCGACCAATCCGGTCGAAGGTGTCAGGTCATAATGCTGAGAAAGCACATTGGTGATGCTCTGGTGAGTGACATTCATCTCGGCAGTCCTGCCTTGCGTATTGGGGTGGGAAGGGGGTCGGAATTCGTGCTGCCCGACCGTCCAAGAAAACGGTTGATTTCAAAGGCGCACGCCTTTGATCGCACAATTCGAGCGGTTTTGGTCATGCGATCTGGATCATTCCGCATAACCGATGCCTTCGGTCGATACACATGCATAGCAAATCGGCATGAAAAACCGCTCTGAATGTCCTACTCAGTTGCGGGATGCATACGGTGAATTCCGGGCGCGGTAAACATACAAAACCCCAAGCCAATACCGGTATACGTGGATGAATGCGCTTACCTGCTGCAAATTTGCAGTTCGCGGAACAGTTTGTGGTCATCTCGGGCCGGGTCTCTGACGAGGTGTATGGTCCGGGCGGCACGGCCCAACTTGTTACATTTCGTAAGAATTTAGAAAACATCAGGCAAAACTTGACGCTGATCGTGTCGACGTCCCTTATTCGGGGCGTTGGCGTCCGGGCCAGACCCGGACCCGCCATTTCCGGCCCGGGGAGGGGCCGGGTGGGGAGGAGAAAAAGATTGACTCAGACGCAGTCAGGCGCTGAAGGGATGCAGTCTCTTCCGGCGCTGCTACACCGCAATGTGATTCAGTTCGGGGATGCCCCGGCCTATCGCGAAAAGGAATTCGGGATCTGGCAATGCTGGACCTGGGCCGAGGCGGCCAAGGAAATCCGCGCCATTGCGCTGGGGTTTCTTGAGATTGGCGTTGAGAAGGGCGACCATATCGCCGTCATAGGCCGGAACCGCCCGGCGCATTACTGGTCGATGGTTGCGGCCCAAATGGTGGGTGCGATTCCGGTGCCGCTCTATCAGGACGCGGTCGCCGAAGAGATGACATATGTGATGGAACATTGCGGGGCGAAATATGTCGTCTGCGGTGACCAGGAACAGGTCGATAAGGTCATCGAGATTCAGGAAAAAGTTCACCAGATCAAACACATCCTCTACACTGACAAGCGTGGGATGCGGAAATATGATCATTCCCAGATGAACGCGCTGGACGACATCAAGGCCGAAGGCAGCGCAGGTCATGCTCGCTTTGATGCCGAGCTGGACGCGCGTATCGCTGCGATCACCTATGATGACACTTGTGTGATGCTGTATACCTCGGGCACCACAGGCAAGCCGAAAGGCGTGGTGCTGTCGAACCGCAATGTGATCGAAAGCGCCAAGAATTCTGCAGAGTTTGACCACCTGACCCGGAATGAGGACATCCTGTCCTATCTGCCGATGGCTTGGGTGGGTGATTTCATCTTTTCCATTGGTCAGGCCTATTGGTGCGGGTTCTGTGTAAACTGCCCCGAAAGCGCTGACACGATGATAACCGACCTGCGCGAGATCGGTCCGACCTATTTCTTTGCCCCGCCGCGGGTATTTGAAACGCAGCTGACCAACGTCATGATCCGGATGGAAGATGCGGGCAAGCTGAAGCAGCGTATGTTCCACCATTTTATGGCCCATGCCAAAAAGGTGGGTGGGTTACTGCTGGATGGCAAAGCGGTCGGGTTTGGTGATCGGATCAAATACGCGCTGGGCAATCTGCTGGTCTATGGGCCGCTGAAGGATACGCTGGGGTATGGCCGGTTCCGGGTCGGTTATACGGCAGGCGAGGCGATCGGGCCTGAGATTTTCGATTTCTACCGCTCGCTGGGGATTAACCTGAAGCAGCTTTATGGGCAGACCGAGGCGACGGTCTTCATCACCGTGCAGCCCGATGGCGAGGTGCGCGCCGATACGGTTGGTGTGCCCGCGCCAGATGTCGAGCTGAAGATCGCCGAAACGGGCGAGATCTACTATCGCTCGCCAGGTGTGTTTGTCGAATATTACAACAACCCGGACTCGACCGCCTCGACCAAGGATGCCGAGGGTTGGGTGGCCACGGGTGATGCCGGGTTCATTGAGGAAAGCAGCGGTCATCTGCGGATCATCGACCGCGCCAAGGACGTCGGAAAAATGGTCGATGGCTCGATGTTTGCGCCGAAATATGTTGAGAACAAGCTGAAGTTCTATCCCGATATTCTTGAGGTCGTGCTGTTCGGCAATGGCAAGGATCGCTGCGTGGCGTTCATAAATATCGACCTTACCGCCGTGGGGAACTGGGCCGAACGCAACAACGTCGCCTATGGGTCCTATCAGGAACTGACGGCACATCCGCAAGTGTTAGAGACAATCAAGTCCCATGTGGAAGCGGTCAACAAATCGGTCGCCGCCGATGAAATGCTGTCGGGCTGCCAGGTGCATCGCTTTGTGGTGCTGCACAAGGAACTGGATGCGGATGACGGCGAGATGACCCGAACCCGCAAGGTGCGCCGGGGCTTTGTCGAAGAGAAATTCCACGACATCATCACCGCGCTTTATGACGGGTCTTCAAGCGTTTCGACCACGACCGAGGTGACCTATGAGGACGGCCGCAAGGGTTCGATCAGTGCCACACTTGAGATCGTGGATGCGCCGGTTGTAACGGTCGCGCAACACAAGGTAGCGGCGGAATGAAGTCCGGTCCTGCGCCGCTCGACCTATGGTCATCGCCCGCCCGCCATTCCGTGTATTGCGTAAGTCAAGGAGGGGCTGATGTTGGATAGTTCCGAAGGATATGTCACCGAAGACGGCCGCAAGATCGGCGGCGTCGTGATGGAGATGAAGAACATCACTCTGCGCTTTGGCGGTGTGGTGGCGATCAAGGATATCTCGTTCGACATCCGTGAGGGTGAGATCCGCGCCATTATCGGTCCGAACGGGGCGGGTAAGTCCTCGATGCTGAACGTGATCTCGGGGTTCTATGTCCCGCAAGAGGGCGAGGTCTGGTTTCACGGGGCCAAGCGCCCTCCAATGCGGCCCTATGAGGTCGCGCGGCAGGGGATTGCACGAACATTCCAGAACATCGCCCTGTTCGAAGGGATGAGCGTTTTGGACAACGTCATGACCGGGCGCCTGAACTATATGAAGACCAATATCCTGCAGCAGGCTTGGTGGAAGGGTAAGGCCGAGGCCGAAGAGACCGAAAACCGCGAGGCGGTCGAACGGATCATCGACTTTCTCGAAATCCAGCATATCCGCAAGACGCCCGTTTCACGCCTGCCCTACGGCTTGAAAAAGCGGGTCGAACTGGCCCGGGCGCTGGCCGCTGAACCCAAGCTGTTGCTGCTGGATGAGCCGATGGCCGGGATGAATGTTGAAGAGAAAGAGGACATGAGCCGCTTTATCCTCGACGTGAATGATGAATTCGGCACCACCATCGCCCTGATCGAACATGACATGGGCGTGGTGATGGATCTGAGCGATCGTGTGGTCGTGATGGATTACGGCAAGAAGATCGGCGACGGCACGCCTGATGAGGTGCGCAACAATCAGGAAGTCATCGATGCCTATCTGGGGGTGAGCCATGACTGATCTACGGAACGGGCTGAGAAAATTCGACGAATTTTCCGGGATGACGCGCCAGATGAAATCTGTTCGGAGGACATAGGATGCCTGAACAACTCGTATTTGCGATGGAAGTCATCCTCAACGGTCTTATGGCCGGGGTGCTCTATGCGCTGGTCGCGCTGGGCTTTGTGCTGATCTACAAGGCGTCAGGGATTTTCAATTATGCGCAAGGGGTTATGGCCCTGTTTGCCGCGATGACTCTGGTCGGGATCATGAACGGGCAGGTGCCGTTTGCACATCTGATCAATGCGACTTTCGGGACGCATATCCATTACTTTGGCTGGAGTGTCCCTGCGCTGCTGGCGATTATTCTGACTATGGCGGTGATGGTTCTGCTGGCTTGGGCGGTGCAGCGGTTCGTGATGCGCCACCTGGTTGGCCAAGAGCCGATCATCCTGTTCATGGCCACCATCGGGCTGGCCTATTTCCTTGAGGGCGTGGCCGACCTGATGTGGGGGTCCGAGATCAAGACGCTGGATGTAGGCCTGCCGCAGGGCATCAACCTCTGGCTCGATGAAGCGACCTTTAACGTCTTCGGCTATGGGTTCTTCATCGACAATCTGGACATTGTGGCAACGGTAATTGCGGCGCTGCTGGTGGCGGCGCTGGTTGTGTTCAGCCAATATACCAAGCAGGGCCGGGCGATGCGCGCGGTGGCGGATGACCATCAGGCGGCGCTGTCGGTCGGGATTTCGCTGAACTTCATCTGGATCATGGTCTGGTCTGTGGCCGGGTTTGTAGCGCTGGTCGCGGGTATCATGTGGGGCACCAAGTCTGGCGTGCAGTTCTCACTGTCGCTGATCGCGCTCAAAGCGTTGCCGGTGCTGATGCTGGGCGGGTTTACCTCGATCCCCGGAGCCATCGTTGGAGGGTTGATCATCGGTGTGGGTGAGAAACTGTTCGAGTTCGCCATTGGCCCGATGGTTGGCGGTGCGACCGAGAATTGGTTTGCCTACGTGCTTGCGCTGATCTTCCTTGTGTTCCGGCCGCAGGGTCTGTTCGGTGAGAAAATTATCGAGAGAGTATAGATGGATAAGCTGGCACCCCTTTTCAAATCACTCCCCGTTGTATTGCTGGTTTACGGATTTGCTCGGTCGCTGGGTGATTGCTTCGAGATCGGTCTCTCAGGGTCCAGTATGGCGCTGGTGGGTGATACAGAGTGGGAGATGAGAATGCTGCTTTATGTCGGATATCTCAGGGCTCTGGACTCGCTGTTCTTCTACGCGGCCCTAGCTGGTGTCTTACACTGGCTTAACAAACGCCGGTCTGAGGTGAGCGTATGACTAAACTCATCGCCATTCTCAACGTTATCGCATGGGCCGGGTTCTGGGCGTTTGGGTATATCGCCCTGACCTCGGACGATCTGACCGACAGCCAACTGACGATTGCCGCGATCCTGGCTTTTGCCGGGTTGGTCACGGGTGTCATGGCCTACATGAAACTTGTGCGCGCCTCAGAGGCGAGCGGATATGCCAAAGGCTCCAGCCAACTGAACACTGTCGCCCGCGACCGGGCGCAGGAAGAATGGGGAAAGTAAGACATGTTTTATCGCGAGGCCGGAGATTTCAAAACCTCTTACGTGGAAGACAGCCAGACCTTTCCGATCAAATTTGACCGGTATCGGTACTATGTGGTGCTGGCAGTGGCATTTGGGATCATTCCATTCATCATCAATGACTACTGGGCGAACGCGCTGTTGCTTCCGTTTCTGATCTATGCGATCGCCGCCATCGGATTGAATGTATTGGTTGGCTATTGCGGGCAGGTGTCGCTGGGTACCGGTGGGTTCATGGCTGTAGGAGCCTATGCCTGCTACAAGCTGATGACGGCCTTTCCCGAAGTCAGCATGTTCATCCATGTCATCCTTGCGGGCGGGATCACCGCCATTGTCGGTGTTCTGTTTGGATTGCCTTCGCTTCGGATCAAAGGGTTCTATTTGGCCGTGGCCACGCTTGCGGCGCAGTTCTTTCTGGTGTGGCTGTTCAACCGTGTGCCGTGGTTCTACAACTACTCGGCATCTGGGCAGATCAACGCGCCCGAGCGGGATGTGTTCGGCATCATCATCACAGGCCCGAATGCTCCGGCCTGGGCAACCTATCTGTTCTGCCTGATCTTCCTGACATTCTGCGCCATCATTGCACGGAACCTGACTCGGGGAACGACTGGCAGGACATGGATGGCAATCCGCGACATGGATATCGCGGCCGAGATCATCGGGGTAAACCCGCTCAAGGCAAAACTGACCGCCTTTGCTGTCAGCTCATTTTTTGTGGGTATCGCGGGGGCGCTATTCTTTGCGGTCTATCTGGGCGCGGTTGAGGTTGGCGAAGTCTTTGGCATCCAGAAATCGTTCCTGGTCCTATTCATGGTCATTATCGGCGGATTAGGGTCTATCTTCGGCTCCTTCGCCGGGGCAGCATTCTTGGTATTGTTGCCGGTTGTTTTGAAGGTGGTCGGTGTCGATCTATTGGGCTGGCCCACTGATATCGTTGCGCATCTCAATCTGGTGATCGTCGGCGCACTCATCATCATGTTCTTGATTCTGGAACCGCATGGGCTGGCGCAGCTTTGGCGTGTGGCGAAAGAGAAACTCAGACTCTGGCCGTTTCCGCACTGACGGGCAGGCCCAAAGACAAGACGGGTGCAAAGCCCGAATTCAACATCGGACCAATCAAGGGAGGAGACACCCGATGAAGACGAAACTGGCAACCCTGGCGCTGGGCGCCATGATGGCCGCAGGTCCGGCCATGGCCGACCTTGTGTTCCCGTCGCTCAGCTATCGAACGGGACCATATGCGGCAGGCGGTATCCCGTTTGCTGACGGCTATGCCGATTATTTTACACTGCTCAACGAGCGTGATGGCGGCATCGGAGGTGTTTCGGCCAATGTGATCGAATGCGAAACCGGCTATAACACCGAAAAAGGCGTGGAATGCTATGAATCCACAAAGGGCGAAGGCGCCTTGGTATATCAGCCATTGTCGACCGGCATTACATACCAGCTGATCCCAAAAGTGACTGCAGATGGCATTCCGCTGCACACGATGGGCTATGGCCGGACCTCTGCTGCGAACGGCAAGGTATTCAGCCACGTGTTCAACTATCCGGCCAACTACTGGAACGGAGCGTCGGGCGCGATCAACTATCTGCTGAGCGAAAACGATGGTGACCTGAACGGTAAGAAAATCGCACTGGTCTATCACAACTCGGCCTATGGCAAGGAACCGATCCGCACGCTGGAGACTCTGGCTGAAAAGCACGGGTACGACCTGACGCTGCTGCCTGTTGACCACCCCGGTCAGGAACAGAAATCGCAGTGGCTGCAAATTCGCCGCGAAAAGCCTGATTATGTAATCATGTGGGGCTGGGGCGTGATGAACCAGGTCGCGGTGCAGGAAGCTGCGAACATCCGCTTCCCGATGGAAAACTTCATCGGAGTCTGGTGGTCTGGCGCTGAATTTGACGTGCAGCCCGCGGGCGACAAGGCAAACGGCTATAAGGCACTGACCTTTACCGGGCTGGGCATGGACTATCCGGTCTATGACGATCTGCAGAAATACGTGGTGGATGCAGGCAAAGCGGCGGGTGCGGGCGATCAGCTTGGCTCGGTTCAGTATAACCGCGGTCTCTATGCCGCCATGCTGGCCGCTGAAGCTGTGAAGACTGCGCAGGGAATCCACAATACCGCTGATATCGACGCATCCATGATGCGCGATGGTATGGAGGCGCTGGAAATGACCAACGCCAAGATGGAAGCGCTGGGCATGACCGGTTTCGGGCCTGAATTCTCGGTCTCGTGCGAAAATCACGGCGGACCCGGCCTTGTCGGCGTTGTGCAGTGGGATGCTGCGGCCGGAACCTGGAACCCGGTTCAGGACTTCCAGCCGACCGATGCAGATGTGATCAACACGTTGATCGAAGAAGATTCTGCAGCCTATGCAGCGGAAAACAACATCACACCTGGGTGTGAATAAGTGGCTGGCCCCGGTCTTGATCCGGGGCCGCGAAACTGACCAGAGCGGCGGGTAGCCGCCGCTCTATCCCAACGGTCCCTCTCGGGACAGGCATGAGGACACGCGCTGATGCTGGATGCGGCACAAACCACTGACGTGCAGGCGGAAACCCTGCTTGAGGTCAACAATATCGAGGTGATCTACAATCATGTGATCCTTGTGCTGAAAGGCGTCAGCCTAACGGTGCCCAAAGGGGGCATTACGGCCCTGCTGGGCGGCAACGGGGCAGGCAAGACCACCACACTCAAGGCGGTGTCGAACCTGCTGCATTCGGAACGGGGCGAAGTCACCAAGGGATCAATCAAGTATCGCGGGACCAGCGTGCATGAAAGTGAGCCTGCCGATCTGGTGCAAAAAGGCGTCATCCAGGTGATGGAGGGTCGCCATTGTTTCGAACATTTGACGGTCGAGGAAAACCTGCTGACCGGCGCCTATACCCGCAAAGATGGTAAGGCCGCGATCCAACAGGATCTGGACCTTGTTTACACCTATTTCCCACGTCTGAAGGAACGCCGCCGCAGCCAGGCGGGTTACACGTCGGGCGGAGAGCAACAGATGGTTGCGATGGGTCGGGCGCTGATGTCGCGGCCCGAGACGATCCTGCTGGATGAGCCGTCCATGGGGCTGGCCCCGCAGCTTGTCGAAGAGATTTTCGGCATCGTCCAAGATCTGAACGAAAAAGAGGGCGTCTCGTTTCTGCTGGCCGAGCAGAACACCAATGTGGCGCTCAGGTTCGCACATTACGGCTATATTCTTGAATCCGGCCGCGTGGTGATGGATGGCCCAGCTGCCGAGCTGCGCGAAAACCCCGATGTTAAGGAATTCTATCTGGGCATGTCGGATGACGGCCGCAAAAGCTTCCGCGATGTGCGCTCATACCGCCGCCGCAAGAGGTGGCTGTAGGCGGATGGAGGATTTGGCGATGACGAAATTCTACGATGCGCTAGAAACCCGCTCGGCCGACCAGCGCGCCTCTGAACAGTCTGAGGCGTTGCAGGTACAGATCACGCGCGCGAACTCGGCTCCGGGGTTTGCGGCGCATATGGCGGATGTTGATACGGCAGCTGTAAAGTCGCTGGATGACCTTGTGAAGCTGCCAGTTCTGCGCAAGTCCGATATGGCTAAGGCGCAGGCGTCGCGCCCGCCCTTTGGCGGGTTTACCGTCAAACCGGCCCGGCATTTCCATCATGTTTTCCAGTCGCCCGGCCCGATCTATGAGCCCGGCAGCACCGATCACGACTGGTGGCGGATGGGGCGGTTCCTGCACGCAGCAGGTGTCGGGCCCGGAGACATCGTTCAGAATTGCTTTGGCTATCACCTGACCCCGGCGGGCATGATCTTTGAAAGTGGCGCGCGGGCGGTGGGGGCTGCGGTGCTGCCTGCCGGCACAGGCCAAACCGAACTGCAGGTAACCGCCGCGCGCGATGTCGGCTGCACCGCTTATGCGGGCACACCGGATTACCTCAAGGTCATTTTGGACAAGGCCGATGAGATGGGCGTGGCACTGGATTTCGTGACTGCCGTTGTTGGCGGCGGTGCTTTGTTCCCGTCTTTGCGTCAGGAGTACGCCAATCGCGGTATCGCCTGTCTGCAATGCTATGCCACCGCCGATCTGGGCAGCATCGCTTATGAAAGCCCCGCGATGGACGGGATGATCATTGATGAGCATGTCATCGTCGAGATCGTCACCCCCGGAACCGGAAACCCGGTCGCGCCGGGTGAAGTGGGTGAGGTTGTCGTGACCTCACTGAACCCCGATTATCCGCTGATCCGGTTTGCCACCGGTGATCTGTCGGCGGTTCAACCTGGTCAGTCACCTTGCGGTCGCACCAACATGCGCATCAAGGGCTGGATGGGACGCGCGGATCAGACAACCAAGATCAAGGGTATGTTCGTGCGCCCTGAACAGGTCGCGGCGCTGGTCGACAAGCATGATGAAATCGTCAAGGCGCGCGTCATTGCCGCCCGCCAGGGTGAGATGGACACGATGACGGTTCAGATCGAAAGCGCCGGCGGAAATGACTTGGCTTATGCGAAATCCGTCGTCGAGGTGCTGAAGTTGAAAGGCGCGATCGAAGTCGTGGCGCCGGGATCGCTGCCGAAAGATGGTTTGGTGATCGAGGATCAGCGCGTCTACGAATGAAGGCTGTGCAACTCTGCGGCAGTATGTGTCGCAGATTTGTTTCGCTGCCCACTGGTGTTTCCGAGCGTTTTGGTCGATTAAAGACGGACTCTGCGCCTTAGCCAGTTAAAGCCGGGATCATGGCCGATATCGAAATCTCTGAGCACGGAAGGCGCAACCGCGGCGCTGTAGGTACACGCCTCGTCGGCGTGGTGGCCTGCCTTGTGGCGGCAGCCTGTCTGTTGCCGATGCTTGCGGTTGTTCTGGCCGCAACGACGGGCGGCACGGATACGGTTTCGCATCTCCTGGAAACCGTTCTGCCCGGCTATGCGATGACGACACTGATACTGGTCGTGCTGGTGGCCACGGGCACGTTTTCCATCGGCGTGGGCGCAGCCTGGCTGGTGACGATGACGCGGTTCCCCGGCGTGCGCATTCTGGAAATTGCGTTGGTGCTGCCGCTGGCCTTTCCGGCCTATGTGCTGGCCTATGCCTATACATTCATTCTTGATCACCCGGGCATCGTCCAGACCACCCTGCGTCAGGTAACGGGCTGGGGCCCGCGCGACTATTGGTTCCCCGAGATTCGGTCGACTGAGGGTGCGGCAGTGATGTTGATCTTAGTCTTGTATCCTTACGTCTACCTGCTGGCCCGGGCCGCTTTTCTGCAGCAGAGTGCAACGGCCTTTCTGGCAGCGCGCGCGTTGGGCAAAAGTCCGTGGCTGGCCTTTTGGCACGTTTCGCTGCCGATGGCGCGTCCCGCGATTGCGGGTGGCGTGCTACTTGCCATCATGGAAACCATCGCCGATTTCGGAACCGTGGCCTATTTCGGGGTGCAGACATTTGCCACGGGTATCTATACCAGTTGGTTTTCGATCGGTGATCGGGTGGGTGCGGCGCAGCTGGCGCTCTGCCTTCTGGGCTTTGCGCTGGTCATGGCCGTGGCAGAACGGATGCAGCGCGGGAAGGCCAAATACTATCAGGCAGGCAAAAGCCACGCCTCGCTGCCATCCGCTCGGCTGAAGGGCTGGCAAGCGGGCGCGGCTTTTGCCCTGTGTGCCATACCGGTGCTGTTCGGATTTCTGTTGCCGGTGTTCATTCTGGTTCAGATGGGGATGGAGTCCGAACAGAACCTTCTGTCACGGCGCTATCTCGGGTTCATTCAGAATTCGCTGACGCTGGCCGGTGTGGCGGCGGTTGTCACGGTTTTTGCGGCCATCAGCGTTGGGTTCTTTCAGCGATTGCGGCCGGGGAGGGTGTCCTCTGGTGCCGGGTACATGGCGCGGCTGGGCTATGCGGTTCCAGGCGGTGTGATCGCAGTCGGGCTGATGGTGCCATTTGCCAGTTTCGATAACGCACTGGATGCATGGATGCGGCAGAATTTCGACCTGTCGACCGGGTTGCTTGTTACCGGTTCGATCTGGCTGTTGGTAGCCGCTTATATGGTGCGGTTTCTGGCCGCCGCGCTCAGCGCATATGAGGGCGGGCAGAGCACGGTGCATGCCAATATGGACGCAGCCTCGCGGTCTCTGGGGCAGACGCCGCTGGGGACGTTGCGCCGGGTGCATTTGCCGATTCTGACGCCATCGCTGCTGACAGCGCTGTTGATCGTCTTTGTGGACGTGATGAAAGAACTGCCCGCGACCCTGATCATGCGGCCTTTCAATTTCGATACGCTGGCCGTGCAGGCCTATAGGCTGGCCTCAGACGAACGGCTTGAGGGCGCCGCCGTGCCCTCGTTGGTGATACTGGCAGTGGGGTTGTTGCCGGTGATCCTGATCTGCCGACAGGTTGGGCGACAGCGCTAGCACCGACGAAAAAGTCACACCCGATTGCGGATAGGCTTGATTCGAACACGTTTTCCGGCAAGGCTTGGGGCATGAACATGCAGCCTCCCAGCCGGTTTTCTGCAAACCCGACCCAGATGCCTGTCGCGTTTGACCGCCACGAGATGTCCCAAATCCTTTCTGTCTATGGCCGGATGGTCGCCGCCGGAGAATGGCGCGATTACGGGATCTCGAACCTGCGTGATATGGCGGTGTTTTCCATCTTCCGCCGCACGGCAGAGCATCCGATTTATCGGGTCGAAAAAGATCCGCGTCTGCGCTCCCGGCAAGGGATGTATTCGGTGGTCGGTATGGATGGCCGCATCCTGAAGCGCGGCCATGATCTGCGCACGGTGCTGCGGGTGTTGGAGCGCAAGCTGATACGGTCGGTCGACTTGGATTAGAGCCTTTTATGGGCGGTCACGGGCCCATCGCCCTGTTCCAGAATGCGCGTGATTGCAACATCCATCGGCTCAAAGGTCACGTCCATGTGGAACGCATTTGCGTGCAGCAGCATATTGTCGCCGTAGACCCAGGCCACATGCCCATTCCAGAACAGCAGATCACCGCGCTGAGCGGGTGTGCCAGGGGTCAGCGCCTGACCCAGATCACGCTCTTGGTCGCCACTATCACCGGGGCAGGGCAGCCCACAAGCCAGCATTCCGGCCTGAACCAGACCTGAACAATCCAGCCCGAACCTGCTGTTGCCACCCCAAAGATAGGGCGTTCCCAGAAACATTTCGGCCACGGCGACCGGATCGGTCAGGGTTATGTTGATCTGTTTGGCGTGTATGGCCGGGATAAAGCCCAACTCCGTCTCAATAAATCCATTCTGTTCGGACATTGTCTGAACCTTGCTGCCAAAGCTTAACGAGGTTCGGTCCCGGGATTTCATGTTCGGTTGCTCATATGCATGTGTTGACGGTGCCGTGATCCAGTGGGTGGCAGGCACATCTGGGGCCAGACAGTCTGACCGGACCCAGCCCGCATAGCCGTCCTTGTCCGAGGTGATCCGGCTCCAGCCGTCACGCTCTTCATCTGTGCGAACGCTATCCCCATACAACAGCTGGCGATCGCGGGGCCCGTCGGGATCACGCATCAGGTCGATGACCGGCTGTATGATGCGGTGCCGGGTCATATGCCCAAAATCTCAGGCAGGGCCGTCAGAAGGGCGCGGGGCCCCTGACCGAATCCGCCCTTGCTGCGTCCGGGTTCTTTGCTGCGTTGCCACGAGAAGATGTCGAAATGCATATAGGGACTGTCACCAACAAATCTGCGCAAGAACAAGGCGGCAGTAATCGAGCCTGCAAAACCACCCGCCGGTGCGTTATCCAGGTCGGCAATGCCGGGTTCAATCAGACCCTCATAGGGGTTATGGAATGGCATGCGCCAGACAGGATCGGCTGCTCTGCCTGCGGCGCGGTTCAAGGCATCAGCCGCGGCATCGTTGTCGGTATAGAATGGTGCAAGATCGGCGCCCACCGCCACACGTGCCGCCCCGGTCAGTGTCGCCATCGAGATCACCAAATCCGGCTCGCCCTCATCCGCCAGCGCCAATGCGTCGGCCAAAACCAAGCGCCCTTCGGCATCGGTATTGTTAATCTCAACCGTCAGCCCCTTGCGCGAGGTCAGGATGTCGCCGGGCCGGAAGGCGTTCCCCGCAACCGAATTCTCAACCGCCGGGATCAGCACCCGCAGTTGCACGGGCAGCTCCAGCGCCATTATCATCCGGGCCAGCCCCAATACATTTGCGGCCCCGCCCATATCTTTCTTCATCAGCCCCATCGAGGCGCCGGGTTTCAGGTTTAGCCCTCCAGTGTCAAAGCAGACGCCCTTGCCGACAAGGGTCAGCTTTGGGCCTGTCACGCCCCAATTCATCTCAATCAGACGGGGCGCTTGTGCGGCGGCGCGGCCAACCGTGTGGATCATGGGGAAGTTCTGCTCTAGCAGGGTATCGCCCAGAACAACCTCGAAAGAGGCGCCGAATTCCTGTGCCAGGGCTTCGGCTGCGCTATGAAGCTGTTCCGGTCCCATATCCGAGGCCGGAGTATTGACCAAATCGCGGGTCAGCGCCTCGGCCCCGGCCAGTACCTCAAGCCGGGGGGCGTCGATCCCGTCGGGGGCAACCAAACGAGCCTTGGCCGGGGATTGGCTGGCATAGCGGTCAAAGGCATAACCGGTCAGCAACCACCCCAGGCATTCAGTTTCCAGATCAGCTTGGTCTATGCCCGACGCGATGTGATATGCGCCTTCGGGCAGGGCTTCGGCGGCGGCGGCCAGCGGAAACCGCTTGCGGGACCGGCCAGTGGCTGTGCCATACCCCGCCAAAGCAGACTGTACCGCACCGTCAGGCCCTGGAATCAGCAAAACCTGACCCATCGCACCGGTGAATCCGCTGATCTTGGCCCAGGCCGTCACTGTTTCGGGCTGACCCGTCAGCCAGTCGTCCAGATCCGGCTGGGCAATGACGTGAAGGGGGACAGATGCGTCCGACGATGGTGCGAAAGACAGGGTCATGAAAATCTCGACTGTTGTGGCTTATGCCCAACCTAGCCGTCCATGGACCGTCCGCAAGCCCTGTCAGACCGAAAGATCTTGCTGATCCCAGATCACGGTCAGCGATTTCTCACCCACCCTGATCAGCCGCGACAGCGTGGCCCCGGCGGCGACCGAGTCGCCCGCGTCCACATTCTGCGCCACATCATTCGCCACACAGGCCAGCGCCATCATTCCGATCTGTTCGGCAATGGCCACAATGGATCGTGCACATTTGCGCAGCCCGGCCCAGTCACGCTGTCTCCAGAACCGCTCGCAATTCGACAGGCGCACCGCCAATTCCTCGACCGTGCGACACAGCACGTCCAACGCGTTTTTCTCACCCAGTTGTCGATACAGCCCATTCAGACGATCCGAATCCAGCCGCACTGTTTCTTTGTGTTCAAGCGTGACGATCTTTTCCACCACATTCACCCCAATTCTATACGCCCCCACGGCATAGCCCGAATGTGGTGCGCAATTCCTTTGCAAAACCTTGCCATGGGGCAGGATAATGGCTCGAATTTTCTTCGAATTCAGGTTACAGCAGTCCACCGAGACATGAACAGGGACACAAGAATGGAATTCGCCAAACCTCTGCCAAACTATCTGGTCAATCGGTATCATGGCTGGAAAGCCACGACATATTCGGAAAATCAGGTCTGGTATCGCCGTCTTGCCACCGAAGGGCAGCGTCCGCGGGCCATGGTGATTTCCTGTTGCGACAGCCGGGTTCATGTCACCTCGATTTTTGGGGCGGATCAGGGTGAGTTCTTTATTCACCGCAACATTGCCAATCTGGTGCCGCCTTATGCGCCCGACGGCGATCATCACGGCACCAGTGCTGCCATCGAATACGCGGTGACCGCGCTGAAAGTGGCGCATCTGATCGTGCTGGGCCATTCCCAATGCGGTGGTGTGCAGGGCTGTATCGACATGTGCAAGGGCCAGGCACCACTGCTGGAAGCCAAAGAAAGCTTTGTTGGTCGCTGGATGGATATCCTCAAACCAAAATATGATCTGGTTGCCGATATCGAAGACAGCACCGACCAAGCGCGCCAGTTCGAACGGCAGGCGGTTGTTGCTTCGCTCGAAAACCTGATGACCTTCCCCTTCATCTCCGCGGCGGTAGAGAGCGGCTCGCTCAGCCTGCACGGTTTGTGGACAGATATCGGTGAAGGTGGCCTTCAGTGTTATGATCCCGGCGAAAAGAAATTCGCGGTCGTCTGACCCGGCGGATTTTCGACAATTTCAGGCAGCGCGGATCAGACTACTGATTCCGCGCTGTTTTTTTGATAAGTTTGGGATGTCATTTTAGGGATTCGGAGCATTCCATGCGATTGATCAAACGTGTTCTTGTCACCGTGATAGTCTTGATTCTGGTTCTGGTAGGGGTGTCCTTTATATTGCCAGGCAAGGCAGAAGTTTCGCGTAGCATCACGATTGATGCCTCGCCCGAGGTCATCTTTCCTTATGTCAACTCCATGCAAGAGACCGAGAAATGGTCGCCATGGTTATCTCGTGATCCCGAGACGAAGCTGACCTATGGCGGGCCTGATTCTGGGGTCGGGAATGTGCTGAACTGGTCGTCGGATCACCGGCAGGTCGGCACCGGTTCGCAAGAGATCACCGAAAGCGTTGAAAACCAGATGGTCAGAACCGCCTTGGATTTTGGTCCAATGGGCACTGCTATTGCCATGTTTGAACTGCAGCCGGAGGGCAGCGGCACCAAAGTGACCTGGGGGTTTGAATCCGAATTGGGTATGAATCCCATGTCCCGCTGGATGGGGCTGATGATGGATAAATGGGTTGGCGGAGATTACCAGCGCGGGTTGGATAATCTGAAAGCGCTGGTCGAAGGGTAAACGAGGTCAAACCCTTGACCGGAGTGATCAGCCGAGGGCCGGATTGGCCAGTTGAAACTCAAAAAGCCACCATTATTTCATTTTCTGAACACCGTGTTGGGACATTTAACGCGCTTTTTCCTCGATAAACACATGTTAAAGCAGCAGGGTTAGGTAGACCGCCATGAGTATCAATCGTCGTGTTTTCGCCTCCGGAGCGTTGGGAATCGGGCTAACGGCATTCTTACCGGTTGGGGGCTATGCGTTGGCTATGGCCGCGGGTCAGGTCGCGCACCGAATTCTGGCCGCTGAAAAGCTGAGCTTTCTGTCCGAGAAGGTCGCCAAATCCGCAGTTCTGGTCAGCATCGGCGGAGCAGTTGATCGGAACCTGAGTGAATTGCAGCAGGCGCATGATGAATTTGACGATATCCTGCTTGGCTTCAAAGAAGGCAAAGGGTCGTCCGGTATTGACCGGGAAAGATTCTATTCCGTCAACAAAGCGCTTGAGGAAGTCGCCAGCGTTTGGGTGCCATACCGGACCGCGGTCGAAGACATCGTTGCTGACAAGTCGATCAACGAAGCGCAACTGAACATGATCGTTGGCAATGTCGAGGCACTTGAAGAATCCTGCCACGCCGTGGTCCGCAAGCTAGAAGCGGCCTATGGCGAGGTCGATATTGAACCGTCGATGGCCCTGGCATTGGAATTCGCAGGTCGTCAGCGGATGATCACCCAGAAGATCTGCAAAGAAATTGCGCTGGCCGCCACCGGAAAAGAAACCGCAGAACACCACGAAAAGTTCAAGAAGAATGCTGCCAAGTTTGGCAAGATCGTCGATGCGTTGATTGGCGGCGGCAATGACTATCTCAAGATGTCTGAACCGCCCAGCGATGCCTCGCTTGAGGCACTGGAACAGGTAAAGGCCCAGTGGAATGAGCTGCAACCAACCGTCGAGGCCCTGAACGCCGCAGAGGTGCCAAGCCTGGAGGACGTTATGCAATTCTGTGCAAAAATGGATGTGCTCGAGAAAGAATCCGAACGTGCGGTTCTGCTGTACGAGGATGCGATCAAGATCGCCTCTTGATTGGGGCTGCGCCGTATCGGCGGGCTACACGAACAACAATCACTTTAATCTGATCCGGGTCCACTACAGAGATGGGCCCGGATTTCTTTTTGCGGCCTAAGAAAAAACAAACCCCGCAAGCGGCGCTGCGGGGTTTGGTCAATACATAAAGAAAGGGTATCAGTTATCCCTTCTTCAGGACCTCACGGCCCAGCAATTCGGCGATTTGTACCGCGTTCAGCGCTGCGCCCTTGCGCAGATTGTCACTGACGCACCACAGGTTCAGGCCGTTCTCGATGGTTGAATCCTGACGGATGCGGCTGATGAAGGTGGCGAAATCACCCGCGCATTCGACCGGTGAGACGTAGCCGCCCGGTTCGCGCTTGTCGATCACCATGATACCTGGTGCTTCGCGCAGGAGGTCACGGGCTTCGTCTTCGTCCAAGAATTCCTCGAACTCGATATTCACGGCCTCGGAATGGCCAACGAAGACCGGAACGCGGACGCAGGTCGCGGTGACCTTGATCGACGGGTCGATGATCTTCTTGGTCTCGACAACCATCTTCCACTCTTCCTTGGTCGAGCCGTCTTCCATGAAGACGTCGATCTGCGGAATGACGTTGAAGGCGATCTGCTTCTGGAACTTGTTCGGCGGAACTTCGGTGGTGGGGTTGTAGATGGCTTTGGTCTGGTCCCACAGCTCATCCATCCCTTCTTTGCCCGCGCCGGAAACCGACTGATAGGTCGACACGACGACGCGCTTGATCTTGGCGCGATCATGCAGCGGTTTCAGCGCGACAACCATCTGCGCGGTCGAGCAGTTGGGGTTGGCGATGATGTTCTTGTTCTTATAGTCGTGGATCGCCTCGGGGTTACATTCCGGCACGATCAGCGGAATTGCAGGGTCATAGCGATACAGGGACGAGTTGTCGATCACCACGCAGCCAGCCGCCGCCGCCTTGGGGGCGTAGACCTTGGTCGCCTCGGATCCCACGGCAAACAGCGCCATGTCCCAGCCGGTGAAATCAAACGTGTCCAGGTCTTTGGTCGTGAGTGTCTTGTCGCCAAAGCTTACTTCGGTTCCCAGCGACCGACGGCTTGCCAGCACGGCAAGTTCATCGATGGGGAACTGGCGTTCTGCCAGAATGTTCAGCATTTCGCGGCCCACATTACCTGTGGCGCCGACGACTACGACGCGATAGCCCATTTCATGTCTCCAAAGTTAAGGACGCGCGTTCATAGCCGCGTTGCAGCAAAGAAAAAAGAGGTTTCGCGGGATATTTCCCCCAATGACACCGATTTGACGCGGTGCATCGCCTCAGGCGTCGGTCAGAAGCCGTTCATAGAGCGCTACCAAGGTCTTTGCCTCGCCGTCGATGTCGAAATTCTGTTCCACATGGACGCGGGCGGCGCTGCCGGATTGCGCCAGCGACTCGGGGTTCGACAGCATTTCAGCGGCGGCATCAGCCAGGGCGGGAATGTTCCCCGCTTCGACCACATGGCCCAATGAGGGGTCGGTCACGATCTCTGCAAAGGCACCGACATCGGTTGCCACCACAGGCACGCCGCAGGCCATCGCCTCGAGCGGGGTCAGGCCAAAGCCTTCCCAGCGTTGCGGCGCGATGAACAAGTCCAGCACCTGGTACCACTCGGCGATCTGATCCACCGTGACCTCGGGTTTGAATAGGATGCGGTCAGACAGGCCCGCCTTGGCGACCTTGTCTTTCAGCTCGGCCAGAAAGCCGGTGTGTTTTTCGGTCGCGCGGCCCATGACGATGCCATGGACGTCTTCGAAACGGCCACAAAGGTCGATCATCGCATCGACGAAAGCATCGGTGCCTTTCTGGTGCCGGATACGGCCATAGCACCCAAGCAGCAGACCACCGGGCAGGCCGAGTTTGCCCCGCAGGGCGTCTTTGTCCTCGGGCGGGGTGAAATCCTGCAGGTTGATGCCATGCATGATGACCTGCGCGTCCCGCTCAAGATATCCGGCGGTTTTGCGCGATGTGGCGACTACCGCGTCCATTTTGTCGATCAGCCATTTGCTATAGCCCGTATGCGACCGCTGCGAGGCGCTGGTGAACAGTAGTTTCAGGCGCAGACGAAAGACATTGCGCAGGATCAAGCCCAGCAGCATCTCGGTATTGCGCCGCGCGTGCCAGACGCGCGTGGTCTTGCGCGACAGAAATGGCAGACGGCCCAGCGGGATATGGGGCAGATCGGCCGGTAGGCCCGGTCCGGTTGCGGCGATGTCGATCCATTGCACTTGCAACGGCACCAGCCGCGCGATCGTCGCGGTCACGCCGGAAAGCCTGCGCTTGAGGTTCGGTGCGATGACAACAGGGTCGGACATGGGCTCTCCCGATGGTTCCAGCGTCAGTCAACGCTGTCGCGGCTGAATAGGTAAATCACGCATCCAATGGCAAGCGTGACTGCAAAAAAGCCGAATATCGCTGTGTAGGGCGCGGTTGGACTGATGTCCACTGTCGCGGCATGGACTCGGCCGGTGACAAATTGCGCCAGACCCACTCCGCCAATGCCGAACAGATTCAACAGGGTCATGCCACGCCCGACCAGATGCGGCGGCACGAAGGCGCGGCCATGGGCCATGATGACCGGAAAGCTGGCGCCCATGAAACCGATCACCGCCATCAGACTTACTGACACCCAGACCGCCATGTCGATCCACAGGCACAACAGCCCCAGCGCCGCCGCGCCCAAGGCATTGCCGCCAAAGATCACCCATTTCCGTGTGCCCAAAAGCCGGTCGAGCGGCCCATAGGCAAAGGTGCCGGCAATCATAGCCGCCCCCATGACCAGCGTCGCGGTTCCGATCTGCGTGGTGCTGAGGGCGAAAACGTCGTTCAGATATGGACCTGCCCACAAGCCTCGTGTCGCAGCCGCGGGGGCGTAGGCCACCAGCATCAGCGGCAGGATGGCCCACAGGGCAGGTTCTTTCAGCAGGTCCAGCACTGACCCGCGATGCTCGGTCACAACCGGTTTGGGGTCGTGAACGCTGATCCAGATGCCCGCTGCGATAATGGCCGAAACGACGGCCAGTGTAGCCATTGTGGCGCGCCAGCCCATCAGTTCGACCGCAAGTGCTGTGGGGTAGGAGGCCACCAGATTGCCGACCGACCCAACGCCCAGCATGATGGCTGCTAGCGTGGCAAAGCGGGCGGGCGGGTATTCGCGGGCAAAGATGTAATAGGATGCCATCAGAACGGGCGAGCACCCGACTCCGATCAGCCCCATCGCGACTGCGATATGAAACGGGGTGCTGGCCACTGCAAACAACGCAGCGCCGCCCGCGCCACCTGCCAGCAACAAAACCGCAGCCGTCAAACGCGGCCCGATCCGGTCCAGCGCCCAACCCACTGGCAGTTGCATGGCGGCAAAGACGAGAAACCAAAGCCCCGAGGCAAAGGCCAGATCTTCGGGCCTTGCCCCGATGTCACGCCCCAGATCGACGCTGAGAACGGCAAGAAAGGCGCGAAAAAATTGGCTGAGCACATAGCCCAGACACAGAACCACCAGTCCGGTTTTCATGAGACGCCTCTTTCGCCCAACCCGCCAGCAAATGCTTGGCATGTCCCCGTGATATGTACAAGCGCGTGTGCTATGATGTTTTCAGCGGACATCGAACAAATTTGGGCTATCTGAAGGTCTATTCATATTGTCGAGGAACGAATGAAAGATGCACAGGCCGCATTTTATGACAGCCTTCCGCTGTTGCGGGACTTTAACAATCTGACCGATCCTGAACGCTTTACCGCGGTGCCGACGGAATGGGTTCTTGGTGTCGCAGATGTCGTGGATTCCACTGGTCAGATAGAGCGGGGACGATACAAGGCCGTGAACATGGTTGGGGCCGCGGTGATCTCGGCCATGATCAATGCGCTGCGCGGGCAAGAATTTCCCTATGTCTTTGGGGGTGATGGTGCCGGGTTCGCCGTACCGGCAAGCGCGGCAGAGGCAGCACGTAGCGTTCTGGCCGATTTGCGGCGCTGGGCGGAAGAAGAGTTCGAGATCGCACTGCGCGGGGCCGTCGTGCCCGTCGCCGAAATCCGGCAGGCGGGCAAGGATCTTCGGGTTGCGCGTTACGCGCCATCCGAGGGGGTGGATTATGCGATGTTCTCGGGCGGTGGTCTGGCCTGGGCCGAGGCCGAGATGAAAGCAGGTCGGTTTGAGGTTCCGTACGCAGCCCCCGGTGCGCTGCCGGATTTGACCGGGCTGTCCTGCCGCTGGTCCAACAGCAAGGCGCAGAATGGTCAGATTGTCTCGGTGGTGGTGCAGCCAACTGCCCGCGCTACCGAGACCGATTTCGCCGACCTGTCACGGGCTGTTCTAGTGGCCGCTGAAGGATTGGACCGGTCCGGCCACCCGATGCCGGAAAGCGGCCCTCCGATCCGCTGGCCGCCGCCTGGTTTGGCGCTGGACGCCCATGTGTCCCGTGCGGGTCGCAATCTTTTGCTGCAGAAAATCAAGCTGTTGGCGCAGAATTTGATGATCGGGCTGCTGTTCAAATCTGGCAAGCGATTGGGGAATTTTGAGCCGGAACACTATAAGCGCACGGTCAGTCGCAATGCGGATTTCCGCAAATTCGATGACGGGCTGAAAATGACGCTGGATTGTGACCCGGCCACCCTGAACCAGATTCAGACCGTTCTTGAACAGGCCCGGAAACAGGGCAGGATCCGATACGGGCTGCACGCGCAGGATGAGGCGATGATGACCTGCTTTGTCCCCTCGGCCACCCGTGACGATCACGTCCATTTCGTCGATGGTGCCTCGGGCGGGTATGCTCAGGCGGCCTCGGCGATGCGGGCTTAGGCCTTCCACCTTGCGGCCAGGGCACGCGCCGCCTGTGTCAGCAGCATCACGTCGATCCCCACCGCCTGGAACTGGGCGCCCATGTCCTTATAGGCCTGCGATGCCTCATCCGTGACACCAAGAATGCCCGGGGCTTTGCCTGCTGCAACGATGCGCTTCATCGCGTCGGCGATCACCGCTTGGACCTCGGGCGCGGCGCTGTTTCCCTGAAAACCCATGTCAGTGGACAGGTCAGACGGACCGATAAACACGCCATCCACGCCTTCTACCTGTGCAATGGCATCCAATGCGGCGATACCGGCGCGGTTTTCCACCTGTAACAGCAGACATATCTGATCGTCTGCGGTCTGAATGTAGTCCTGAACCGTTCCGTATTGCGTTGCGCGTGAGGCCATCGCGCCGACGCCCCGCACACCTTGGGGCGGATAGTGGCAGGCACGAACCAGATCGCGCGCCTGTTCGGCACTTTCCACCATCGGTACCAGGATTGTCTGAGCACCTGCGTCCAACACCATCTTGATCAATGCGGTGTCGCCCACCGGGATTCGCACGACGGGATGTGTCGGACTGGCGGCCAGCGCGATCAGCTGATCCCGGATGGACCGGATATCATTCGGCGCGTGCTCACCGTCGATCACCAGCCAGTCGAATCCGGCAGTGCCCATGATCTCGGCTGTTACCGCCTCAGCAAAGCTGGACCAACAACCAATCAGATGGTCGCCGTTTTTCAGGGCTTGTTTGAACGTGTTGACGGGTGCGGACATGTGGAACCTCTAGTTTAGCGAGCGGGCGATTTCAGTGATCACGTCAAATGCCATTTGGACGTCTGCCTGCGTGGATTCAAACTGACCGGCCTGAAAGCGGATCACCAAGTCGCCATCAACGCGGGTTTGAGTCAAGTAAATGCGGCCATCATCATTGATCGCATTGACCAGCCGTAGGTTCAGATCGTCCAGATCGGTTGACCCAAGGGGGGCATAGCGGAATGTCCACAATGACCACATCGGGTTAGTGGTGATTTCGAAATCGGATTCAGCTTTCAGCCGGTCATGCAGAGCCACTGACCATGTTATATGATTGCGCAACCTTTCACGTAGCCCTTCCAGACCATAGGCGCGGATGACGAACCACAGTTTCAGGGCTCGGAACCTGCGGCCCAGCGGTACCGACCATTCAGAATAATTTATGATCCCGTCCTTGCCGTGGGTCTTCAGGAATTCCGGGCTGATCGCGAGTGTCCGTACCAGATCATCGGGGTCCTTCAGAAAATGGGCGCAGCAATCGAACTGAACACCCAGCCATTTATGCGGGTTGAACACGATGCTGTCGGCTTGCTCGACTCCCTCCCAGTAATGGCGGTATTCGGGGCATATCATGGCCGAGCCAGCCCAAGCTGCATCGACATGCGAATATAGCCCGTATTTTTGCGCAATCTTCAGACATTCCTCTACCGGATCGGCCGCGCCGGTTCCGGTGCCGCCGACGCAGAGGATCACGCCGGTTGGTTGATAACCAGAGTCTAAATCGGCTTGGATTGCTGTTTCCAGCGCCTGTGGGTCCATCCCGCGCCAGTCGCCTTGTATGGGCACCCGCACCAGATTTTCCTGCCCGATCCCCGCAACCCATATGGCACGATCAACCGAGGTATGGACCTCGGCCGAGCAATATACGCGCAGCGGTTTCTGTCCGAACAACCCTTGTTGGTTGCCCTGCCAATTCAGCGCCTTTTCCCGCATGGTCAGCACAGCGGCTAGGGTCGCGGACGAGGCGGAATCCTGAATGACACCTGCAAAGCCCGTGGGCAGATCCAGGGCCTGCCGCAACCAATCCATCATCCGCGTCTCCATCTCGGTCGCGGCGGGGGATGTCTGCCACAACATGCATTGCGGAGCGATGGCGCTGGTTAGAAACTCGGCCAGAACCGACGGGGCCGAGGCGTTTGCATTAAAATAGGCAAAAAAGCGAGGATGTTGCCAATGGGTAATCCCAGGCATCACGATCTGTTCGAAATCGTGAAAGATTTCCTCCATCGCCTGGGAGCGCTCGGGAGGGCGCGCGGGTAAAGCGTTAAGAATATCACCGGGTTCCGTTCTGGCCCTAACCGGATTGTCGCCGACAGTCAGATGGTAATCCTGTGCCCACTCAGCAATCTTGGCGCCCCAATCCGAGAATTCATCCCAGTTCATTTTATCTTCCAATCTTCTCTGAACACCGCTTTCGATCCTGTGCCAGTGATGAATATCCGGGTTGAAACGTCAACGCCCTTTGCAGGAATCCAGTGGTCTGAGGTTTTTCTGAATATGTTTCCGCAGAGAGAAGTGGAATAATCTAGGCTCTAATAAGCCATGAATGCCTGGAATCCCGAACACGGAAAGGTCAGTTGAAGAATGAACCGAATTCGGCCAGAATTTAACATGGCTCATGAAATTCCATTGACGTCCCGGTCTTTGCCTATTGCGCTGCTGCGCGCGAGGGAACGGGTTATGGGGCCTATCCGTAGAATGCTTGTAGAGGCGGGCGTAACCGAACAGCAATGGCGGGTTCTGCGGGTGCTGGAAGAGGAAGGCCCGCAAGAGCCCACCCATATTGCTGACCGTGCCTGTCTGCTTTTGCCCAGCCTGACCCGCATTCTGCAAAAGCTTGAGGCCAAGGGCCTTGTCGTGCGGAAAAGCCATCCGGTCGACAAGCGCAGGCAGATTGTTGAGATCACGGTCAAAGGGGCAGGGATTATCCGGGATAACATCGACTATACGTTGCTTTTGGCTGAAGAAATCCGCAACACGCTGGGACCAGCGCGGCATGAGGCGTTGCTGGATCTTCTCAACGATCTGCACCAGTTGAAATTACAATCAGATTCTCGGGACTAACAGTGTGTGGGCCCCGCCAGAGGGCCTTTGTGACCTCTCTGGCGGAGTGGCCAGGCCCGAGTGGACCATGTGCCTGGCCTACAGCCGGATACGAGGGGTGTTCAAACGATCCGGCAACGTTTCAGAGAACATCAGATCCCGAAAATCGGGTTTTCTCAGACGCAAACTTACCCAGGGGGATGGGTGTTTGGCCGTGGTCCTCTGAATACTCGCACCCGGATTTCAGCGATTTCTGCCGTCCACGCGGGTGTCTTCGCAAGAAGGCGGAGGATTGGTGGTCCGCCGCCTTTGTGAGTGGTGACGTCTCAGTGCTGAACGCTTTCTGTTAGCAACAAGCTAGCGCGATACAGCGGTTTTCCAAGGTTTAACGGCTAAAAACTGAATGAGCTGTCGCCGTGTTTTCAGCCGCATGTTGAAAGTAAGCCCAGCGCCATAAGTAGCCATGTCTGCGAATTTTGAAACACGCGCAGGCTTACCGGTTCGATTTGGGCAAGCCTGTGCCGAATTATCCCCGAATTGTCGGCAAAAACCGGCGTGCGGGTTTGCAAGGATTGCGACTTGCTCTGGTTTATGCCCTTTAATATCCACTTTAACTAACCTGTTTTATGGCGGCATGATGATGGGTAGCCTGTTCTCTATTCCTGATCCGATCGCTTTGCCGGTTACCGGCGAGGACGACACATACCCGGTTGGGCGAATCTTTTGTGTGGGCAGGAACTATGCCGCACATGCGGCTGAAATGGGACATGAGGTCGACCGTGAGGCCCCTTTCTATTTCACCAAGGCCGCTGCAAACGCGGTCCTGTCTGGGGTGACGACGGCTTACCCTCCGGGGACCGAAAATTTCCACCATGAGATGGAGCTGGCTGTTGCAATCGGAAAGCCGGTTTTTCAAGCTGATACTTCTCAGGTGCAGGAAGCGGTGTTTGGCTTTGGCTGCGCCCTGGACATGACCCGACGTGATCTGCAAATTCGCGAGCGCAACAAACAGCGCCCTTGGGATCTTGGAAAAGATTTCGAGAATGCAGCCGTATTTGCCCCTCTGACCCGCGTGAGCGATTGGCAACCCGACCCGCAAAAACGCATCATTTTGCGCGTTAATGGCGAAACCCGGCAGGACGCAACCTTGGATGAGCTGATCTGGTCGATTGACGAGATCATAAGTCACTTGTCCGGCTATTATCATCTGCGACCAGGGGATTTGATCCTGACCGGAACGCCGGCTGGTGTAGGACCGGTTCAGCCCGGAGATTCACTGGAGGGGGAGATTGACGGGTTGCAGCCGGTCAAATTGAGTATATCAGACCCTAAATAGGGTCTTTTTGCCAATTCCCGGCAAATTCTATGTCATCCAACCCGGCAAAGCGACGAACCCGGTCCAGTTCGGCCTGTAGGCGGCGCGTGCGGGCATCTGACCACCGTACTGTTCGTTCTGGCCACAGGGCGCTGACCCGCAGCACCGACTGATCGCGATGGGCCTTCATGTCGATCCGGCCAATCAGCCGGTCGCCTTCGAGAAGCGGGAAAACATAATAGCCATAGGTGCGTTTCGGGGCGGGGACAAACACCTCGATCCGGTAGTGAAACCCAAACAGCCGCTGCGCACGGTCACGGTCACGCAGCATGGGGTCAAACGGGCTCAGCACTCTGATCCGACCCGGCGCTGGGGGGATCTGCGCGGCCTGTTCCGCGATTCCTGGACGTGCGAACAGCTTTCTGGCCTGGCCATTGGCGCATACGATCTCGATCTCTTCGACATGGCCTTCGGTCAAGGCGGTTTTGCACCAGTCTCGCGCCTCAGCTGCGCTGACCGTGTCCCAAAACGCCGCCAATTCGCCCGAAGTCGCAAACCCAAGCCGGTCAAGTGCCGCATGGCACAGCCAATCCACGGTATGTTCGGCGTCACAAGGCATATTGCCGGGGCAAAGATGCGTCTCGATCACCCGCTCGGTCAGGTCATAGCGTTTCTGGAACCCCTGCCTGCCGATCACGGTCAGCGCGCCCGAGCGCCAGAGGAATTCAAGCGCGGTTTTCGACGGGTGCCAATCCCACCATCCGCCGGAGCCTTTCTTTTCGTCTTTTCCCACATCCGATGACGAAACCGGCCCATGATCGCGTATATGCTGCAATACGGTTTCAAATTGCTGCTCGAACCCATCGCGACGCCAGTTTTTCCAGCGCGATTTCAGCAGGTCAGCGTCGCGCTGAAACCGTAGATGCCAATGGGGGTAGAACTCCATCGGAATGACTGCGGCATCATGAGTCCAATGTTCGAACAGCCCACGGTCACGTTCGTAGACATGCTTGAGGTTTTTGGCGCGATAGGCGGGCCTGCGCGAAAACAGGATCATGTCATGGGCGCGGGCGACCGTGTTTATACTGTCCAGCTGAACAAATCCCAGACGCCTGATCAATTCAAGCAGGTCAGGCCCTTTCGCAGCCCCGGACGGCTGTTCTGCCAGCGCGTGCCGGTCCATGAACAGGGCGCGGGCCGCCCGATTGTTCAGCCTTTGCATCGCCACGGGTCAGCGGCGTTTCAGCGTATCGCCATAGCTGATCTTGGGGGTCAGAGTTATGCGGTTTTCGACCTCGGAAGTGGGATCGGAAAGCTGAACGGCGATTATCTCGGCTGCCTTGCGCCCAATCTCGTGTCGACATGCATCCATTGTGGCCAGCTTGCGCGGCAGACCCTGTAACAGTTCGACATTATTGAACCCTGCCAAACCGATCTGGCCTGGAATGTCTATCCCCTGGTCCAACAGATACAGCAACCCGCCAGCACCAATCATGTCGTTGGAATAATACAGGAAATCCAGATCCGGTGAGCGTTCCAACATGGCTTGAGTCATCTCGCGGCCTTTGGCCAAGGCCGAGCCCCCGGAATAAAACTCGCGGTCTTCGATCTCGATCCCATGCTTGCCCAGCACTTCGGTAAAGCCTTCGAACCGTTTCCGAGCGCGGTGATCCAGGGGCATTTTGGTGCCCATAAAGCCGATATGTTCATAGCCCGCTTTCAGGATCGCCTGTGCCATCTCACGTCCAGCGCGGCGATGGGAAATCCCGACCATCGCGTCCACCGGCTTACCATCGGTGTCCATAATCTCGACCACCGGAATCCCCGCCGAATCCAGCATGGCGCGTGCGGCATCGGTATGTTCCAATCCGGCGATGATCACGCCCGAAGGCCGCCACGAGAGCATCTCGTACAGGACTTTTTCCTCTTTTTCGGGCAAATAGTCGGTGACGCCGACCACTGGCTGTAGCTCGGTATCCTCAAGAATCTGATTGATCCCGGTCAGCACCTCGGGGAACACCATGTTCGACAGCGACGGGATGATCACCGCCACAAGGTTCACCCGGCTTGAGGCAAGCGCACCAGCGATTTTGTTCGGCACGTATCCCAGTTCTTTTGCTGCGGCCAGAACGCGTGTGCGGGTCGCATCCGACACGTCACCCCGATTGCGCAGAACCCGGCTGACCGTCATCTCAGACACTCCGGACGCTTCAGAAACATCACGAAGGGTGAGTGGGCGTTTGTTTTCTGTGGTCACGGGGTGCACCTGCGTTGTTGTTTTGTCCGATGGTAGCGTGAACAGGACGCATTTTACAACTGCCCTTCAAAGCCGATGACAACCCGAAAAAACCACGTTACAGAGAGTTTTGCGCGGCCCCGTGGCTCAACTGGATAGAGCAGCCCCCTCCTAAGGGGCAGGTTGCAGGTTCGAATCCTGCCGGGGTCGCCAAAACCACCTGAAAAATATGGCTTATTTGCAAGGCGTTGTGCGGAAGCGTGCAGAAACGCCCGTTTCGTTTTCCGCCGAATTCTCCGAAAACGAGCGAAATCTCGTACAAAACCTGTACAAATTTCGCACGTCTGTGCGGCTTTTGAGGCGATCCGATGAGCTGGCGTGTGGCGAATGCGTGTGCAGAGCGGAAGTTCGGGAGTGCGACGCGCAAGCAGATCATCATGTTTCTAGCCGACAAGGCGTCTGATGATGGCTCGGGCATCTGGTGTTCGAAGGGGACGATCCAGCGGCACACGGAGCTGGGGGAGACGACAGTCAAGCGGACGATCCGGGACTTCCTGAAGGAAGGCATCCTGGTCGAGACCGGCGCGCGGGGGTGCAAGAACGGATTCACGGTCGTTTACCGGATCGATCTGACCCGGATCGAGGCGCTCGAACTCACCGCTGAGCCCGAGATCGAAACGGGGGCCACAGTGGACCCCGTCCGGACTGGACCCGGAACGGGGGCCACAGTGGCCGGGGTACCGGGGCCACCACGGCCCCCAAACCATCCTAAAACCACCCATAAACCTCCTACGCGCGAGCGCGTGGTGGCGGCGGATGAAGAAGCCAAAAAGGTATTGTCTGCCTATCCACCCGACCGTATGCGCGGGAAGGCTGAGTGTCTTGGGCGTATCAGGGCGGCGCTGGACGAAGGCGTCAGCACCAAAGACCTGACCGAAGCCGTGAAGGCCTACGCGACGCAGAGCGCTGGCTTCACCCGGTCAAAGGTCTGTTTCTCTGACAACTGGTTCAAGTCCGGGCGATGGGGGACCTTCGTCGAGGACATCGCCAAAAGCCGAGAAGCCTCGAAGGCGAAGGAGGCCGAGATGCTGGCAGGCTTGGCGAATTGGGTGACTGACAAGCATCCTCTTTGCCGCCACATCACACCTGGCCAAGTCGACGCGCTCTTGGCTGCAGAGCTTGTGACGCAGGCGCAAATCCAGGCGGCGGGCCTCAGATCATGAGCACCAATGATCCGACCGAAGAGCAAACAGCAAGGCGACCCATGTCATACGGCTGCGCCGATGACACGGGACCTTGCGAGGGGCGGCAAGCCTCCCCTTCGAACCCCACCGGCGCGGGCAAAGCCCCCGCCAAAAAGCCGCTGACCGAGACCTTCGTCTTCCGCTGTACCGCGTCCGAGAAGGCCGATCTGCGCGCGAAGGCCGAGGCCGCTGGCCTGCCTGCCTCGACATTGCTACGCGAGGCGCTTGGCCTCACCGAAGCCCGCCGCCGCAAGCCCGTCCCCCGCGTCGATCCGGCGCTTGTGTTGGCGGTCGGGCGCATCGGCGGCAACCTCAACCAGATCGCCCGCTGGCTGAACCACGCCATGAAGGTCGGACGCACCGACCTCGACGCGCTGACAGTCGCCCGCCGCCTTGTGGTGATCGAACGCCAGCTCGCCGCGCTCCTTGATGAGGCGCGGCGGTGCTGATCAAGTTCTTCCCCAATGGCAAAGGCGCGGGCGCGGGGCCGGTCGGGTACCTCGTGGCCGAACGCGTGCTGGCCTATGACGGCAATCGTGACCTGATCCGCGACGCTGACGGCCAGGCCAAGACCGTCACACGCGACCCTCTGCCTGAGGTCCTGCGCGGCAACCCCGAGCGCACCGAAGCCCTGATCGACGCCAGCCGCCACCAATGGACCTACCGCGCAGGTGTGATCAGCTTTGCCGCCGAAGACACCCCGACCGAGGAACAGCAGGCCGAGGTCATGGATCACTTCGAGCGTCTGGCCTTCGCGGGGCTGGACCCGACGCAATATGACGTGCTCTGGGTCCGACATACCCACGAAGACCGCGTCGAGCTTCACTTCTGCACGCCGCGCTTGGAATTGACCTCGGGCCGGAGCCTGAACATCGCACCACCCGGCTATGAGAAGGCCTTCGATAGCCTGCGCGATGTGATGAACCAACGCCACGGCTGGGCCGATCCGATGGAGCTGGAGCGCATCCAAGAGGTGCGCGACACCATCGAGACCCCGACACGCGCCCAAGGCCGTGACGAGCTGCATGAGTGGCTGCAAGACCAGATCAGCGTCGGCCTTATCACTGACCGCGCAACCATGATCGATGCCCTCACAGATGCAGGCTACGACCTGCCGCGCGTCGGCAAAGCATACCTGACCGCCCGCGATCCGGACACGGATGAACGCTGGCGCTTGAAAGGAGGAATTTTCCATGAAAACTGGCAAGCCGACCCGGCTGAGCGAGAAATTGAACGCGGAGCTGGACACGATCCGGCAGGACTACGCCGCCTCGATGGCATCGCAATTGGAGAGCTTCAGGACCGATTTGAGCACCATTGCGACCAACGCGCAGCGTACAATCGAGACCGATACCCGCAGCTTTCTGCGACAGAACAAGAGCTGGCTGACGATCTCGCCTTGGCTGATCACGGGGACGTTTTTGCTGGGGATCGTCTTGATGATGGGCGCGAGCTTGCTTTGGACGCTGATGCTGACCAGCTCAGAATTGACGGACTTGGGCCTGACGCGGATCGACAGGGAGGACGAGATCTGGCTGGTGCTGGACCCGACCAAGACGCGCCTGAGGACCTGCACGCTCGGCGGCAGATCAGTGACCTGCATCAAGATCGAGGAGGATTAGATGACGACACCCCTGACAGCCTTGGAACGCGACTTGCTCGCCTGCGTCGAGCGGTTGGTGACGGCCTTCGAGGTCTCAGCAAAGGAATTGAGCGGGTTAGAGGAACGCTCGACGACCAAGATGCAGAGCCAGATGGATGGATTGGCCGCCTGCGTGTCGGTGCTCATTCAATCGCAAACGGCGTCCGTGGCTGCGTTGCACGGCTTGTTGAGCGAGGGGCAGAACTACGGGAAGCTGCGCACGCAACTAGAGACCAGCTTGAAATTAGTGAAAGCCGCCGAAGAGAGGTTGAGACAGAGCTAGAGGAACGGGAGGTGGAGATGGATCGGGGGATGACGCATGGGTTGTAATCGAAGTCCCGTCCATGGGGAGCTGATTGCTCAGGCAAGAGTCCTCAACAGAAGCATTCAGGGATTGATTAAATTGAATTCCCAATCACTTCAAAAATCACCTACGTCACATTGAAGACAGGTTATTCCATTTTCACGCCACATGTCGACAACTGCTTGTCTGTCATCAACGGCAAAAAGGATATTTGCCCCATCATTTTGAATTTTTTGAAGAATTTCTTTCTTGACCTGAACGTCTGGACGAAAATCACCGGCTGGTCTCATAAGCAGTTTATTAAAGGGAATTTCATTCCAGACTAGCCAGTTCTCGGTGATTTTCCTGTGATCTTCGTTCCTCCCAGAAACAAGAATGAGCTCGTATTGTCCAGTACCCCAAAGGGTAAGGTAAAGCTCTACTATGGGGAAATTGGGCTGATCATCGCCCATGAGAGCATTAAACGCGCCCCAGTTCGGCCGATCACTGTCCAATAAGGGGCGGCGATGGCCTATGTCAGCTAGAGTTCCATCAATATCAAACAGAATGGTCTTTTTCATTGGCTTGTCGTGATGGCTCGGACGTTTTCCAGATGCCTTCGTATTTCTACTCTCAGCTCGGTACACAATTCTCCTGTGTGCACAGCTTCCAACTCTGCTTCAGTCTGATGTGCATAGTCATTTCGGTAGCTGGAGATGGATTTTCTCCCTTCGGAATTACTATAGTAGTCGACGTGAATATCTCCGTTGGACTTCAAATCAGGCTGGGCGCACAATAGTGCTTTGAGAAGCGCATTTCTAATGGATGAATCCATCATTCTCAGTTCTTTTTGCTTTTCTGGGTCAACAAAGCAGCTCTTCAGGGCATCTACATCTTGCTCTGCTAAGGCCTGAAAAAACGTCAAAGCATTTTTTGTGCCTCTTATTTTATCCTTGATGCGCTTTTTGGCATTCTTAAAAAACTCTGTAGCTTGGTCATCTGTCAACTGGTCCCAGATTTGGGCCTGTTTCAGATACGCCAGCACCAAAGCATCAATCTCACTCGTTCGATCCATGAGCAGGCCTCGACTTGCTGTCAGCTTTTGTTCTTCAGCTTGCATCTCAGCACAGATCTTTCGAAGATCGCTGGCGAGGTGGTCTCTGGAACTCAGAAATATGCACTTCCCAAACAAATCATTGTCTTCCAACGCCTGATGAAGCTGTTCAATTGCTTTAGCTTCGCCTTTGGGTTCTCCCCCAGAATAAAAGACAATAGGTCGGAACATGGTGTGAGAATTTCGTATGAATTCAATCATTTGGTGCCCACTAAGGCTACCAAGGTGAAGATCGACCAAGATCAACTCATAGGAATCTTCATCAAATGCTTTATCAATATCGCCCTTAATGCGTTCGAGGAGACGCTCGCTATCAGTTTCACGGGCAGTCGCCTTAGCTGAAACTTCATGGAAGAGGGTTTCAATACCGACTTCGTTGTTTACGTCTGTCAGGGCCGTCTTGTAGGGAGCGAGTGAATCAATTTCATCATCAATAAAAAGAACACGGTAGTCTAACTTCATTTTTTCCACCTAATCGAAACAGAGACGCCTTCGTCACTATTGTCGGAAATTTGGGCCTGAGCGTCGAGAGCAACTGCTATCCGCTTAACTTGCGACAGCCCAACCCCTGACCCCGTAGTAGTCGTAATACCTGCATCGAATAGTTCGCTTTTGGGATATCGATCCGTGAGTTTCCTACCATCGTTGCTAAACACGAGATCGATATCATCATCCCCTTCGAGAACCGAAATGTTCAGGTTCTTTGCTTTGGCTATCGAAGCATTCTCAAGCACGTTGTCTACAAGCATCGTCACTTCAATTGGACTGAAGCTCAGCGGAAGGACAGTTTTGGCAGGATTTGTGAATTTAACCGTTAGGTCGAGAGTTAATTTGTTGCTTACCAATTCTTCAACATATTGTTCAATATAGGAAAAAACATCTTCGGTTAAAGTGTCGCTCATCATGTCAAAATCTGCGTTCGAAACGATACGAGCCAATTTACGCATTTTTTCGTTGTTGAATAGAGCTGCCTGAATACGATTTTGAACACCTTGAAAGTGAAGTCTTTCGGCTACTGGAATAGCTTGAAGAACTTTCGCCGCCTCCTTCAGGTCACCACCAATTTTGTCTCCGAGCAGGCGCATATGGTGAATAAGTTCCTTATTTTTAGTCGAAGCGGGTTTTTGGCTTGCTTCAGCAAACAGTCGCCTCTTCCTTTCTGTTTTAGCTGCTTCCCTAAATTCTTTAGTAGTAACTTGTGCAGCCTGAACGCGGGCATCCAGCCGATCTACAAATTTGTTAACATCTCTTTTTTCTGCCGGACTAAGCTCATACACCGGCTTATCGACAACTTTCCGTTTTAGTTTTGCTAAGAACCGATCATAACCGTCGATTTTTTCCTGAGCGATCTTACGTATCAGACGCTCATTGATCTTGACGTCTTTCAACTTCTCCCTGTTTTCGATCTGATTGACAGCGCCAAGCATAGCTTTCAGGGTTTCGTCATAGGAGTAACTTCCGCTTTTTGGTTGTACTCGGTCCCAGTCCAAACCCCGGACAACATATGTTTCCAACGCTAAGAATGCGGCATGAACAAATCCACGCTTTGAATCACCCAGATCGTAGGTCGCCAGCTCAGTAAATGCGGGATTTATTTCCACGCCCTCACGGCTGGTTACTGGTACAATTATCCGTTTGTCATCATAGATTTCTACTCGGCCAAAAACTTCGCGACCACCTAAATAACGGGATGTTCCTTGTGTCTTACGTCGATTGAGCGCCAGCCAGTCATTGTCGGGGTCACCGTACGGCATCACTCTGAAGCCGTTTAAAAACATCATTACAGACCCGTACTCCGCGGAGGTATACCCCGTAATGTTTTTGAATGAAATTTTTGCACCGGAGTTGAGGTAGTGAATCTGCATTTTGACCTTAAGATCATGCAACTCAGGATAAGGATTACTTCGGGTGAAGCTGAGCAGCACCTCTCCATCGTGTCTGATCTCAGTGAATATATCCTCGCCGGTGTCACTGATTTCAGAGTGTACAGATGTCGTCTTTTCATCCAGTTTCTCAAAAAGACGGTTTTCGATGTAATTTGAAAAAACAAGATTTCCATCCTTGTCTTTGACGTCTTCTGATCTGAGCGAAACCCTGAATTTTTTGTCAGGATCGATTATAAACCTCTCAAGCTCTTTCTTAAGACGTGCTAGTTTGTCATGGTCCCAAATGCCTCTGAGGCCTTCGATTTCCAACCTAGTACCGGTTCCAGAATGGCCGGATTTTTGTGCGTAGTCGGCGTCAGTTAAACTCCGTGCAATGACATCCACTGAAGAAATTTCTCTGTCAATGTCATCAAGTTCGAAATCCTCCCAATTCACAATAGCTTCAAATGCGTTGCCCGCCACGCTCTTGGAGATCAGTCTCAAACGTCGACCTAATCTGTCACAAGAGAACCTTCCGACACCCTTTTCACCTGCGAAGGCGCGCCCGTTGTTGCTTTGATTTCGCTTTCCGGAAAAGGCGATATTGAGCCACTTGTCTTTGAAGTCTGTCAGGCTCATCCCTTCGCCAAAGTCTTGTACAACAAGCTCGGAGGCGTCTGAGATCGTGAGAGCACGTTCAAAAGCGATGCTGACCTCTGGCGAGTTTGCATCACTTGAGTTTTTGATTAGCTCAATAATCGCCACGTTGTCATTTAGGATAAGCCCGCGACCGATCAAATCCTTGAGGCGGGTGTTTGCTCGGAAATTTAGAGTTTGGTCGCTCATTTTGATAGACCCTGCGCAATTTGCAATATCCGTTCACCGAGCGCTTCAGCCATCAACGGGGGCACTGCGTTGCCGACTTGTGTATAACGAGGGCACTCTTCTTTGCGCCGCGCCCCACCTGTCGTATACTTTCCTTTAAATTCAAAGCTATCAGGGAACGATTGCAGTCTTGCAGTCTCTCGGACGGTCAAAATGCGCGGCTCCGAATAGTGCAGAAGATCATCTGGTAGGGTTGTGATTGTCTTTGACATTTGTTCAGGGTGAAGAGGCGTAAAGCATTGCTTCTTCATCTTATGTTTCTCTCGGAAGTCTTTTGGTAGCGACACCCCTTTGGGACAGGTCTTCAAGATTTCAGTAAATCTTGAAACTGTCTCCGGTCGGTGTTTTGGGACGCGAAGGCTATTGAGTGTGCTTGTTTCATTGCTGCAGGTCCGCATCAATTTTTGATAGGGTGTTCTTGAATACTTTGGCCTGTAGTCGATCTCCTTGAACCCACTAGTGTCAGTGCTTTCGACAAGACCACACAAACTGATTTCGAGGTCTGAGATGGCTTCGCTAACCGAAATTTCATGCCCATTCAGGGATCTCTTTTCCCTAAACTGCGCCGCAAAGCTTTCAATTTCAGCAAAAGGAGACAAGATTGAGCTGCAAAGATCTTTGCGTACAGCGATCAAAATGAAGCGGGCCCGTGGTTGAGGCACTCCAAAGTCGGAAGCATTTAAGATATCGCTAAAAACATGATACCCACCCCATTCGAAGCCTTCGAGAGTTTCAATGACCTGCTCGGAGTGAAGCTTTTCTTTTCCATCTTTGAACGGGGCGCTGAAGCCTTTTACGTTCTCAAAAATCAAGAATTTTGGGCGGACCAAATCGACGATTTCCAGATACTCATTCTTCAGTTGATTTCTGGGGTCTTCAAATTGGCGTTTCCCAGCGAAAGAGAAGCCCTGGCAAGGTGGCCCACCCGCTATCATTTCAACCTGTTCTCTAAGCCCCAGTAGTTTCTCTCGGTAAGTGGACATAAGTTCGGCAGTAGACATCGCCTGACACGGTAACCAATCTGGCCAATCAAATGGTGATTCAGATCCATCGCACAAATTGTGTCGTAACGTACTGAAAGCATCCGTGTTTTTTTCGACAGCAAACAGGCCGCGCCAACCAGCCTTGGTAAGCCCAAGTGACAGCCCGCCGCACCCCGCGAACAAATCAATAAATCTCTTGTCCGTATTCACTGATGTGCCTTCTACTTTCGTTGTTCTTCGGTCGAGTTATTCATAGATCTTCGGCGTTTAAGAGCTATTCAGTCCATGCAGGTTCAAATTGAACCCGTTCTCACGGAAACGAGGATAATGTAGATAGCATACATATGCCAGGTTCATTTTGTAACTCTCATTGGCTATCTACTTCGATGCTATCTGTCGGCCATTTCCTGCAACCTTCGGCTGGTGAACGAGAGGGTCAAAACCGATCCCGTCAGTACGAGGACCAAAAGTCCTGAAGCTCCCAATGTCACTATTTGGAAGGTTTCGAACACTGAGTATCTGTCGGGGTGCTCAAGGAAGCTGAATCGAACAAAGCCGATTAAATAGTAAACACAAAGTGCCCCATAGATTGAGAACAGAGGTTCTAGCGGTTCCACAGAATGTCGTTTGGCTCGTTCAAGAGCGGCTTGGCGTGTGCGCCTCCAATTTTTGCTTGGCTCTTGCATGCTCTTACTCCCTTACCAATTCGATCCAAGTGTGAACGTCATCGTCCGTCACTTCGCGCCCTTCGACGTGTGACTGATACCAGCGGGCTACGATGGCCCCGCGCTTCTCGCTCTTGATTTTGATGGTTTCTTCGTTGAGATGCTGATCGAGAGACGCTTCGATCCGTTTCAAAGCCTCGAAATCATGGCCGACGCGGATCGACTTTGTGCCGAGCAGCAACCAGGCAACGTCAACCTCGTACTTGTCCTGCATCTTGACGAGGGCTTCGACAGGGACGCCGCGCTTTCCTTTTTCGTAGCTGTGGTAAGCCCTATGCGAGACGCCAACGGCTTCGGCCATCGCGGCCTGAGAGACGCCTATTTCGCTGCGACAGATCGCCAGGCGTGCGCCTATCTCAGCAAATAAATCAGCATCTTCTCGCGGCATGCAAGTTTCCTATTTGACCATTGCGCACTTTTGTATAAATATAGCACAAAATGACGTACAATTACGTTTCAACCCATCTGACCACGTCAGAAGGTGCAGAACAAGCGATTCCATGCGTACAGAAAATTCAACCCGAACGGATAAGGATGACTGAAATGGCAGAAATCGACAAAACAGACAGCTCGCAAATTCTGGGGCTTGGCAAGACGCCAGCTCAATGGGTCGAGATCATGGCCGAGCGAGAGATTGAAATTTCCGAACGCACTTTGCGCGAACGGGCGAATGATACCGGCGCATTTTATCGGTTGGGGCGGACCATGCTGATCACGCCTGCCCAGATCGACACCATATTTGAGGGAGGACAGGCATGCCGATCAAAATCGTTGAGAGGGGGCGCTTCTACTACGTCTACGGCCAGATCGAATACAACGGCCGCCCAATCACCGGTACATACCGACACAGCACTAAATCGACTACAAGAGCAGGCGCGGAAGACTGGTTAGCCCGTGAGACGGAAAACCAAATTCGCCAGTATTTGCTCGGCGACGAACCAAGCAAAACGTTTTCCGATGCGATCATGCTGTACAACGCGTCCCCGAAAGCGGCTAAGCAGTTGATCCCAATCGTCGAAGAAATTGGGAATTCGCCGTTGCGAGCGATTTCCGGTGCGTTGCTGAAAGGGTTGGGGCCGAAGCTGAAGCCGAGGGCGTCTACCGACACGTGGTGGCGCGAGATCGTGACTCCTGCCAGCGCAGTGATCAACAACGCACATGAGTTGGAAGGTACGCCGCTGATCCGGGTGAAGCCCTATGACAAGTTCGAGCGGATCGCACAGGACAGGCGGCGCGGGAAAATCAGCCGGGTTGAGCGCACACCAGCTGACAAGGAATGGATCGAAGCGTTTTGTAGCGCCGCCGATCCATACAACGCTGCTTTGGTGCGGTTCATGTTCGAGACGGCGGCTCGGATCGATCAGGCCGTATCTTTGGAGTCTGACGATTTGAGGCCCGCCGAGAACAAGGTCAGGGTGAAGGCTCAGAAGGGACACCCCGAAAGCTGGATAACTGTTTCGCCTGAAATGATGGACGAGCTGCTGGCTTTGCCACCTAAACGGCCCAAGAACCGCAAGACCGGCAAATTCATGAAGCCGCGCGTTTTCGGCTATGGCAGCTCGACAGGCTACAACACGCGCTGGAAGACGATCTGCAAGCGGGCGGGCATCCAGTATCTGTCTGCGCACCCGGCTGGGCGGCACGGGTTTTTCACCGAATTGGTAGTGCGCCAAGGTGTTGATCCCGTCACCGCGGCCAAGGCGGGCCGCTGGTCAGACCCCAATTTGCCTATGCGCATCTATGCCCACGCAGAGACGGGTGAGGCCGATGTCAGGGCCCGTTTTCGTACAAACCTTGTACAGGAAGACCCTGTACAAACGCTCAAACAACAGAAATCAAAGAAGGAATAGCGCTATGAACGGTTCCCTCCTAAGGGGCAGGTTGCAGGTTCGAATCCTGCCGAGGTCGCCAAGATATCTAATGAAATCATTTATTTTCCGAACTTTAGACAATTCACTCGCTTCGAAAGATGACACATGACTAAAAATTGGTTCGGATGAGCCAATCAAAAAATCCATCGCCGAGAATGAATTTCTTTTGGGGCGAGAGCGGCAAAACAAATTACTGGTCCGAAAGTCGACCGGATATTGTCCGTTCTTGCTCTGTGACGGGGCCAGCCTCGCGAATTTGTGGCATTCGCCAGCTTAGGCCACCGGTCCTGTTGCGCACCCAGCCAATGAGCGCGGCGCTAGATTTATTCTTCGCTGATCTCAGATTGCATAACACCAGTCTGACCACGGCCGGCCTCCCAAAGCCTTATAAAAAACTGGCTTCAATAGGGGGGTAAAAGAAAAAGGGCCCCCAAGCGGCGGCCCTTGATCGTTTTGCAGTGAAAGCTGGGATCAGCCGTTCACGCTGTCCTTCAGCGCCTTCGCAATGGTCATTTTGACCACTTTGTCGGCTTCTTTCTTGAACTGCTCGCCGGTGGCAGGGTTACGCACCATGCGCTCGGGGCGCTCGCGACAGTAGATTTTGCCGACACCAGGCAGGGTCACCGCGCCGCCCGCCGACACTTCGCGGGTGATCAGGCCGGTCATGGCCTCCAGCGCAGTGTTCGCAGCTTTCTTGTCGGTTCCCATTTCCTCAGCGAGAGCAGCAACCAGCTGAGTCTTTGTCATAGGCTTTGCCATTTCTTGGTCTCCTTAACGTGCCCGATAAATAGGGCCTCACCGCGTAACTGTAACGGGATATTGTAGGTGAACACAACGAATAGTAGCGTCGAAAACCCTAAAAATAGGGGGAATTCGTTGCTTTTTTGCTTCAGAGAAAGGCCGTTTCATCAAAGGAACGCAATTTCCGGCTGTGCAGGCGCTCCAGCGGCATGCCCCTCAGGTGCTCCATCGCACGAATTCCGATCGCGAGATGGCGGCTGACCTGCGTGGTATAGAAGGCAGAGGCCATGCCAGGAAGCTTTAATTCGCCGTGCAACGGCTTGTCTGAAACACAGAGCAACGTGCCATAGGGAACACGGAACCGATAGCCGTTGGCGGCAATGGTCGCGCTTTCCATATCCAGCGCGATTGCCCGTGATTGGCTGAGTCGCTGTACCGGGCCGGATTGGTCGCGCAGTTCCCAGTTGCGGTTATCGACCGAAGCGACGGTGCCTGTGCGCATGACCCGTTTCAGCTCATAACCTTCCAGCTCGGTGACCTCGGCTACAGCCTGTTCCAGCGCAACCTGAACCTCGGCCAAAGGCGGAATCGGCACCCAGACCGGCAGGTCATCATCCAGAACCTTGTCTTCGCGCAGATAGGCATGGGCCAGAACAAAATCGCCCAATGCCTGTGTGTTGCGCAGCCCGGCACAGTGGCCAACCATCAGCCAGGCATGCGGGCGTAGCACGGCGATATGATCGGTCGCGGTTTTGGCGTTCGACGGACCGACGCCGATGTTGACCAGCGTGATACCCGATCCATCCGCCCGCTTTAGGTGATAGGTCGGCATCTGCGGCAGCTTCAGGGGTTGTTCCAGCGTTCCGCCTTCGGTGGTGATCTCGACATTTCCGGTCGAGACAAAGCTGGTATAGCCACTGTCTGGTTCGGCCAGCTGCGCGCGTGCATAGTTTTCGAATTCCGAGACGTAGAACTGATAGTTGGTGAACAGCACATGGTTCTGGAAATGACTGGGATCAGTCGCAGTGTAATGTGCCAGACGGGCCAGTGAATAGTCGACCCTTTGCGCAGTAAACAAAGACAGCGGGCCGTCTTCTTCCTCGTGGTCATGGACGCCATTGACGATGTCGTCATGGGTGGTTGTCAGGTCCGGTACGTCGAATACATCGCGCAGGGTAAATCCGGCGGCGCCCTGATGCGGAACGATCAGATCAGGATTGTTGGCCACGGCGAAATGAACCGGAATGGGTGTGTCCGAAGCCCCGATCGTGACCGGCTGGTCATGGTTTCTGATCAATAGGGCAATCTGTTGGGTCAAATAGGACCGGAACAGATCTGGCCGCGTTACAGTGGTCGAGTGGATGCCCGGTTCCGAGACGTGACCAAAACTTAGCCGGCTGTCGACCCGCGCATAGGAGGAGGTTTTGATGCGAATTTCCGGGTAATAGGCTCTGAAGCGTTCAGTTGGTGCTCCGTGCTCGATCACATTAGCAAAGTTCTCGCACAGGAAGCTGGTGGCTTGCTCGTACAGTTCTTCCAACCTTGCGACCGCGGCTGCGGGATCGGTGAAGTTCTCGGGCGCGGGGGCCTTAGGTGCTCGTATTATTGTCATGCAAGGGGTTCCAAAAGATCGATCTTTTCAAATTTGCGCACATCCACCAGCCCGACATCCGAGATCCGCAATTCCGGGATCACCACCAGGGCCAGCAATGAGTGCTGCATATAGGCGTTGTTCAGTTTACAGCCACAGGCCTGCATGGCCCGAACCATTTGTTCGGCCTTGGCGGCCACTTCGGCTGCCGGGCTATCAGACATCAGTCCAGCGATGGGCAGTTCCACCAGCGCCAGTTCCTCACCGTCTCGGAAAATCGTGATGCCACCGCCGATCTCGGCCAGCCGATTTGCGGCAAGGGCCATCTGTTCGCGGTCGGTCCCAACAACAATCATATGGTGACTGTCATGGGCAACGGTCGAAGCCATTGCCATGCGCCCCTGATATCCAAACCCCGAGACAAAGGCATTTGTGACCCCGCCCGTTGCGCGGTGGCGTTCGACAAGCGCAATCTGGCAGACCTCACCCTCGGCTTCAACCAGGCCGCCAATGATGGGCAGTTCGGCCTTTAGCGCTTTGGTCGGGGCCTGGTTTTCGACCACACCAATCACATTGGCCTGAACGCGGTTCGCCCCCTTAGGGGCCTCGATCTGAAAATCCGCGCTGGTCAGGGCATGGCCTAGATGCACGGTTTTTCGAGCGGCTGCAGGCCAATTCAGATGCGGGCAGTCCACAGTGATCTTGCCGTCCTCTGCCACGATTTGGCCGCGCGCTATGACAAGCTCGATGGGCAGGTCCTTCAGGTCCGAGCTGAGGATGATATCCGCCCGGCGCCCGGGCGTGATCGAGCCGATATCGCGCTCCAACCCGAAATGCGTAGCTGTATTGATCGTTGCCATCTGCAGCGCCACCAAAGGGTCACAGCCACAGGCAATCGCATGGCGCACCACGCGGTTCATATGCCCTTCATTGACCAGGGTACCAGAATGGCAATCATCCGTGCACAGGATGAAGTTGCGCGGATCCAGCCCTTTTTCGGTGATGGCGGTGATCTGAGTTTCCACGTCATACCAGGCCGATCCCAATCGCATCATCGACCGCATCCCTTGACGCACCCGCGCGATGGCATCGGCCTCGCAGGTGCCTTCGTGGTCGTCGGCAGGGCCGCCTGCGACATAAGCTGCGAAATCAGGCCCTAAATCAGGCGAAGCATAGTGCCCGCCAACGGTTTTCCCTGCCCGTTGGGTCGCGGCAATCTCGGCCAGCATCTTGGGATCGCCATGAATGACGCCTGGGAAATTCATCATCTCGCCCAGTCCGATGATGCCCGGCCAGTTCATCGCCTCGGCCACGTCTTCGGGGGTGATCTCATAACCGGTGGTCTCAAGCCCTGGCGCCGACGGCGCGCAAGAAGGCATCTGGGTGAAAATGTTAACGGGCTGCATCAGCGCCTCGTCATGCATCATTCGAACGCCGTCCAGGCCCAGCACGTTGGCTATTTCGTGCGGGTCAGTGAACATGCTTGTCGTGCCATGAGGGATAACGGCCCCCGCAAATTCGGCCGGGGTCAGCATTCCTGATTCGATATGCATATGCCCGTCGCACAGGCCGGGCAGCATATACCGCCCCTCTGCCTCGATGATCCGGGTGTTCGGGCCGACGCAGTGCGAAGCATCGGGGCCAACATAGGCGATACGTCCATCGACAATCGCGATGTCATGATCGGGCAGGGCTTCGCGGCTGTGCACGTTAACCCAGATCCCGCTGCGGACAACAAGGTCAGCGGCTTGACGCCCTGCGGCGACAGCGATCAAACGGGGGGCGGTATCGGGCCAGCTTGGGAAAGGTGTGAATTCCATGGCCCAACTTTCCCGAACGCACGGAAAGGTGCAACCCCTGCTCGGCAGTTATCATGATTCCGTCATGCAGCGCGTCAGCGGTGTTGTGCCTAGCCCCGTGAAGGTCCCGTAAGAGCCGCTATGCTAGGTAGGAGAGCCACGGCCTAGCCAGGGAACGTTTTCGCAATCTCGCGCCGGACCCATTCGGCAAAGGCAATCGCTCCTGATGACTCTTCTGCCTGAGGCGACAGCAACAGGTAATAGGCCTCTGGCACAACTGCGCGATACTCGAATGGTGCAACCAATCGACCTTCATCAATCAAGTCGCGCGCGATTGTGTCATGCGTCAGGCACAAGCCACCCCCGGCCATCGCAACCGACAGGCTGACCAGATAGGTGGTGGAATATGTGATCGGAGGATTTTCCCAAATTAGACCCTGATCTTCGATCCAATTCTGCCAATTCGACAGCAGGTTTGAGCAGTCATACAAGGGGGTTCGCTGTAGTGTATCCAGCGACACCTCATAGCCCGGCGCGCAAACCGGATAATAATGATCGGATCGCAGCAGTTCGGTTCGCACCGTGTCCGAAGGTCTGAGCGAAAATCGAATTTCTACCGCAGCCCCCTCCGCCATTTCCCGGGGCTCCCACAACTCGGTGAATATGTTCAGCTGTACAGACGGGTGTTCGGCCTGAAACATTGGAAGGCGGGGGGCCAGCCAGTTGACCGCAAAAGTGATGTTGCATTGTACCTGCACCGCGTTCTGCTGGGCCCCGGTCACGGCCCGCGTTCCGCGCAGTAATGTGCGAAATGCCTCACGCACGACAGGGAGATAGCTGATCCCGGCCCCGGTCAGTTCAAGTGCGCGGGGACGGCGCAGGAAAAGCGGTTGGCCAAGATAGGCCTCAAGCGACTTGATTTGCTGGCTGACTGCACTTTGTGTCATGTTCAGGTCGCGCGCTGCCGCGGTAAAGGACAGGTGGCGGGCCGCGGCCTCGAAAGTCCGAAGCCAACCCAACGGGGGCAGCTGTTTTTGCATGGGCATAACCTGGCCATTAGTTCAACTTATGAAATAAGCGCGATTTTTTCGTTGGTCAATTTTTTCTACTGCGGGCACGATTTTCCAATCAAGCAATCCGCTGACAGGAGACGGAAATGAGCGTTGCCAGCTTGCGCCCCAATATTGACCATTGGCCTGAACGTGTGGATTTGGCGGCCACATTTCGATGGGCTGAACGTCTGAATATGCACGAAGGGGTCGCAAACCATTTTAGCTTGGCGGTGAATCAGGACGGCACGCAATTCTTGATGAACGCCAATCAGATGCATTTTGCACGAGTCAAAGCATCGAACCTGCTATTTCTGGATGCCAAAGACGCTGATGTCATGACCCAACCCGGCGCACCGGACCCAACTGCCTGGGGCCTGCATGGTTCGATTCACCGGCACTGTCCTCATGCCCGCTGTGTAATGCATGTGCATTCCATCTTTGCCACGGTTCTGGCCTCGTTGGCCGACAGCACATTGCCGCCGATCGATCAGAACACCACTACGTTTTACAACCGTTATGTGGTCGATCACGAATTTGGTGGACTTGCTTTCGAAAGCGAGGGGGAACGTTGCGCAACCATGCTGGCAGACCCAAAAAAGAAAGTCATGATCATGGGTAATCATGGGGTTTTGATTTTGGGCAGTAACCCGGCAGATGCCTTTAATAGACTCTACTATTTCGAACGAGCTGCTGAAACGTATATCCGTGCCTTACAGACGGGCCAACCCCTGCGCGTTTTGTCAGACGAGATTGCGGAAAAGACCGCGCAGGAGTTGGAAGATTATCCCGATCAGGCCGAGGCACATCTGCGTGAGATCAAAGCGCTGTTGGATGCTGAAGGCTCGGATTACGCAAGCTGACGAGATACCCGGATGACGGACTCTGATCAAAATCCCGAAGCAGCCCGCTGGCACTATCACCCTCAGGGGCCGGTGGCCTTGAACCCGTTGTTCAACTGGCCACCCCGCCCATCAGCGGTGTTGAGGTGGCATGGTGGCGCGTGGCTGCAAATTACTTCTCTGACGCTGTGCATGGGGCTTGCTGCAACGGTCTATGTGCTGTTTTTCCCGGGTTTAGAGACTATGAAGGCCTTTCAGCCCGGCTGGATGTTCCGTATCTGGTTGCTGAACATGATGCCACAAATTCTGGTCGCGGGCGGGCTGCACTGGTGGCTGTACATGCGCAAGGGGCAGGGCATGTACAAGAAGTTCGACCGCCGAGATCTGACCCGGGACAACGGGACCTTCACTTTTCGCAATCAGGTCTGGGACAATATCTGGTGGACCCTGGGTAGCGCCATGAGTGTCGCCACGATTTACCAATGGGGGATCTATTGGGCGATGGCCAATGGCTATGTGCCCACGGTCACATGGTCCACCGCGCCGGTCTGGTTTGTGGTCTGGATGTTGCTCATCCCCATGTGGTCGGGGCTGCATTTCTATTGGGTGCATCGGCTGGAGCATCACCCGAAGCTCTATAAACATGTCCACGCCGTGCATCACCGCAACGTCAATATCGGGCCGTGGTCGGGGATATCAAATCATTGGTTTGAGAACCTGTTGTACTTCACCACCTATTTCATCCACCTGATCGTGCCGTCGCACCCGATACATTTGTTATTCCACGCCTATTTCCAGCAGGTCAGCCCGGTTCTGTCCCATTCCGGGTTCGAAAAGCTGAAAGCCGGGGAGACCGAGGCCGCCCGCGCAGGCGATTTTTTCCACCAGCTGCATCACCGGTATTTCGAGTGCAACTATGGCACCTCAGAGATCCCGTTCGACAAGTGGTTTGGCACCTATCATGACGGCTCGGCCGAGGCGACAACGCGCACGCGGGCTTATAAAAAGCAGATGTATACCTAGCCGACCCGTAAGGCACGGGGGGTGATCCCGAATTCGGCCCGGAAGGCGCGGGTCAAGGCGCTGGGATCGTCGTATCCGGCCCGCAGGGCGATCTCGCTGACAGTCAGGTCGGTTTCTGCCACCAGCTTCCGCGCCAAATTCAGGCGCAAGCGGCGATAGACCTGAGCCGGACCCGCACCCAGTTCGGCCTGCATTCGTGTCGACAATGCCTTGTGTGAGCGCCCGACCTGTCGGGCGATATCCGTAATGGGCAGCGGGGTTTCAAGATTTTCCTGCATCAATGCCAAGGCCTTGTTCACATACCCACTGGTTGCCCCGACCCCTCCGGAATGCGACCGAGCGGAATCGCGGGTCATGAACAACTGCGCGACTTCCAGTGCCAGTGCCTGCCCCTGGTCATGACCGATCAGATGCAACACAAGATCAAAAGCTGCCATGGCGCCGGAACAGGTAATGCGATTCCGGTCTAGGACATACCGCTCGCGCCGGGCGTCGATCTCGGGGAACCGCTCGGTAAAGCCGGTCAGCTCTTCCCAATGGATGGTGGCGCGATACCCGTCCAGCAGTCCGGCCAGCGCCAGCAGCCAGCTTCCGGTGTCCAGCCCAGCCAGAACGTCATAGCGATTTGCGGCGGATCGCAATCCGGTCAGCGTCGGCCAGCCGCCATGCGCGCGAAACCCATATGATGGCATCACCATCAATGTACCGCCGCGGGCAGATTGCAGTCTTGCGTGCGGCGTAACCTGCAACCCCGAGGATGATGTGACCGGCCCTTCTGTCAGCGACAGGAATTCCCAGTCATACAGCTTTCGTCCAGCCAGCGAATTGGCCGCGCGCAGGGGTTCGACGGTGTTGGCAAGGCAATGGTTTGAAAACCCATCAAAAAGCAGAACCCCGAATTGCTGCATCGCGGCAGGCGATTTTGTCCATCTTCGCATGGTTAACGTCTATTTCTGCACGATGAACTTTGCAACCCGGGCCACGATATCGCAAGCCCAAGATGTGGAGACCGCAGATGCAATATGGCCTGACCGACGAGCAAGAGATGATCGCCGCGACTGTTCGCAGTTTCGTCGAGAAAGAGATCTATCCACATGAAGAGCTGGTTGAACGTACCGGCGAGGTTCCCCAGGAAATAGCGGATGAGATCAAGCGCAAGACCACTGAATTGGGTTTCTATGCCTGCAATTTTCCCGAAAGCGTCGGATGTGCCGGGCTGAACCATCGGGAATTTGCACTGGTCGAGCGCGAACTGGGTCGGGGATCGATGGCCTTGAACCACTTCTTTGGCCGTCCGCAAAACATCCTGATGGCCTGCGAGGGCGAGCAAGTCGAACGCTATCTGATGCCCGCAGTTCGGGGCGAAAGGATGGATGCACTGGCGATGACCGAACCAGGTGCAGGTTCGGATGTGCGTGGTATGAAATGTGCCGCAGTTCGAGACGGCGGAGATTGGGTCGTCAACGGGACCAAACATTTCATCTCGGGCGCGGAGCATGCCGATTTCATCATCGTTTTCATCGCGACGGGTGAAGATCAAACGCCAAAAGGTCCAAAGAAACGGATCACAGCCTTTCTTGTGGATCGCGGCACGCCGGGATTCACCATCCGGGACGGGTATAAATCGGTCAGCCACCGGGGCTATAAGAACATGGTCCTGGATTTTGACGATTGTCGCCTGCCCGACAGTCAGGTGTTGGGCGAGGTCGATGGCGGGTTCGAGGTGATGAATACCTGGCTTTATGCCACCCGCATCACCGTGGCGACCATGTCGGTCGGACGCGCACGTCGCGCCTTTGACTATGCGCTGGACTATGCAGCCACGCGTGAACAATTCGGTCAGAAAATCGGCAAGTTCCAGGGCGTGTCATTCCAGATCGCTGACATGATCACCGAAATCGATGCCGCTGACCTGTTGACGCTGGCAGCGGCCGACCGGCTGGACAAAGGGCTGCCTGCAAACCGCGAGATTGCCTCGGCCAAGCTCTATGCGTCCGAAATGCTGGCACGGGTGACTGACGCCGCGATTCAGGTACATGGCGGCATGGGGCTGATGGACGATTACCCGCTGGAACGGTTCTGGCGCGATGCGCGTGTCGAACGCATCTGGGACGGTACCAGCGAGATTCAGCGTCACATCATCAGTCGTGAGCTGTTGCGGGCACTTGGCGCATGACAACGGCGCTGGCACGGGCGTTGAACCCCAGCTCCATTGCTGTGATCGGTGGTGGGGCTTGGTGCGCGTCAGTCATTCAACAGGCGCGAAAGTTCGGGTTTCAGGGCGATATCTGGCCGGTCCATCCCAAAGCCGCCGAGGTCGCCGGAGAGCGCGTTTTTGCGCGGCTCGAGGATTTGCCCACGGCCCCGGATGTGGCCTTTGTGGGCATCAATCGTCATGCAACAATCGAGGCGGTTCAGGCGCTGGCAGCGATCGGGGCAGGGGGTGCGGTTTGTTTCGCGTCGGGGTTCACCGAGGCGCGAGCAGAGGATGATCTGGGCGCCGATCTGCAGGACCAGTTGATTGCAGCCGCCGGGGAAATGCCTGTTCTGGGTCCCAATTGCTATGGTTTCGTCAACGGGCTGGATCAAGTCGCAGTCTGGCCGGATCAGCATGGGATGCAACCGGTGGAACGAGGCGTAGCGATCCTGACGCAAAGTTCGAATATTGCAATCAACATGACCATGCAACGCCGGGCCCTGCCGCTGGCGTTCATGCTGACCTGCGGGAATCAGGCGCAGACACATCAGGCTGACGTTGCCTCAACACTTCTGGACGACGACCGGATCACCGCTATCGGTGTTCATATCGAAGGGTTTGGCGATCTGCGAAAATGGGAGGCTTTGGCCGACAAGGCACGCAGACGGGGCGTATCGGTCGTTGCTTTGAAAATGGGCCGCTCGTCCCATGCGCAGGCGGCGACGATTTCGCATACCGCGTCTTTGGCAGGTGGTGATGCGGGCGCGCAGGCGTTTCTGGACCGGTTGGGAATCGCACGGTTGGACGACATTCCCAGCTTTTTGGAATGTCTGAAGCTGTTGCATGTTACGGGGCGATTGCGCGGCAGCGGGTTGGGTACCATCAGCTGCTCGGGCGGTGAGGCCAGCCTAGCCGCAGATATGTCCGAGGGGCGCGATCTGCATTTCCCGCCATTGACCAAGGTGCAGCAAGCTGACCTGCGCGCAGCTTTGGGGCCCATGGTGGCGTTGGCGAACCCGCTGGACTACCACACCTATATATGGCGCGATACCAAAGCGATGACCCGCGCGTGGTCGGCGATGACCGGGCCGGAACAAGCCATTACCATTGCGATTGTCGACTATCCTCATACCGACGCATCGGATTGGGAATGTGCCACCCAAGCGGCGTTGAACTGCGCTGCCCAAACCGGGCGATCCTTTGCCGTTGCCGCGACCCTACCCGAACTTTTGCCAGAGGACGTGGCGCAGCGCCTGCTGGACGGCGGTGTGGTGCCCTTTGCCGGTCTGCATGAAGCCTTGGCTGCGGTTGAGGCCGCCGCGCGGCCGGTTGCGGCACCGGCTGATCCGGTACTGTTGCCCTCGCAGGCTGAGGCAGACCATGTCTTGACCGAAGCAGAGGCCAAACGGGCGCTGGCAGATCATGGTCTGCGGATTCCTCAATCCGTAGTGACGCGTCCGGACAAGGCTGCGCATGCTGCATCGAATCTGACCGCGCCTTTCGCGGTCAAGGGCGTCGGGCTTGCGCATAAATCCGAACACGGTGCGGTGCGCCTTGGCGTCGGCTTGGACGATCTGAGCGCGGTTGCGACCGAGCTTGGAACCGACGAAGTTCTGATCGAAGAGATGGCCCAAGGCGGTGTTGCCGAGTTATTGATCGGCGTCACCCGTGATCCGGCCCATGGCTATGTTCTGACGCTAGGGGCTGGAGGCGTGCTGACCGAAATTCTGCGCGACAGTGTTTCAGTGCTGATCCCGTCATCCCGGGACGTGGTCCGTCAGGTGCTGGGCAAGCTGAACTGTGCGCCGTTGCTTGCGGGGTATCGCGGTAAACCGGCGGCGGATACCGAGGCGATCCTGAATGCAGCCGAGGCTGTGCAAGCCTATGTTATTGCCAATGCAGCCCATGTCAGCGAAGTTGAAATCAATCCACTCATCTGCAATCCCGATGGCGCTGTGGCCGTGGATGCTCTGATCCGAAAGGCACGTATATGAACCCGGTTAAAACCAAGCGCGATGGCGCGATTCTGCAGGTCACTCTGGACCGACCCAAGGCAAATGCCATTGATCTGGCCACCAGCCGGATCATGGGTGAAGTGTTCCGCGAATTCCGCGATGATCCTGAGTTGCGCGTGGCCATCCTGACCGGTGGTGGCGAAAAGTTCTTTTGCCCGGGGTGGGACCTGAAGGCCGCCGCGGACGGAGACGCCGTGGACGGAGATTATGGAGTCGGCGGTTTTGGCGGGCTGCAGGAATTGCGGGATATGAACAAGCCTGTCATCGCCGCGGTGAACGGGATTGCCTGTGGTGGCGGGCTGGAGCTGGCGCTGAGTGCGGATATGATCATCGCTGCAGAGCATGCCAGCTTTGCCCTGCCCGAAATCCGGTCGGGCACCGTGGCTGATGCGGCCAGTGTAAAGCTGCCAAAACGCATCCCCTACCATATCGCGATGGAACTGCTGCTGACTGGCCGCTGGTTCGATCCGGTTGAGGCAAAAGGGTGGGGCCTGATCAACGAGATCGTCCCAGGTGATCAGCTTTTAGACCGGGCATGGGAACTGGCCCGTTTGTTGGCCAGCGGCCCCCCGCTGGTTTACGCGGCGATCAAAGAGATCGTGCGCGACGCCGAAGATTCCAAGTTTCAGGATGCCATGAACCGGATCACCGGGCGGCAGTTGCCAACGGTGGACATTCTATATGGTTCTGAAGACAACCTCGAAGGCGCGCGCGCCTTTGCCGAGAAACGCGACCCGGTCTGGAAAGGGCGCTGAGCGGGTTCAGATCTTCTCGAACATTGCGATAAGGGCGGTATCGTCCCGGTTGGGCCCGGCAGCCAGGTCGCCGTAGATTCGAACTTCGGGCAGGGACAAGTTTTGTATCTGCCCATGGGCAAGCTGGTGCAGTGCGTCAGCAAATCCCAGAGATTCGTAGTGTTTCGCGTTAATCGACAGAGCGAATTGCGCGCCTGTCCGGGCCACGTTCAACAGCGCGGGCAGGGCCTCGGGGCCGAGATGGCCATGGGTAAATGTGCCCGAGGACACAATGCCCGAATAGCTGTCGCGCGGCACCGGGATGCCCTGGTTCAGGTCAGCCTCAATCGCGTCGCGGTAGATGTCTTTGCGCAGGGCCTGATCCAGCATCTCGGTGCTGATATCGGTGGCGTCGATTGGGCCAACGCCCAACCCGGCCAGTACCACACCGCAAAGCCCGGTGCCTGCACCGACATCCAGAACCGGGCCCTGTCCCCCGGCGCTGACAAAGGCGCGGGCGGTGTGGATATGCAACTGATAGTCCTCGCGCGCCGCAAAACCGTCATCATAGTCGCCAGCCCATTCGGCATAAAGCCGTTTGTGGTCCTCGGGGCTGTCTAGCGCATAAGCTGCATGCAGGTCGGGCGATTTTGTACTCATGACTCATGAAAGGCGTATGTGGGGATTCGAATCAAGTATCCAGTGGCGGGTGCTTGCATCTTGGACCATTGGCGATCATCAAGAAGGATATGGTTAAGACACTCTTTTCATTCGGTCACGGATATTCGGCGCAGGCCCTGTCGCGGCATATTGAACCGGCGGGTTGGCGCGTATTCGGAACTACGCGCGATCCGGCGCAATCGGGTGCGGTCCGGGCATCCGGTGCCGAACCGGTGATCTGGCCCGGTCAGACGGTTGATTTGGACGGGGTAACACATCTGTTGATTTCGACCGCGCCGAATGCGGGCGGAGATCCGGTGCTGGCGGCGCTTGGCGACGAAATCGCTGACCGCGCAGGTCAGTTCGATTGGGTCGGATACCTTTCCACAACCGCAGTCTATGGGGACCACAAAGGCGGGTGGGTGGACGAGGCGACCCTTCCTTCACCAATGGCCGAGCGCGGCAGGTGGCGCGTCCGGGCCGAGACACAATGGCAAGACATTCCGGGCCTGCCCGTCCACATCTTTCGCCTTGCCGGGATATATGGCCCCGGGCGCGGCCCATTTTCCAAACTTAAACGGGTGGGAATGCGCCGCATAATCAAACCGGGGCAGGTGTTCTCGCGCATCCATGTGGCGGACATCGCGCAGGTGCTTGCGGCGTCGATGGCATCGCCGAACCCGGGTGGCATTTACAATGTCTGTGACGATGAGCCGGTGCCGCCACAGGATGTCATCGCCTATGCGGCTGAACTGCAAGGCCTGCCTCTGCCCGCTGCGGTTCCGTTCGACCAGGCCGATATGTCCCCGATGGCCCGAAGTTTCTATAATGAAAACAAGCGGGTCAGGAATGACCGGATCAAGGATGAACTGGGTATCCGGCTTTTGTATCCGGATTACCGCGCTGGATTGCAGGCCCTGATGAAGGACGGCTGAGCCCTTATCGGGCGGTGGCTTTGATCAGGTCCGCGGCTTTCTCGGCGATCATGATGGTTGGGGCGTTGGTGTTTCCCGAAACCAGAGTAGGCATGACCGATGCATCGACCACGCGCAGCCCCTCGATCCCGCGCACACGCAGTTCGGGGTCAACCACGGCCATCGCATCCACACCCATTTTGCAGGTTCCGACCGGGTGATAGATCGTATCGGCGCGAGCGCGAATATGGTGCTCCCAATCCGCATCGGTCTGAGCGTCATCCATGCCGTACATCGCTTTGTGCCGGAATTTACTGAAGGCTGGCGCGTGCAGAATGTCTTTGGTCATACGCGCGCCCTTGATCAGCGTGTCCAGATCGCGGTCATCGGACAGGTAAGCCGGATCAATGGCCGGAGCGGCAAAGGGATCGGCGCTGTGCAGCCCGACTGTGCCACGGCTTTCGGGGCGCAATTTGCACACATGGCAGCCGAACCCATAGCCATAATGCAGCTTCCTTGCATGATCATCGGCCAAGGAAATGACGAAGTGCAGCTGGATGTCGGGGCGATCCAAATCCGGGGAGGTTTTCAGAAACGCGGCGCCCTCGGCAAATGGCGTGGCCGCCATCGACTTACCGGTCTTACGCCAGCGCCAAATATGTCCTGCCAAATTCAGTGCGGCAGCGACACCGATGCCGAATGTGTTGGTGTCCCGGGTTTTATAGAGCAGCGTGAAATCCAGATGGTCCTGCAGGTTCTTGCCAACGCCCGGCAGGTCGTGCCGCACCTCGATCCCATGTTTGACCAGATCATCAGCGGCACCAATCCCGGATAGCTGCAACAACTGCGGAGTTTGAAGTGCACCGGCGCAAACCAGAACCTCGCGCCTGGCGGAGACAGTGATATCCGCACCTTTGGCCTTTTTCCTGTACACCACACCGGTGGCCCGCTTTCCTTCAAAGGTCAGCTCTTTGGCATGGGCGTCGGTAATGACCGTCAGGTTTGGGCGGTCCATGACCGGAAAGACATAGGCTGCCGCTGCCGAGCATCGCTCGCCATTCTTCGAGGGGTCGTGAAACTGTGTGACCTGATACAGACCAACGCCCTCGTTATCGCCCCGGTTGAAGTCCCGGCTTTGGCGGTGCTGCATCTGTTCGGCAGCTTCAATAAAGGCAAGCGTGATCGGGCGCGGCTGTTTCTGGTTTGACACGTGCAGAGGGCCGCTGTCGCCGTGATGGTCGTCGGCGCCATCTTCGTTATGTTCGGACATCTTGAAATAGGGAAGGACGCTGTCCCAGTCCCAACCGGCACAGCCCAGTTCAGCCCAGCCATCATAGTCCTGACGCTGACCCCGGACGTACAACATTGCGTTAATCGCGCTGGACCCGCCCACCGTCTTGCCGCGCGGCTGATATCCTTTGCGGCCGTTCAGCCCCGGTTGGGCCACGGTTTCAAATGCCCAGTTGTTGATTTTCGGCCGCCCCGGCAGCGAGGCCACTGTTGCCGCGGGCAATCTGGTAAGCATGCCGTTGCCGCCGTTTCCGGCTTCAAGAAGGCAGACACGTATTCCAGGATCTTCGCTCAGACGACCGGCAAGAACCGAACCGGCGGATCCTGCGCCGACAATTACATAGTCAAATTGCATTCAGACTCCAAAAATTTTCGGAACCGGCAGTCAAATACGCCGGTCAATCTGTATTAGGCGCGGATCCGAACAAAAGAACCCGCGCTCGTGTCGTTCATAAAGACAGTGGTCGCATACGGATGAAAAACAAGGGCTGTGGTCTATATGTGACCCAAGGTTATTCAGGGATTTGAAAATTGCTCCGATTGCACGGGATCCGGGGATGTTCTCTTCATAATTATTTCCTATGGTTTTCATCATTAAACAAAACTTTTATGCATGAATGCAATTTGCTATTTCTGACTAGGTCAGGACTTCAGGAATACCGATACCCTTGCCAGATGCTCAGTGTATTTGGATGGGGAAAACGTGTCTTGAATCTGTGTTCTTGATTACCACGAATTTCACTGCGCAAGATCGCCGGATATTAGCTAGGATTGGAGACCGATATGGACGGAAGTGATAACCCCAAAGCAGGCGGATGCCCTGTGATGCACGGCGCTGGAACCCGTTCCAACCGGGATTGGTGGCCGAACCAGCTAAACCTGTCGATCCTGCACCAGCACGGAGCGGCTTCGAATCCTCTGGGTTCGGATTTCGACTATGCTGAAGAGTTCAAAAAGCTGGATATGAAGGCGCTGAAAGAAGACCTATATGCGCTGATGACGGATTCACAGGAGTGGTGGCCGGCGGATTATGGCCATTATGGTGGTCTGTTCATTCGGATGGCCTGGCATAGTGCAGGCACCTACCGGACGGCAGATGGCCGTGGCGGGGCCTCGACCGGGAACCAGCGTTTTGCGCCGCTCAACAGTTGGCCGGACAACGGTAACCTCGACAAGGCGCGTCGTCTGCTGTGGCCGATCAAGCAAAAATACGGAAACCAGATTTCCTGGGCTGACCTGATGATCCTGGCAGGTAACTGCGCCATCGAATCCATGGGTGGCAAAACCTTTGGTTTTGCCGGCGGCCGTGCCGATATCTGGGCCCCCGAAGAAGACATCTATTGGGGAACCGAGACAGAATGGCTGGCCCCGACCGACAATCCGCAGAGCCGGTATTCCGGTGAGCGCGATCTGGAAAACCCACTGGCCGCAGTGCAGATGGGCCTGATCTATGTAAACCCTGAAGGTCCGGACGGAGAGCCCAACGTTCTGGCTTCGGGTCGTGACATCCGCGACACCTTTGGCCGTATGGCAATGAATGACGAGGAAACCGTTGCTCTGGTTGCTGGTGGTCACACCTTCGGCAAGGCGCATGGCGCGGGCGATCCCGATCTGGTCGGCCCCGAACCCGAAGCCGCCCCGATCGAAGAGATGGGCTTTGGTTGGATCAACAAGTTTGGGTCCGGCAAGGGTGACGATACCACCACTTCAGGGGTCGAGGGCGCCTGGACCGCAAATCCGATCCAATGGGATAACGGCTATTTCGACCTGCTGTTCGGATATGACTGGAACCTGACCAAAAGCCCTTCGGGCGCGTGGATTTGGGAACCGGTGAATGTCAAAGAAGAAGACATGGCCCCGGCGGCGCATGACGCGTCGAAGAAGGTCAAAACCATGATGACCACCGCCGACATGGCGATGCGCATGGACCCGATCTATGGTCCGATCTCAAAGCGTTTTCACGAGAACCCGGAAGAATTCGCTGACGCTTTCGCCCGTGCATGGTTCAAACTGACCCACCGCGACATGGGCCCGCGTTCGAATTACATCGGCGAGGAATCTCCGGCCGAGGAACTGCTGTGGCAAGACAATGTCCCCGCCGTGGATCACGAGCTGATCGGTGACGCGGATGTGGCCGAGCTGAAGGCTAAGATCGCGGCCACTGGCCTGTCGGTGTCCGAGCTGGTTTCGACCGCATGGGCTTCGGCCTCGACCTTCCGCGGCTCGGACAAGCGCGGCGGAGCCAATGGCGCGCGTATCCGTCTTGCTCCGCAGAGAGACTGGGACGCGAACGAACCGATGAAGCTGGCCAAGGCGCTGACCGCGCTTGAGGGCGTTCAGGCGGCGTTCAACGGCGCACAATCCGGGGGCAAGAAAGTGTCTCTGGCCGACGTGATCGTTCTGGCTGGTAATGTGGGTGTCGAACAGGCCGCCAAGGCCGGTGGTCAGGAGGTTGAGGTTCCGTTCACACCTGGCCGCACCGATGCGACGCAAGATCAGACCGATGTGGACAGCTTTGCCGTGCTCGAGCCCGAGGCCGACGGCTTCCGCAACTATCAGAAGACGGATTATTCGGTTTCACCCGAAGAGCTTCTGGTCGACAAGGCCCAGCTGCTGACGCTGTCGGCGCCTGAAATGACCGCGCTGGTTGGCGGTCTGCGCGTGATCGGCGCCAATTTTGGTGACACCAAGCATGGTGTGTTGACCGAACGCGTCGGCACGCTCAGCACCGACTTCTTCACCAACCTGTTGGACATGGGCACCGAATGGAAACCCGCGGGCAAAGGCGTCTATGAAGGTCGGGACCGCGCCAGCGGTGAGGTCAAGTGGACCGGTACCCGCGTCGATCTGGTCTTCGGCTCCAACTCGCAGCTGCGGGCTCTGGTCGAGGTCTACGGTCAGGCAGGCGCAGAAGGCAAATTTGTCTGCGACTTCGTCTCGGCCTGGAACAAGGTCATGAATGCAGACAGGTTCGATCTGAAGTAAGCCTGCGACCTTCGCAGAATTTGCGCCGTCCGAGGAGACTCGGGCGGCGTTTTGTTTGCCCCGGTTCCGGGCGCATACCCAGCATTGGGTACGATTCCGCCCAGGGGCTGTTCTTTCCCCCGTTCCGTGCGGTCCGTTACCGGTTCGGAAGAGAGAATTGTTAAGCTAACCTGTTGTTTTCATTAACCTAGAGAAGTTTCTGTTAAGAAATGCAAAGTTTTTTCAGATTGGGGGTTGCAGGTCCCAGACCTAATCCGTAAATACCCCTTCACCGGCGCTGCTGAGGCGCTTGTGACACACTGGAGAGACGGTGGGACGGGTTGGAGAGACGGCCGGACGC